>AP017606.1 GCA_002356515.1 Mesorhizobium loti | reverse complement strand
TGCGGGTTTCGGAAAAGTCCGGACAGGCTTTCCGGTAATCTCCGGACAGGGTTTTCAGTAATTCCCGGACAGCGATTCCGCTAAATCCCGGACAGTTTCCGGCGGCGGTGTGACGGTAGGTTCGCGGCTGCGCCGTCTTGCGGGTAGGCCTCTCACGAGAACGTTGAGAGGGGCCGATGCCGAGACGGAAGCAAGCAAGACGAACGACAGTGAGGGATATCCGGACGATCCTGCGCCTGACCCATGGAGAGGGTCTTTCGGTGCGCGAGATTGCCGAGCGGCTGGAGATCGGCAAGAGCTCGGTATCGACCTATTTGCTGCGGGCCCGGGAAGCCGGGCTTTCCTGGCCCCTGCCAAGCGGGTGTGATGACGATGCAAAGCTGGAGCGGCTTCTCTTCGGCCGCGCCGGTCGCCCACCTCAGGATCTGAGTGAACCGGACTGGCCCCTGGTTGCCCGGGAGATGAAGCGCAAGAGCGTGACGCTGACGCTTCTATGGCAGGAATACCGCGCCAGCCATCCCGACGGCTATGGCTTCACGTGGTTCTGTGAGCGGTTTGCCGCCTTCCGGCATCGGACAAGCGCCGTGTTCCGCAATCGGCACGCGGCGGGTGCCGTGATGCAGACCGACTATGCCGGTCCGACGGTGCCGGTGATTGATCCGGCGACCGGTGTCATCCATCCGGCCCAGATCTTTGTCGCGGTGCTGGGCGCCTCCAACCTGACCTTCGCCTTTGCCAGCTCCAGCCAGAAGCTGCCGGACTGGATCGACGGTCAGGTGCGTGCACTGGCCTTCTACGGTGGGGTCACCAAGGCAATCGTATGCGACAATCTGAAGTCGGGCGTGGCCAAGGCCCTGTGGTTCGAGCCGACACTGACCGCGACGTTCGCCGCCATGGCGGAGCATTACGACACCACGATCCTGCCGACACGCAGCAGGAAGCCGCGCGACAAGGGCAAAGTCGAAGGCGCGGTGTTGATCGTCGAGCGCTGGATCCTAGCCCGGCTCAGGAACCGCACCTTCTTCTCGCTTGCCGCCCTCAATACGGCGATTGCCGAATTGCTCGAGGATCTGAACAACCGGCCGATGCGCCATATCGGCAGAAGCCGCCGCGAACTGTTCGAGGAGATCGAGCGAGCCGCCTTGAAGCCCCTGCCGACCACACCATTCGAATATGCGGAATGGAAGTCGGCAAAGGTCCATCCCGACTACCATATCGAAGTCGACAAGACCTTCTACTCGGTGCCGCATCGGCTGATCGGATGCACCCTCCAGGTGCGGCTCACCCAACGGGTGGTCGAGATCTTCCACGATCACCAGCGTGTCGCCAGCCATGTCCGACGCTCCCAGCGCTCCGGCCACGTCACAGTCAACGACCATATGCCCAAGGCGCATCAGCGTTACGCCAACACCACGCCGGCCAATCTGATCGGTCGGGCGACCCTGATCGGCCCCAACGCCGCCATCCTGGTCGAACGCATGATGCGCGACAGGCCGCATCCGGAACAGGGATACCGCTCGGCCATGGGGATTTTGTCGCTGGCGCCGCGCTATGGATCGCAGCGCCTCGATGCGGCCTGCAAGCGGGCGCTCACCATCAATGCCATCGCCTATTCCTCCGTCGCCTCCATCCTCAAATCCGGCCTCGACCGGCAGCAACCGCAGGCTGAACAAGCGGCGCCCACGCCTGCACACACCAATATCCGTGGCCGTTCCTATTACCAGTGAAGGAAGCAAAGAATGCTGACAAACCAAACCCTCGACCAGATGCAGGCCCTCGGGCTGACTGGCATGGCCGCCGCCTGGCGCGAATTGGCCGAACTGTCCGGCACCAATGAGCTCAGCCGCGATGAGTGGCTCGGTCTGATGCTCGACCGCGAGGTCACCCTGCGAGCTGACAAGCGCATCCGTAACCGGCTCGCCTCCGCCAAGCTACGCTTTGTCCAGGCCTGCATCGAAGATATCGATTTTGCCGCTTCCCGTGGTCTCGATCGGCGCAACACCCTGGCGCTCGCCCAGGGGCAATGGCTCACCGCCCGTGAGAACCTGATCGTGACCGGTCAGACCGGCACCGGCAAGTCATGGTTGGCCTGTGCCTTCGGCAGGCAGGCAGCCAGGCTCGGTCACTCCGTGCTCTATGTGCGCGTGCCGCGCCTGTTCGAGGATCTCGCGCTCGCCCGCCTCGATGGTTCCTTCCCCCGCCTCATCGACAAGCTCACCCGTGCCCAGTTGCTCATCCTCGACGACTTCGGCACCCATACTCTCTCCGATCAGCAGCGCTTCCACCTCTTTGAAATCGTCGAGGAGCGCTATCAGAGAAAATCCACCCTGATCACCGCACAGGTCCCCGTGGCAAGCTGGCACGACCTTATTAACGACAGCACGGTCGCCGACGCCATACTCGACCGCATCGTGCACAATGCACACCGCATCGCCCTCCAGGGCGAGAGCATGCGAAAGAAAAAAACCTCGCCCCTCTTGACCGACTCCGAGAACACCGAAATCAATCAGCCCTAACAGCAACCAGGCTGCCGAGGACCAACCTCGTCAAACTGTCCGGACTTTTGAGAAAACGCTGTCCGGGAATTAGCGGAATGGCTGTCCAGCTTTTGCGAAGCGCGCACCGAACTTCGTGGAATCGGATGCACAGGCCGTGCCTGCATCACCCCAAACGGCTGCGTTGCGGATCGCCAGCGTCGCGTTCGCGACCCGTGCGCAGGCCTCTCTCAGAGCCGGTACATGGATGAAACGACGATGAACATGCAGCAATTCCTCGTAGCTCACATCTGGCGTCGCTCCCGCGACCCGCTTGAGCCCGGCATTCGTGCCGAGAGCATAGAGGCACAACAGAAGCCGTCGATCCAGCATCCCCCTCGACAGGGAAACTCTCGACGCTGATGTTTCGAAGGCCTCCAACAGACCGGTGTCGAGTGCAGTCTCCTTCAGCACGTCGAGCAGCCCGGTCATCGGCCAGCGCCCGCCGATCTCGCCTTTGATCGCATCGAGCCCCTTGGGTTCTGGCGAAGGTTTGAATGGCGTGATCGAGATACGGTTTTCGCCGCGCCACAGCAGTCGGACCTTGTCATTTTGTGGAATCGTTTCGTTCAGAAGCAACAGCTCCCGCTCAAGCTCCGCACGAACGGCTGAGGTAAATTCCCTCGCGTCCGGCGTCAGGTCGAGGCCGGAATAGTAGGCATCGCGCCGGATACCGAAGTCCTTGGGCAGATCGTCATCCGGGTTTCGGTAACGGTCCGCGCCAACGACCCAGATCTCCTTGGAGCGAATGCGATCGCGCAACTGGGTGAGGACACAAAGCTCGTAGCTGATCCGGTTTACTCGGCCATCGTCATCGATGACGGAACTGCGCCACCTGGCGGGAACAACCTCATCGATCGGAATGTCCTTCGCCGGTACGAACCGGCAACCGTCATCTATCTTGCTCCGAATCCAGTCGAGCGCTGCAAGCACCGGACGCCACACCGTGTTGTTCGACCGGAATTCCAGAACCGAGAGCAAGTCAGGCAACATGCGCCGGTAATGATTGGCCCAGGATGACCGCATCACCTTATATATACGCCGATCGAGCGCCCCTTTCGCCTGGCTCTCCTTGACGATCGCCGCCAGCTTGTCCTTGCCGACAATAGGGAAAATCACATCGCAGACGCGCCCGGACGGCTCCTCGATCGAAGCGCTGGCGATCTCGACCAGCAGCCGTTCCTTTCCATAGACCCGCTCAATATCCTTTGCGATATCACCCACGACCTTGCGTTTCGAGCGTGTGCCGATTTTGTGGACCGTCTCGATCAGAAGATCGACCATCGCATCCGTCAGCTGCGCCTCGCGGGAAAAAAGATAAACCGCATACAGTCCGATCTGCCGCGCAGGTGCATGCCGGCGCATCTCCGAGGCCTTTTCGCCGCCGACCCGACGAACAACCTGTTCTACCCAAGCCTTTCCGGCCACCGAGAGAAGGTCCCGCGGCAGATTGAGTTTCTGGATGAAGGCGAGCTTCGCCGTCATGCTGAGGATGTTGTCGAGCGACGCCTGGCCAGCGTCGCCTTTCATCGTATTGAACCCGGTCTGACCATCCGGCTCGGCAATTGAAGCCTCCAGCAAAGCGACCGTGCTTGCTGAAAGCCGGTCGTGCACTCCGCTCAGCCAGCTATCCAGATAGTGCTGCCGTTGCGAGCGTACCAGACGCTCCAGTTCCTTGCGTGAAGGTCCGTAAATATGCCTGTCCAGGCACCACAGGAAAACATGCTCAAGCATGGCGCCAATCGACTGCCCGGTTGGGCACAGTTCACCAGCGATCCACGATGTCAGTTGCTCTCGATCTTCCCGCTTCAGACGCCGAAAGCCGAGATGCCGCAGAATCTCCGCGCAATGTCGGCGGGCGGTCCGACCGGAGAAATCATAGTGGTTTACAGCTTCCGCTTGGAGGTCGAGCTGCTCGGCCAGATACAAAACGCCATCAGGGGGAATCGCCGCGTGATCCTGCACAAAGAAGCCGTGCGAGGCGAAGAACCTAAGCTGAACCGCAAACCCCAGCCGCGCCAGCTCCGGAATGCCGTTCACAAAAGCAATGTCGGAAGAGTTCAGGCTCCAGCGCTCGACCCGATCCCCACTCGAAAGACCAAAACTCATAGTTCCACTCCGTTTGCCGGAGCGGACCGTCATTCCTCGCCAGGTCAGCCGTCAACTACCACCGCGGGGTTCCCACAACGTTCTTCACTTGGCCAAAATCGCAGCTTCGGGCCGACTGGGCCACATTGAAGGCTCGTCCCGTGAAGCTCCATCATGCGGCGGCCGATGTCGACCGCGAAGACAACCATGCACCCGGCAGCGCCGTATCAACGCGATAGACCCTTGACGCCCAAGCCGCGATTAGACAACCCCATCAATCTTGGTAGCCACAAGGGGCAAGCCATTCGTCGCGCCATTCGCGCGGCAGGAGCCAAGCTCTTCTACCTGCCACCCTACAGTCCAGACCTCAACCCGATCGAGCAGGTCTTTGCCAAGCTCAAGCATCTCATGCGAAAGGCCGCGGAACGGACCGTCGAGGCCACATGGCGACGTATCGGAACGCTCCTCGAAAGCTTTCAACCCGCAGAGTGCGCCAACTATCTCGTCAATGCCGGATATGCTTCAATCTAAGTGAAACACGCTCTAGTCGTTGCCCAACTGAAAAATGCCCCAAGGATCAGGTTATTAGCTCCGAACTGCGCGCGATCGCGTCCCGGAATCCTGGGCGGCTAATTCTCGGAATGCTGCGGGCCATCACCTCATCGGAATGGATGATCGCATGGAACCCAACCATGCCCTGGGTTAGAGGCGCCGACCCATGGCGCTCAGTTGTCTGGATGCATTTGAAATATCCATCTTCGTAACGCCCGCAGCAGGCTTGGGTGGTGCTGGCGTCGTCACGTTGTTTGAAATGTGGCCCGCGTCAAGTGGAGCCCGACTCTTGCCTTCTGGCCTGCTTCAACCGAGCCAATTTGAACGGCTCTGCAGGTACGATAGGCCTTTGGGCCGTGACCATATCAGCGACTAGATGGGCTGCCGCCGGCCCGATCCCAAATCCATGGCCCGAGAAACCGCTGGCGATTACCAAGCCCGGAGTTTTGCCGACCGTGTCGATCACGGGCACCGCATCCGGCGTGACATCGATAGCGCATCCCCAGCTTTCTTCGACCTTCGCATTGCCAAACTCAGGGAACACTTTCCTTAGGTTGCTTAGCCCCGCGTTAAGGATCGTTTCCGAAGGCTTTGGGTTGAGAATCCGGGTTGTTTCGAAGGGGGTGACCTGATCCGATCGCCACCTCTTCGGGATGTTCATTTCCCTAAAGAACTGACTGCCGAAGCGAAGTCGTATTTCATTCCCTTCCGACCGAAAGGCGGGAAGGAACTGGAAGAACAAACGGAAGCTATCCGGAACGATTTGCGCGATGTTTGCGTTCTTCTGGGCTATCGTATAGCCACCGTCAAAGCGCTTGCGAAAAGCGAAATCCCGACCGGCGACCGCACACTCAGGAGGCCCGTCGAGCCGTTGTGTGCGCATGACCGATCCGATGACTTTCAACTGCGGGAAATCGATGCCCAAGTTGCCGCAGAATAGTCTCGTCCAGGCACCGGTCGCCAGGACGACGGACTTGCAGCGAATCTCCCCATGCTCCGTAACGACGGAATGGACCGAGCCCCCCGCTGTTTCAATGCAACGCACAGCACAATCTTCAATGATCTGCCCGCCGCGTGTGCGTAATGAAGCCGCCATGGCTTGCGTCGCCATGGAAGGTTCGGCGCGTCCATCGCTTTTGGTAAATAGCGCACCTTCCCAATGACCCTTGAGCGTTGGGAAACGCTCTTTCAAACCACTTTGCCTAAGTAGGGAGGAATCGAGATCATGCACCTTGGCGAAAGCTAGCCATTCTTCGTACTTTTGGATGTCCTTCTGGTCTTTGCACAAATAGTAGATGCCGGTTTCGCGGAATCCTGTCTCGATGCCTGTAAGCGCGTTCATCCCAGCCCATAGCTTGGCGCTGGCGATAGCCATGGGTAGCTCGGCTGGATCGCGCCCCATCTTGCGCACCCACCCCCAATTGCGGCTGGATTGCTCGCATGCGACATGACCTTTTTCACACACGACGACAGACAGCCCCCGTAGTGCAAGGAACAGGGCGGTGGCAGTTCCGATGATGCCGGCGCCTACCACCACAACATCTGCTCTCGCGGGGATCGGCCTGGGCGTCTGATTTACTTGGTGTGTGATGGAGGAAAATTCGGTGCTCGGATCGGTCATTTGTTGGATCCGCCCACTACTCGATCAGACAGCGACCCTGCCATGGCCGATACGGCAACCTGCAATGCAACCATGCCCGGATCGTCGGTTCCGATCCCTTTGGATGGCTCAAGCCGCAGCCTCCCAATGATTGCCGGGCAAGAGCGAAACTCCGCCAGCGCGTCAGCGGTCGCTTGTTGCGCTGTGGCCATGATCTTTTCTGCAGTTGAGATCCCCTCCATGTTCCTTGCGACCCGAGCTATTCCGTCCAACACCGTCTTGTCGCCAAGTCTGGCCTTTGACCGGGCCTGCATGGTCTCAAGGGCATTTGACAACGCGGGCGCCATCTCGATCCAGGCAACTTCGTGTTTCGCCGACCAAGTCTTTCCCAGTGTGATTAGTCCTGTCATTACAACGGCACTCAGGCTGGAGCCTGAGGTCCGTGCAATTGTTTTTGCAATCCGCATCAGACTCTCGCCGACGTCATTCGGATAAAGTGTCTCGTCGGCAAGCAACGCCTGTGAAACAGTCGCCAAGGTAGTGCCCATGTCACCGTCGCCACCCGCAGCATCAAGCTTGTTAAATCGATCTTTGCTCTCGACGAGCGCCAGCGCGACGCGACGCATGGCTGCGCCTACATCTGTTCCGGTGAAGACGGTCTCCATCACGCTCTCCACAGGGGACATTGGGCAGGGGCATTCAACAGACCGAGCAATTCATCGTCGACCTGCATAACGCTCACCGAGGCGCCCGCCATTTCCATTGAAGTCGCGTATTCACCAGCAAGTGAGTAGGCGATCTTCAGACCCGCTGCCTCGATCAGGTGGGCCACTTTGCGGTACAGAATGTAGAGTTCTTCCAGCGGTGTTGCACCCAGGCCGTTGACCAGAACCGCCACGCTAGACCCCTGTGCGGGTTTGAGGTCAGCCAACAAGCGTTCGACCATCTCTGCGGCAATTTCGTCAGCGGGTTTAAGCGACCCGCGCCACAATCCTTTCTCACCGTGAATGCCCATGCCCATTTCAATGGCATCTTCTTCGAGATGAAAGGTCGGCTCGCCCGCCTGGGGTACTGTGCAGGCCGATAGTGCAACCCCTATGGACCGGCAACCAGCCATGGCCTTTTCAGTCACAGCTTTCACCTCATGTAGGCTGAGTCCCCTTTCCGCTGCGGCTCCAGCAACTTTGAATGCGAAGATGATCCCAGCCACGCCGCGACGCGTGTCGGCTCGATCCTTGTCTGCACTTGCAACGTCATCGGCCACAATTACGGTGGCGCAGTCCTTGCCCTCAGCGATCAACGTGTCATTGACCATGCCAAACACCATGGTGTCGCCGCCATAATTGGCAATGACCGATAGAACGCCACCGCCGTGGTCAGCCGCGTTCAAGGCCTCGGATATGTCGTCGTAGGACGGGCCGGCGAACACATGCCCGACTGCGCAGGCATCCAGCAGTCCTTCTCCGACATATCCGGCAAACAGCGGCAAGTGCCCAAAGCCACCGCCGGAAACAACTCCAACCTTGCCCCAAGCCTTTTTCTTGGCCCGTTCAATGACACGGCCGTTGCTGCCGGAAATCTTGTAGGCACCCTGGTGCGCCAAACTCATCCCCGCCAGCGCTTCATCCACATATTTCTCAGGACTGTTGATCAGCTTCTTCATGTTCTCGCTCTGCCAGTCTATCGCTTCAGTACTTGTCCGGCGGGGCCACAAGCCACCTGCAGTGTTTTCAAAAGCCCTCGCAATCCGGTTGGGCCCGGTATTGGCATGGGTAAATGAGAGAGCTCGCCAGGTTGTGGAAATCAGCCATGGACTTCATTGGGCCAGCAACCCCGGCGCAGGCACAAACAGGCCACCACGCTCACGTTCCAACGTCCGTCCGATGCGAAGTGCCAAGGCATCGTCGAATTTTCTGACAACAATCTGCAGGCCAGCTGGCAGGCCATTTGATGTCAATCCGACCGGGACTACTAGGCTGGCGAGATCGAGATAGTTCACCAGTCTTCCAAAATGATTGGGAGGCTGGCTTTCGTCTACCTCGCCAAGCGGTACTGGACTTCGATGCGAGCCAGGCGCGACGAACGCGTCAAATCCTGCTGCCGCTTCCTGAAAGCCGATCTGCGCCAGCCGGCGGGTTTCGAGAAGGCGGTAGTAAGCCGGTCCGCTGATGTCGCGGCCGCGGCTGATGCGTTCTGCAATGACCGGATCCACCGGGCTGTCCGGATGTTCGACATAAGCGCTGAGAAAGGCATAGCTCTCGACGCTCATAATGTCGCCGCCACGGCCGAGATAATCGCTGATGGACAATGGCAGAGCGATTTTGTGGAATTGGGCGCCAAGAGCTGTCAGATCGGCGATTGCGCGATCATGCAGCATCCGGATGTCGGGCTCGACGCCTGCCAAATCCCGCTCGTGGAGCATTCCGATCCGCAGGCCCTTCACGCCGTCCTCGATCGTGGTAAGGGAACGCACGGAGGGAACGTGCCACGTGGCGACATCGCGAGGATCCGACCCCACCATAGCTTCCAACAGAAGCGCGGCGTCACGGACGGTACGGGTCATCGGTCCGACGCTGTCATGTGTCGGGCATAGCGGCACGACACCGCCGCGCCCGACTAGCCCGACTGAAGTCTTGAGGCCGACGATTCCGCACCAGGCGGCAGGCGTGCGGATCGAGCCGCCAGTATCGGTACCCAAAGCGGCTGGGGCGAATCCACCAGCGACCGCAACTGCCGAGCCGCTGCTTGAGCCGCCTGCAACGACATGAGTGTCCAGACCCCAGGGATTGCACGGCGCGCCCTGAACTTGGTTTGTTCCCCATCCGCCATAGGCGAACTCAACCATGTTGGTGCGGCCGATGGCGATCATGCCTGCGGATTCGAGCTTTTCGACGGCATTTGCCGATCGGATTGGCAGCCTGTCATTCAGAGCGTTGGAGCCAGCATGCGTGCCATGCCCGGCCTGATCGAAGATGTCCTTCACGGCTAACGGCACGCCGAGCAGAGGGGACGTGGAATTTCCGTTAGCTCGTGCTTCGTCCGCGGCTCGGGCGCGTGCCAGCGCGCCGTCCTCATCGACCTGACAAAAGGCGTGCAGCCGGCCATCCAATGCCGCTATGCGCCTGACGAGCTCCGTTACAGCTTCCACGGACGACAGTTCCCGCCGAGCGAAGCGTTCCGATAGTTGCTCGATTGACCAGAACGGGTCAAATATCATTGAACAAATCCTCTGGTGTGCTCCTAGGCGGCCGATCCGCGACTTCCGATCACCGCGTCAACGACCAAGACTGCCGCTACGTTGACGACGACGATGAGCGACGACACGGCGAACACCGCCGGGCTAAAGGATGTGTTCGCCTGCTGGAAAAGCCAAATGGAGAGCGGGAAGACATCGACGGAGTAGAGAAAATAGCTGAGCGTGAATTCATTGAAAGACAAGATGAAGACGAGGATGGCGCCGGAGGCGATACCGCCGCTGGCAAGCGGCAAGACAATCTCCCGAAAGACCTTAGGCGCGGAAGCACCAAGCGTCATCGCAGCCTCCTCCAACATCGGATCAATGCCGCGCATCGCCGCCATGCAGTTGCGCATGAGGAACGGCAGTCCGATGATCGAATGGGCAACGACGATCTGAAAGATGCCAAAATCGAGACCGGAGGCGCTTACCAGAACCAGCAACGCAATTCCAAGCACAACGGCTGGAAATACCACCGGCAGACCGATCAACTCTTCGATAAGCGTCTTGCCGGCGAAACGATATCGCACCAGCGCATAGGAAGCCGGGACACCAGCAAGCACGCACACAAGCGAAGTTAGGGCCGCGATTTCCAGGCTGACAAGCAGTGACTCCCGCAATCTCCCGATCCCGGCGTCCGGACCGACCAGCATTGTCCAGACCTCCTGATACCAGCGCAGTGAAAGCGCCGGCGGCGGAAACTGCAACGTCTCGCCGCTGGTAAACGAAATCACCAGGACCATACAGATTGGTGCAAGCATCAGCGCCAGCAGCATGCAAGTGATGCCATTGACAAGCTGCCACTCGATTCCGAAGCGCCCGGTTGCGGTCGGCATGCTCATCCCTTGATCTCCACGTTGGTGCGGACGATGAGGCGGTTGAGCGACTGCACGGCGAGTGCCAACAGGATCAGCAAAACCGATAGTGCTGCACCGAGCGGCCAGTTGGAAAGCGAGCCCATCTGATCGCGGATTACGACCGCAATCGTCGTCACCTTCAACCCGCCCAGCAGCAACGGCACGACAAACGCACCCGTGTTGAACCCGAAGACAAGAATGGCCCCCGCAGCCATGCCCGGCCAGGCCAACGGCAGAATTATGTGCCGATAGGTTCTGATCCGGTTTGCTCCAAGAACATTTGCTGCCTCTTCAAGCGATAGAGGAATTGAGCGCAGCGCGGCGGCGGCGGGCAAGACGGCGAGCGGGATGCTCGTCTGTACGAGCCCGAGCATGACACCCGCGCGGTTGAAGAGCAGCGAAAAAGGCCGTTCGATTCCGGTTGCGGCTGAAATCGCTTGGTTGAGGAGCCCATTCGGCCCGAGAATAGCCATCCAGCCGAAGCTTTGCACGAGCAGGCTGATGATCATCGGCAAGAGGATTGCAATCAGCACCAGCCGTCGGGCGATTGGCGATGTCGTCCGTGTCAGGAAAAGCGCGATGGGGAAGGCTACGAGCGTCGTAATCAGAGCGCTCAGCAGCGCCATCCAGATAGTGTCTATTATGATGCCGAGGTTTCTGGAGCTGGCCAATTGCATGTAGGCCCTCAAACTCCAGCCTGTCCATTCGGCATTCCGCTCTCCGACGCTCATGCGCAGGACGACCAGGGCGCAGACCAAGAGGAGACCGATCAGCGTGCCAGCCGGAAGAAGAAGAAGCCTGATCGGCGGCTTGCGGATCGGCGCGTCTTTTTCCCTCGACGGGAGCGGAGCGACGGGGTTCTCGATCGCGGTCATTGGCTAACGATTCTCGCTTTGCCGGAGTCAATCGTAACCCAAGCGGTCTCGCCGGCGGATGAGGCAAGTCTGTTTTCGGTCGACTGCGCAATGAGCGTGTTGCCACCGGGAAGTGCGATCTGCCAGCGGTGGAGACCGCTGCGAAATTGCGACGACACCACCCTGCCCTCAAAAGCGCCGCCGGGGTCGGCGGAATGAACGATTGTCTGCTCGGGTCGAAAAATCACAAACGCTCCTTCAGCTATGTCGCTGCAGTTTGCGACACGAATTGCCAGCCCGGCATCGGTCTGTACCAGCGATGTCCCGTCCGCCTGATGGAGCACGCGCGCGATGCGAAGGGTGTTGGTGTCGCCGAGAAAATCGGAAACAAACCTAGAATTCGGTGCCTCGTAGATTTCCTCCGGGGTCCCGGCTTGCAGGATCTTGCCGGCACTCATGATGATGACGCGGTCCGACATCATAGAAGCCGTTTCCTGGTCGTGCGTAACATAGACTGCCGCAATGCCGAGCTGCTTTTGGATAGCCCTGAGTTCGACCGCCATGTAATCGCGAAGGCGCCGGTCGAGTGCCGCCATTGGCTCGTCGAAAAGGACCAGCGCCGGTTCAGTCACCAATGTCCGTGCCAAAGCTACCCGCTGAAGCTGCCCTCCGCTCAGCTCGCTTGGCCGTCGTCCTGCAAATCTTTCCGGCGAAAGCTGTACGAGTTCCAACGCTTTGGCGACTTTGGTTTCGATCAGGTTGCTGGCGAGACCCTTCATGCGCAGGCCAAAGGCGACATTCTGTTTGACGCTCATGTGAGGAAAGATTGCCAACGACTGGAAGACCAAACCGACATTGCGCTTGTGCGGCGGCTTTCCCGCAACGTCTTTGCCGAGAATGCGAACCTCTCCGGAAGTCGGCGAATCCAATCCCGCAATGATGCGCATGATCGTCGTCTTGCCGCAGCCGGAGGGACCGAGGATTGACATGATCTCGCCCGGTAGCACGTCCAGATCGATATGGTCGACTGCCCTCACAGCACCATGAGCAAAGGTGCGTGAGAGGTTGCGGATCTCAAGGACAGGATTCTGTTCCATGTCACCTCAGAAGATTGCACTTGTGAAAGATGAGGCGGGCCGGTGTTGGGCCAAGTGGCCGACCCAACACCGAACCTGATCTTACATTACTGCGTCCGTGTAGCGCTGGATCCAGTCGTCACGCACCGAAGCAAGGAAGCCAGAATCCAACCTGTTGGCGCGTTCCTTGATCACTGCGGGGCTTGGAATGAACGGGCTCTGTTTTGCCTTGTCCGACAAAATTGCATCTTGGTTGATTGGACCGTACCAGACCTCTTCGGCCATCTTACCTTGCACCACTGGATCAAGAGCGTGATTAAGGAATGCATTCACGGTTGCAGCATCGCCTGGGTGGCCTTTCGGGATGACCATGTACTGAAGATCCACGAAGAAACCTTCGGCGAGATCATACGTGCCACCAATGTTGAACTCCGGGTTCGGGATGAATGTCGAGAAAGTTAAAGGAGACATTACACCTGCTGCATTCACGGCGTTCGAACGAAACAAGTCGGCGATTTGGTTCGAGTTCGTTGTGACGGCCAAGGCCTTACCCTTCATCTTTTTCAGCAGTTCAAATCCTGGGTCAGGATTCTTGAGGTCACCGCCAGCGGCCTTCGCTGCGACAATTATTAGTTCAAGCGCACCGAGATTATCCGGTGTGGGAAGTACGATCTTACCCTCATTGGCCGCGTTCCAGATTACATCGTAGGATTTCGGTGGGGTGGTATAGCGGTTCGTATTGTAGATAAGGCCGTCACTCCAAAGGAAGTAGCCGATCCCATGACCATTGGCACCGGTTTGATACTTGGGATCGACCCGGGAAAGGTTGGCGATTGCGCTAGTATCGGGCTTTTCTAGAAGCCCGGCTTCGGCCAAAGAGTCCGCGCCAAACCCCGATAGGACGACGACATCATATTGCGGCTTGGATGCGGACGCCTTGATCTTCGCAATCATATCTGATGTGCTACCGGTAAGGTCGGCAATGACCTTGGCGCCGGTCTTTGCCTCGAAGGTTTGCATAATGTTCTTTACGGCGGCCTGGCCAGTCGGATCGGACCACGTAAGGACCCTAATCTGCTTTCCCGCAAACTCCTGTGCAGAGGCTGATCTGATCAGAGGTGATGGCAGCGTTGAAGCTGCAATTGCAGCCGAGCCAGCAAGAAAGCTTCTGCGGTCAACGCGGATATTGAAGATTTTGTCTGTCATGCTCTTTACTCCCTTTGTTAGGACCCCTCTTAGTTTCTGATCACTTGATCAGAAGTGCACGCCCGTTCGAACCGGTGAGGCGCTCAACCCCATTGCTCGTTACGACGACAGTTTCACTGATGCCAAACCCACAGGCCAGCGCCAGCATGTGGAAGGCCATGCCTTCCTTTAGTTCCCAATCTTCCTGTTCATTGAAGTCGAGCGCTTCCCACTCTGCAGTCTTCGGCGGGAATCCGATGCCGGTCGAGTAGCCGGTTCGATTGTAATACTCGGGCCGGATCTTGCGGATTGGCTGCCGCACCAACGCATCGACTTCGCGGGCCGAAGCTCCGGGCTTCATAGCAGCAATGCCGGCATCCTGAGCGGCAACAACGATGTCGGCGGCCCGGGTTACCTCGTCCGAAGCGTGGCCGATGGCCACGGTACGCATCTGCGTTGCATGATAGCGTTCGAGACATCCGTAGAACTCGAAGAGCACTAATTCGCCACGGCGGATGATCTTCGGACTCCAGTTCGCGTGGCACACATTATAGCGGTATCCGGACATGATGTGGTGTGGCAGGCCGGTATATTCGCAGCCGGCGTTCACGCCTGCCGCGAAAACGGCAGCAGCAACCTGGGCCTCCGTGGCTCCATCGCAAATGGTCGCAAACGCGACCTGCTGCTCGATTTCGGCGATCTGTGCTGCACGTCGGATGTAGCCGACCTCGGCGGGTGATTTGATCACGCGAACGCGATCGACAAGCAAGCTCGCATCCACAATCGTGGCATCGCTAAGTCCATTGGTCAGCGCATCTGCGATTGCAGACGTCAAAAACCAGGACCTTTTCTCCAGTCCGATGCGTTTGCCGGCGGCACCGAAACCGCGCACCAGGGCGAGCGTTTTTTCCACAACGTCATCGCCTTCCTTCCAAGTGGAGGCATCCGGGAGCCACGAATATTCGTCGACATTCCCCTTTTCCAGAAAGCGCAACAGTAGTTGCGGGTCACCGGCCTGAGCGAGAACGACGGTCTGGTAGGCGAAATAACCCGATGTCTGGTGGCCGGTAAGGTAGTAGATATTCTCTGGAGCGTGCAGCAAGAGAATATCGATTCCCCGCACCGACATTTCTGACTGCACTCGCGCCACGCGCGTCTTAAATTCCTCAGTTGTAAACGCTTGCCGGTTCGCGGTCATGTGCTCATCCCATGTATGTGCATTTAAAGTGTCGAAATATAGAGCCGAAAGTGGCGGCCTTCGCGGAACGAGGTGTAGTCGGCGGGAGGGTGCCGTCCTGACCATGCGATCCGTGAAGGCCGCCTGAGCCGCCGCTCGCCGCCGACGAGCACCCGGCCTGATCCCGGTTGCGCGACCTGGGATAAGCTTGTCGTCTGGATGTCCCAACTTCATCAATGACGATTGGATGCTGGTCAGAGGCAGCAACGGCCGCCCGCAACCTTTCCAACTGCTTTAAAGCGCGATCTGCCATTGGTCCCAGCCAGCCAACTCGACATCCACAGTTAACCTGTACATCCATATTGTGGGATTTACAAGTGATATCTTTCATATAATGATAGTTCCTATATCAAAAAGCCTTCAATCCGTTCACAGGTGGCATCAGCTCCATGACCATTGCCCGACATTTTGCAGATTTCCTTTCCGAGGTACGCGAGGTCAACGATCTCGCTGTTGAACAAGTGAAAGCGGCGGTTCTGGATTTGGCGACAGCTGCGCTCGCCGGCGTCAATGAAGATGCGACAGTCGCAGCACGAAATGCGGCCTTGATGATCTGGCAGCATGGAAATGCCCCAATTTGGTTCACCAAGCATCGCACCAGTGCGGCCGGCGCGGCCTTCGTTAATTCAACGAGTGCGTCGAGCCTCGATCTTGATGATGGTCATCGAGCGGCGGCCGGGCATCCCGGGGCGTCGATCATTCCCGCTGTTATGGCCACAGCAGCGGAATTCAAATGTCCGACCAACCGGATACTACCCGCGATCGCGCTCGGCTATGAAATCGCCGTCCGCGTGGCTGCCTCGCGGGATTTTGGAACTCTGACGACACTCGTTTCAGGCCCATGGGTTGGCTACGGCGCTGCCGCGGCGGCAGCGTGGTTGCGCGGTCTCGAGCCCCGCGCAATCGAGCAGGCCATTGCTATAGCCGGCTCGACTGCGCCGAACCTTTCCGCGATCGCCTACTCGAAGGTTATGGGCAACCACGTGAAAGAGGGTATCCCATGGGCAACCGCTGCAGCTCTCGCTGCGGTCGAACTCGCGGCCCAGGGCTTTACCGGGCCGGACGACCTGCTGGATAACGAAAGGGTCTTCGACCGCGGTCGCCTCCTCGATGGGCTTGGAACCGAGTGGGCAATCAGCGGCATTTATTTCAAGCCTTACGGTTGTTGCCGTTGGGCGCATTCTGCGATTGATGCCGTCTTGGCTCTTAAGGCTGAGCATGGGCTGCATGCCACCGAAATACAGGCGATAGAAATAGAAACGTTTTCATGGGCACTTCGTCTGAACAACGAAGTGGCGCCACGCACAACGGAATCCGCCCAGTATAGCGTCCCCTTCTGCGTGGCCATGGCGTTAACAAAAGAAGCCGAGGCGCTTTTGCAGATCACCAACAGGGACTTAGCTGATTCCGATACGATCGCACTTGCGAGGCGAATTCAGTTGCGGGTTGATCGCGGCTTTGACGCGACATTCCCGCAGTCCGTTCCAGCACGCGTGATAATGAGGACGAAGAACGAACGGCTGTCTAAGGAGGTTCTCGCCCCACTGGGTGAGCCCACAAACCCGATGGGCTGGGCTACCTTGGAGAACAAATTTCGAAACGTGGCACGGCCCAGACTGGACGAGCAGCATCTGGAAATGTTTCTGGTGGCATTTCGGGATCTTCGAGATGGCGAGCTAGGGAGCCTAATGGAGACTTTGCAACGACCAATTCCGCGCTTTGTCTCGATAGATGAGCCAGCGCTCGAGGCCAACTGCCAATAGCCCTGTCGCTAGCCACGTTGAGAGCGGTCGTGATAGTTGGGTGACGATCTTGCGGATTGTTTTGATCCGTCGGCCGGTTGATCGAGGTGCACGTGAAGACGAACGAAAAGAAGGAGAAGGCGACTGGAACCCAATTGCTGGACCGTTCCATCGCTATCTTGAATCATCTTGGAGAGCTCGGCCGCGGCGGTGCGCGGGTTTCCGAGATTGCTGAAGCCTTCGGCCTAAATATGTCGACGGCACATCGCATCATCAGCGGCCTGGAGCGACATCGCTACATCGAGCGCGACGACACTACAAAGCGGTACAGACTGGGGCTAGCCCTGTTTGCGCTCGGAGCGAAAGCTGCGGACACGACGGGTATGCGACGCGTTTGTCATCCTGCTTTGCTACGAATTGCGGCCGAAACGGGTGATACTGTCTTTCTTATGGCTCGCAACGGCTTCAACACCGTCTGTGTCGACCGACAGGACGGCGGCTACCGAATCGACAGCCTCACCGGACAGGTCGGTGGCCAGATACCCCTTGGGGTGGGTCCCGCCAGCCAGGCGATCTTGGCCATGCTGCCACCAAACCAAGCCGAGGTCATTCTAGAAACCAACGCACCACAATTCGAGCGCTACCATGGATTGACAGCGGACGAAATCCGGCATGCGCTGCCAGAGATCCGCGGGCGCGGCTATGCCGTGGATGACGGGCACCTTGTGGAAGGAATTTCAGCGATAGCGGTGCCAATCATCCTAGAAAGCGGAAATGTAGCAGGCGCGCTCGCCATCAACATGACTAGCGCAAGGCTGCGGAGGTGCAGCGTAGGCGACTTCGTTCAGATTCTGCGACGTGAAATCGACGAAATCGAACGCACGATGAACCCACACGATGTTTCGATTGCCAGTTAAGCTGGCAACCTTGTCAGAGCGGAGAGATATGGAGATGGAAGCCCCTGCTCACTACAATTTGATAGGAGACACAGGATCGCGAGCCCCTGCAGTACATTGAGCTGTGCGGGCGGCAATCACCCAGCCCCTGGAGCATGAGCCCGGTCGAAGGCCAAGATCAACCGCCTCAAGACGATCGATGTACGGGCGCCCCCGATCCACTTCTCAGGAGCCGACTGCTGGAAGCGGCTTGACCCAACTGGACAAAGAGACACCGAAAAAGTAGTCCCCGCATAAAATATGCGGAACAAGCCAGATAGTCGGGCCAGAGGTCAGGCGGAGCTATATCGTGTCTAGGCTTAATTCGTGACAACGAAAACCAGCGCGGAGATGCTTCCCAATGATTTTGAGCACACATGCAGTCGTTGGCGGCGCGATTGCCAGTCTATTTCCTTCCGATCCCATCCTGGTAGCCGTGGCTGGCTTTGCGAGCCATTTTGCGATCGATGCCATTCCGCATTGGGACTACCCGCTTCGGTCGATCTCAGTTGGGGAGGGTGCCGACAATCGGCGCCTTAGATTGAACCGAGACGTAGTAATCGATCTGATCTGCATTGGTGTTGACGCCTGCGCAGGCCTAGCGCTCGCGATGTGGCTGTTTGCTACACCTTCTTCAGCTTGGGTTGTCTCGCTCGGCGCCGTCGCCGCAATCTTGGCGGATCCGCTGCAGTTCGTGCATAGCATCCATCCACGAGAGCCCCTTGTGTCACTCCAGCGCTTTCATGAGTGGATCCACTCCAACCGTAAGTTGGGTTGGAGGTTAGGGATCAGCTCTCAAATAACTTTCGCCGCCGTGGTGTCTTCGGTGGCACGCGCCTTCAATTGAACAAGCAGTTCCGTTAATCGGCAGGTAGATTCCGAAGTGAAAGCCCAGCGGCTACGCCGCCGGCCTTTCATGGCTCGGGAGAGAGAACCTTGAGCGCTGTCTTTGACGACGGAGCATCCACGATCGATCGAATCCGCCATAGCTTGGTTGGCTGAAGATACCGCGCTCTGGAGGCGCGCGGTCATGTCGTGCGTCGTCCCGACCAGGGAATTCTTGGCCTCGGCGGCCCTTGACATCCTGTCATCCGAAGAACTCGCACTGCGCGACAAGGGCGAACAGCCGAACCGAGGGGGCGCCGCGGATGAGCTGCCTTCCCGCCATCAAAACACTTATAGGCCTCGGTGTTTTAATCGCGCGACTGCCAGTTCGTCCTCATCCCCGCCGCCCAGTCCGCTTCCTTGGGCCGGCCAGAACCCGCAAGAGGCACTTGGGTGACAGCCCGCGGCATCGGCATCCAGGCCGTGTCTTTTGCTCATGCTGTTCCTAACCTGCTGGGACTCCATGGCTCGGGCAACCAAAGAGCAGTTCTCCGTACATGGCCAATCGATCCACACTGCTAAAGACAACTGCATTCTGTTTTTGTCTGCAATCTAACGATGTCGAATATGCGACACGGCAGTTATGGCGCTATCGTTCTGATACAAAACATTTTTCCCTTTGGCACGGAACATGCTTGATTGGCAGCAAATGCATCGCAGTAAGGGACTAGGTTTTGCACTGAACCGCATGATAGCGGTCCGCACGAACGAAAGGCTGACAAGTGGTCTCAGCAGTTTCTTGAAATTGGGTTTCAGCTTTTTGTAGGTCAGAGATGGTGAATACAGCTCTAGTTACCGGCGGTTCGGGATATTTTGGGGAATTGTTGACCAAACAGTTACTTGAGCAAGGAACCCACGTTCGCGTGTTCGACCTAAATTTCCCTGGCTTCAGTCATCCTAATCTGGAATTTTTCAAAGGCACGATCCTGGACCGTAACGCGGTCAAACAAGCAGTCTCCGGCGTCAAAAAGGTGTTCCACAACGTTGCCCAAGTGCCTTTAGCCAAGGATGTGGACCTATTCTGGTCCATCAACAAGGACGGTACTCAGATCCTTGCCGACGAATCGGTTGCGGCAGGAGTCGTGAAGCTGATCTATACTTCTTCCAGCGCTGTTTTTGGCGTCCCCAAAGCGAATCCCGTCACAGAGAATACAGTGACCAATCCTGCTGAAGACTACGGACGCGCAAAATTGGCAGGAGAAATGATTTGCAAGGAGGCAATGCAACGCCATGGTCTGGATGTGGCGATTGTGCGCCCGCGGACCATTCTCGGACACGGCCGCCTTGGCATCGTCCAAATTCTCTTTGACTGGATAGAACGGGGCCTCGACATTCCAGTTTTTGCTGGCGGGAATAACAGATATCAGTTCGTTCACTCGGATGATTTGGCCTGGGCATGCATTGCAGCATCGGATATGCGGGGATTTGCGGAATACAATATTGGGGCGGCCGAATTTGGCACAATGCGTGAACTTCTGCAGACGGTAATTGACCATACTGGAACCGAAAGCCGTATCAAGTCTATTCCAATGAGGCCGACTGCCCTTGCAGCGAATTTAGCAAGTACGCTCGGGCTTTCTCCCTTGGGTCCCTACCATTCGCTTATGTACGGGCGCTCGATGTATTTCGATATTTCGAAAGCACAGAGAGAACTTGATTTTATGCCGAAGTATTCTAATTCTCAGATGATCATCGAAACTTATGATTGGTATCAGGCCAATAAGGCCTCTCTGAGCAAAGGCAGAGCGTCACGCCATAAGTCGCCGGTCAAGCAGCAAATTCTGGCACTGGTTCCTTACGTATTGCGGATGGCCCCGGGATGAATACGCCACCTGTGATCATGGTTCTTGCTGCGGGTTTGAATTCCTGTATCGGCAATATGTTGCTGAAATGGAGCAGGATCTCCCTGCCTACCGACGCTGGACCAACCGATAAGTTTCTCTCAATTAGCTTTATAGGCGGATTGCTATTTTACGGCATCAACGTGGTGTTTTTTGCAAAGGCTCTCGACTCCATGGAGGTGTCCGTCGCCTATCCGATTTTGGCGGGTTCCGCGTTTGCGATGCTGGCGGTTGCATCATACTACATTTTTGGAGAACCGTTCCATCTGTCCAAACGGATTGGCCTCAGTCTTGTCTTGGCCGGTATTATTCTTCTGGCTCGAGGAGACTGAAATGGTATTCGATCGAGTGATTGTGGCAACACTGATACCTGCGTGGCCACTACTCGACGGAGAAGAAAAATCAGCCGTAGTAACTGAAGTCGTACCGAGCGTCACCCGAGCCATTGCAGGTGCGCCCTTTCATATTCGCTTGGCGGTTCGAAGCGTTTCGATCTTCCTGAGCCTTTGCGTCTTCTTGATTTCAGCCGGCGCGGGCGGTCCGTTGGCAAGCGCGCTTCGCGCAGACAGGTTTTATAATCTTCTGCAGAGATCGCCCGGTCCCATCACATCCGTCGTGCGCCTTTATCGATCGATGACGCTGCTCGCATTTTATGAGCAGATGCCCGTGGCGGCAAGACTGTTATACGTACGGCCTGCAGGGAATTAAGGCCTTGACATGAAAGGCCGTTTTCAACCGGGCAACGCACTGCAACTGGAAGCAGATGCGGTGATTATCGGCTCTGGCGCGGGTGGTGCCAGCGTAGCAGATGTGCTGACAGCTGCTGGCATTTCTGTAATCATGCTTGAAGAAGGTAAGCATATTCCGTCATCATCAGCTTCTCCTATCGCAAGCGAGGCATTTTTAGCAGCCTGGCGCAGCGGAGGACTAACCGCCGCGATTGGGCGCCCCCCCATTAACTATGCCGAAGGCCGCTGCGTCGGGGGAGGAACAGAAATCAACAGCGCTATTACCCAGCGAGCCGATAGCAATCTCATTGATCAATGGCGCGAGCTCTATAAGATCGAGAATTTTACGCCGGATGAATTGGCGCAATATTACGAGCGCGCGGAGACGGCGGTAAATGCAAGCTTGACCCCCGGTCCGCTCGGACGTGCCACCGACATTCTGCGGAAGGGGGGCGAAGCGCTCGGCTGGAAAGTGTCGGAACTGAAACGGGGGCAACGTGGCTGCAAGGGCGCCAACCGCTGTTCTTATGTTTGTCCGAACGGCGCCAAGCAGTCCATGGCGATTACCCTTCTGCCAAAGGCAGTGGACCGCGGTATGCGTCTGCTGACGCAAACGCGGGTGGACAACATACGAATTGAAAAGGGCCGTGCCACAGAAGTCCTTGCCCGTTCACGCGATCCAGGCGGACATGCCATGGCAGTGCGCGTAAAAGCCGGCATGGTGTTTGTGTGCGCAGGTGCAATTCACACCCCGGCGCTTTTGCGCCGATCCGGCCCGCGCAAATGCATTGGCAATACGCTGCGCGTTCACCCGACAATCAGGGCAACGGCGCTGTTTGATGAGCCGGTCGATGCGCATCAGTCGCGGCTCCCTCTGACGGCGATTACCGAATTCATGCCGGAACAGCGGATCGGTGGATCAGTATTTACGCCCGCGATCTTTGGCCTCTCGCTTGCGGAAGACTGGACCAATCGCGGCGATCTGATGCGGAACTGGCGTTTTTGCGGCTCATATTACGGCATGATACGGCCTCGCGGAGTTGGCTCGGTGAGGCCGCTTCCCGGCATCAATGAGCCGCTTGTTGGTTTCAAACTCGCCCCTGACGACTGGATCGCTTTGTGCCAAGTTCTCACCCGTCTTGGCCAAGTCATGTTTGAGGCCGGCGCCCGCAAGGTGTTCCCGGGCATATCCGGCCATGAAGGGTGGACGAGCCCTAATCAGGTGCATGAGTACTGGAACAAGCCTTTGCCCAAACAGGCAACCAACCTGATGTCCATACACCTGTTTTCGAGCTGCCCGCCTGGCGAGCATCGGGATGCTTGCGCGGTCGACAGTTACGGACGGGTGCGTGGCGTCGAAAACCTCTTTGTCGCTGATGGCAGCCTCATTCCGGAAGCGCCCGGCGTCAATCCTCAAATGACCATCATGGCCCTGGCGTTCCGGGCCGCGGAAGCAGCACTCTGTCATTCCGCACAAGAACGCGCCCGGTCAGCCGCAAGAGACAGAAACTAAAACCTGCGGTAACCGGGGCAGATTTCCGGGCAGTCAGGCTTGAGCGGCTTGCCTAACGAGATCCGGGAGCGGTGGAATCGGCGGTTGTGCGTGTATGCCGAGGCGGCCGCCGAGATAGCGGAAGAATGAGATGTCGAGCTTGATGCAGGTCTTCATCAGGCCGAGCAGGACGTCGCGGGCGTTCTTGCCTGCCTCACTGACGGTTCCGCCGGAGATCTTGCGCTTGGTGACTAAGGCGCGGATGTCGTTTTCGGACCCGTTGGTGTGGAGTGGGATCTCGAGACGATCGAGAACGCTCAGGAGTTCATGCTTGCGGCGATGCAGCCGGGCCAGCGTTTGAACAGGTGCTCGAAGCGGGCCCGCAGTGCGGCTGCCCTTGGGGGCATGGATCAGCTCGGTAGCTCTTCAGGTCGCGATAGAACCACCAGATCAACTGGCGCATGATGTCGACGACGCGGCGGCGGTCGAGGTTATGGGTATTAATTTGTGGACGAGCCGCTCGGCGTGGACCCAGCACAGCGCATGCTCGCCAATGCGGAACTGGCCGGCATCATCGGATACGACGACGGTATCGGCGAGAAGCCGTGGTGGCGGATCGCCCCCCACATCGCCCCTTCGGTGGCGATCCTGACCGGGTTTGAAGACCGCGCACTTCGCCGATCAGCGCAGCAACCAGCCCGTGGAGCTGAGCGAGCGACAGGCCTTCAAGCGAATCAGTCGGTGGTAGCGTCACGCAGATGGTGAATCACGAACGTGCTCGCCCGCAAACCCCCTCCACCCGGAAATCTGCCCCGGTTACTCCGACAGAATCACAACCCGCTGAAATCACTCACCTCTTGTTGGAACAGACACTAAGACCGGCCAGATTGCCGGTTTTAAGGCTGAGCAGAGTGTTGGGAGTGCTGACGCAGCATTGGCGAGCCTTGCAGGTAAGACCTTATGTCCTTTCTGGCTACCGGCTGTGAGGTGGTTCGCGGAGCTACGCCAACGCTTCCGCGACCTAGGTCACCGACGACCCCGCCGCACTCGCCAGGTCGACCAACGCGCTTCTCGTTGCAACTCCACAGCCTTCGTTGCTGCACGCGCATGTCTTTTTGCAAGCGCGATCTGCGCAGTACTCCACCCGACACCGATTTCCTCGGTCGGTTTCTCATTGACGGAGCGCCTATCGGTGGAGACGTGGCCTGGGACGCGGGTGAACAAGCTCTGATGCGCGGGTTGGTTACCGCATGTCCATGTATTCGTCCGGGGCTGGTCCTCTCTTACAACGGGCGTCGGCATTGCCGGCCACAAAGCGGTGCCGGGAATTCCCCCTTGAATGCCACGTCCCCGCCGATAGGCGCGATGATTGTTCGTCGCGACCGAGGATCAGGTTCCTGCCTGCTGCTCATCCGCTCGTGCGATGGCCCACATGAAAGCAGCGAGTTCCCGAGCTATTGCGGTCACAGCCACGGTGCTGCGCTTGCCACGCGCGATCAGGGCTCTGTAGCGCTTGGTCAAGCGCGCCTGTGCGTTCCACGCTATGTCTCGCACGACTTCTGGCATGTGGCGGCTTTCGCAGTATTTTCTTTTCCCCAGTTTGGCCGGATAGCGGTAAGTCCAGGCGCTCTCGGCCAAGACGCGGCGCACTCGGGCATTCCCAGTCTTGGTGATACCACCCCGTCGCACGGCGTCCCCGGTCGAGCGCTCCGAGGGCACAAGTCCGAGATAAGCCATCAGTTGTCGCGGGTTGGCAAAGCGGCGTACATCGCCGATTTCGACCATGAAGGTAGCCGCACAAATGAGCTGAACCCCACGCAAAGCCTGCAAGCGTTCGACTACCGGCGCGAGTGGCCAGTCGAGCAGGCCGTCTTCGATTGCCTTTTCCAGGCGCACTACTCTTTCTCGGCACTGCGACTCTGCGAGGATCAACTCCTGCAAGACAGCTTCCTGGCTACGATATGAGAAACTCAGTCCATGCAGCCATCTGAGATACTTCGTCCCCCAGGCCTTCAGGCCCGGATAAATCTTGCCATGTCGCAACAGGAAGGATCGAATCTCATGCCGCTTGCGGGTTCGATCCTTCACCGCAGCCTCGCGGGCGCGGATCAGGTCACGCATAGCCTCATGAGCAGCGTCCGGCGTCCAGATCTCCGTCAGCTCACCGGCACGGAACAGCCGGGCAAGTTTCTCGGCATCGCGGCGGTTCGTCTTGACCCGATCGCCAGGCTTGCGCGGGATCAGGGACGGAGCAATCACGGCGCACTCGTGGCCAAGCGCTTCGATCTCCCGCTTCAGACCGTATCCGGTGGGCCCAGCCTCATAGCAGAATCTCAATCGCACACCCGGGCGTCCGAGCTTGCGGACGAGGCGGCGTACTGACGCACTATCGGAGGATATCTCTCCGACATATCGAACCTCGCCGCTACGCCCGCTCTCGGCGAGAGCAACAGCATGCCGATCCTTCGAAACATCCAATCCTACGAAAATTTCGCTATAATCTTCCATGGTTCGTCCTCCTGGCATGAGGATAGGCTCCACGAGCAACCCTCGTTTCAACACTGCCAGTGTAGGGCGAACCACCTCACAGCCGGCAACCAAAAGGACATAAGGTCTTACCTTTAAAGGCGTATTATCGATAAATCCGCCACTTCCCTTCTTTCTCGGACACGAGCTTGTATACTGAACTGTTGTTCAGCGCCGGTTTATCCCATAAACCATCTCGCGCTGTAACCACAAGAGTCTTACAAAGATACTTTTCTTTCATAACTCTAAGATGACTTTCGGAAACCTCACCTCTGAACGCTTCGACGAAGAGGTTGTAGACTTCTGATGCCTGATTTGGCGTAAGTTGAGCTGCATAGGAGCGTAAAAACCCCAGTGTCGTTGCGCAATTTCGCCTTTGTGACAATGTTGCCCAAGAAATATTCCCTGGTCGATATGTCACGTTTGCAAAATCGAGCGGATTGTTGGCGACCGCTTCATCTGATGGCGTTAATTGCCGAACAGCTTTCCACATTTCAGGAGATGCTCTGAAAGCTGTGCCCTCTAATGTTTCGGGTCCTTGAACTCGAAATTGGAAGTCGGACAAGTATACAAACTGAGCGCCGGCCAAAATTGAAGGCGCCAGGAATACAATTGCTGTTATAGTCGTTAGACGACCGGTTAACGTGCTTTTGCCAATTTGCGAGGAGAACAGCGTAGCTGTAACCGCGATCATAACTAGCAATGATGGAATTATCACACGCCACCCCAAGTCATTATACAGAATGACGCTGTGCATAAACTGGGCGCAAAATAGTGGCGCGAGAACGGTGACAAAGATCGCCCGGTCGATGTGGGAGTATGCTGCGACATCGCCAGGTGATATCGATAATGTCCAAATAAGAAATGAGGCATACAGAATACTGAGGTCGATGATAAGCAAGAACAGCCAGAAGCCTGGAAGATCCATAAGCCCGTCCATTCCCACGAATATGGGAAATATCCAAAATTCCACGGCTTTTCTGGCATTTAATATGACAGCCTGTTCGTAGACCAATACGCCCGCGCAGAGTACGGCTATGCTAACAGCGACTGAAAGTAATATGAGGACTTGAAGCAGCCGTTTGGCCCTTGCAACATCAGAAATCGACAGCCCCCCCACAATGGGTAATATCAAAAGCAGTGAGAGGCCGCCTGCCCACATGGAGCTGCCATAAGCAGAAGCAAGCATCGCCCCCGTAACCACTGCCAAGCTGAGATCACGCCCGGCGTTACAATGTAGAATTCGTATGTATGCCATGATGGCAATTAAGGCTATGGATCCAGAAAATACGTGCTGGGGTGCCCATGAGGTTTGAATAATCCACGCGTCGAAACTGTATTGCTGTACCATCCATGTGTCGAGCCACGTACCTGAGACAAATCGCACGATTGGCTTAAGGGAACTGGCAAGCAAGAGCGGGAGTACCCACCAAGCGGCATCTGAGCTTCTGCTTCGTGCCACTGCCAGCCACGTTACGACAAACGTCGAGTACAACGCCGTCATGCCGGTAAGAGCAATATCGGCCTCCCAGCCGCTACCGCCGGTGATGACTGATGAACATGCGGCGATGAAGTGCCAGACGTAGTAGTAAATAAGTGTGCTGGGAGTACCTGCTTCGGAATAGTATGGATTGCCGGGAGGCAAGCCGTTTTGAGCTATTTCATTTATAATAGCTATTTTAGCATGGTCCCAGATCGGGTCACCGACGCCGGCACTTTCCCCATAATGCTGCGGAATGATCGCGAAGGCTGGCAAAAGGCAGAGGAGAAATGCAACAGTGAACCAGGAAAAGCCAGGATTGGTCGGGGAGCGCAACAGCGGATCGACGGCGCCTTTCGATAGCCAGAGTGCGACAGCGAACAACGCAAGGACGATCAGAATAAGATTGACCGCGGTTAAAGGTAACAAATGAAAAATGGAAACACCTGCAGCGCCGAATATTCCCAGTCCGATGACCGGCGCGATAAGCAAGCGCATCCGAATATTGCTGTCGAAAAACTTCGAAACCGGAAACCCTATGGCATATCCTATGGCGCTCGAAACGAGAGCACTGGAAATAACGGAAGAAGTTTGTACTAACAGTGGCGATCTCCGAATTCTTCGGCAAGCCTTAATTAAAATGCCTGACCGTTCTTCATGCACCAATCGACCGAACGTCGCATGCCTTCGCGCAAGGCGATTGTGGGCGCGTAACCGAGCACTTTTCTGGCTTTGGTGATATCGCAGGCAATTGTCTTGTTCATTTCGGACAGCACATGGATTTTCTGGTGATAGACGCCGGCATACTGGAGAGTCGCATCAACTATCGTTGCGACGTCGCCGAGGATGTCCGGCAGATGGAACTTGTTGGGCTTGACCGTCATGCCGAAATCTTCGTGCAGGACCATGCCGGCGACCTCGACAATTTCTTTCATGGTGTACGGCGTCTCGTCTGCAAGCCAGAATATCTCTCCTACCGCCCGCTCGTGAACTGCGGCAAGAAGAATGCCCTGCGCCAGGTTGTCAGTGTAGCCCATCGAGCGGCGGTTCCGCCCCGATCCAACAATTGGAAACTTGCCATCCTTGACCATCTTAAAAAAGAGCGTTTGCCTTTGAGGCTGGTTGGGACCGTAAAACCAGGGCGCGCGGACGATGACGACTTCCATCGGGCTGCCAGCAGCAAGTTCCGCACGCAGTGCCTTTTCCATCTGCATCTTGGAACGGCCATATCCCATGTAGGGGTTATAGGGGCTTTCCTCCGTGAATCTGTGGTCCGGGTGCGGATTGCAGCCTATCGGCGAATTCGATGACATGACGACCGCGCGCCTCACACCTGCCTTTTGCGCTGCCGTAACCAGATTGATCGTGCCCTGTGTGTTGATGGCTTCAAATTGGGCAACCGTTTTGGGATGAATGATGCCGGCCAGGTGGATCAATACGGCGCCCTCGGCACCAGCCACGAATGCGCGGACAGATTCCATGTCCCGGATATCGCCTGTCACGATATCCAGGCCCTGGTCGCGCAGCTGCGATACGTCTTCTCCCGCAGGAACGAACGCCCTTACCCGGAAGCCGCCGCGTGCGAGAAGTCCTGCTTCCGGCAAACCCGTCGTCAGCGCCGCCGCGACGCGCCCGCCCAACCAGCCGGCAGCTCCAGTCAGGAGTACGAGGGGCGCATTCAGGGTTACTAAGGTCGTCTCTTGCATATTGGCAACCGCTTTGTTTTACACAGCCAACGCAAACGCCAATGCGATGATGGCGCCGATCAACAAGCTGGTCTTGTCCTTGAGCGCAAAGACAATAGGATCGTCGTGCAAACCCATGCGATGACTCAGGAGCCATATCCTTTGCAGCCACATGAACACGCCCGCCGGCGCAACATAGAGCCATGCTGGATTGTGATATTCTTGGGTGGCTCTGGCTTCGAGCGCGATGAAAAGCAGCATGATGACGATCGAAGCCGAGGCGGAAGCAAGGCCATAGCCCAAGGTGAGCGGCCAATCGTCAGGCAAGTATCCGCGACCTTTGATGGCGTCCCTCCCCTTTGAGCACGCGCGCATTGCTTCCACATGACGCTTTGCCAGAGACAGCGAGAAGAAGAACATGGCTGAAAAGGACAAGAGCCAAGGCGAGAATGCCAGATCATTCAGCACCTGACCCATGACAATCCTCAGTGTGAACAACGCTCCGATGACCGTCACATCGAGTAACGCGTAACGCTTCAAGCGGAATGAATAGGCCAGCGTCAGCACCAGATAGGCTGCGACAGCCAGTGCGAATTGAGGGTGCAAAAGTAAGGCCACCCCAATGCCCGCACCCAGCATAAAAATGCTCGCCAAAAAGCCGTTTATAACGCTTATTCTGCCTGCAGCAATCGCCCGGAAGCGCTTGGTCGCATGCGCCCGGTCCGCCTCCAAATCAGCCAGATCGTTGATGATATAGGTTGCCGAAGCAATCAGGCCGAAAGCAACAAAGGCGACTATTGTCCTCAGCACTGCATGCAAATCGCCCGCAATATGGCCGAGAAACAGTGGAACGAAAATCAGCACATTTTTTGACCACTGGTGTACCCGGAGTTCAAACAGCCAGTCCTTCACCGGATTGGTATTTTCAGGACTGATCGCCCTGACCTCAACGCCAGCTTTACGGAGCTGGCTTGCGTATTTCACTCCGTTGCCAACCAAAACCGCTCCGGAAGCCGCCTCCCAGATTGGCAGGTCGGCGGCACTGTCGCCCGCATAGATGAATCCCTCTGGGAAGCTAGCCTGAAGCCATTTCAACTTGTTGCGGCTCTTCAGGTTCAAAGACCCATCACTTCCCTTCGCGCCGGCGAAGCCGCCAAGGTGACAAATGATACTATCCGCTATGCTCTGATCCGCTGCCGTAACGAGATAAATTTCACGCCCGTCAGCTTTCGCGCCACGCATCAATTCCAACATCTCTGCACGATAGGGAAGCGCCCGCGGCTCAATCGAACAAACGTTTGCCAGCGTTTCCTTCAACGCCGCGCGGCCCTTGAACCAACTTGGAAAAGTGCGAAGCAGGTGCTGTGGCGAATGAAAGAAGGCTTCAAAGAAGCTCTCGTGGAAAGTATCTGATCTTATCAGAGTGCCATCCAAGTCACAAACCAGGGGCAACTGACGGTCAAAGCCGTCCAGATCAAGCATCATCATCTCATCCCCTAAATCAGGTTTGTACAGCTTCATCGCTGCGCCTTCATCAAAGACGAAATTATTATCGGCGCCGAAGGTCCGATACGGGCAAAGGATCACTACCGCGCTTTGTGCTGGGCCGTCAGCCACCCACGCCAATAGGTCGGCAGCTCCAGCTGCGTCGCGAAAAAGGAGCATCAAAAGTCGTGCCAACTGTGCCCAAAAAGCTCCAGAAGAGAGTTTCTGCGTGCTGTTCAATGACATGCGTGAGATTCGGCCAGAGATTCTGCCTAATTAGACTGTGTCGCGGACTGGGCAAAATCGACAAAGGTGTCGTTAGTTGGCCTTCCCGTTCGCGACACGGTCCACGTCAATTCGATGGAAGGTTTCAATTCCCGCGTCCGGCGCACGATGGTTGGCGTCTTTCACCAGATCAGCCCGCCACATGCCGCCTGTATTTCCATGAAATCGGCTTCCACTGGTCTCAGCGCGTCGCGTCTGGAAGCGCCGTTCGCAAAACTCGGCACGGCCGGGAAATCGTGCAAACTCTCTGGTGCCGCCAGCGCTGCAACTGCCGACTGTCCTTCGCGCTGCCACGGGACGTCAGATGCGCCAAAGACCGATGGCGGCATCACCATCAAGCTGGCCGTAGCTGTCTTTGGTTGATAAAGGCCATGCCGGCAGAGGACAAATCGACACCAACCGACGACGGCATCGAAAGTGTGGAACACCCGCCAACGGGAATGACGATGCGGCTGCCACCGCACGCTTGCGCGCCGCATGCATCAGGTCGCGCGCAGATATCCATGGACCCAGACGACGGGATGGAACTGTGAGACCTGTCGGTGCGGTCGGACAAGAAACAACGACTGTCGGGTATCTCAAGCCGACCTAAAGCGGGCGGCTTTTGGACTTTGCAGATTGGTGAGAGCAATCAACTTCGCTCATCGCAGAGTCCGATTGCATCTTTCCTCTCCCCTGACGCGGATGAAAAAGAGCCGGGTCATCGTCAAACGACTGGATCGGATCGACGGTTGCCTTCAGCGGCTGGAGCGAGATCTGGGAATCACGAGCGCGTTGTTCATCCGGTTCTGGCTGAATTCCGCAGTTCCATTAACAGAGACAGCGCAGGCGGCCGCTCGAGTTAAGGGCGGAGAGCACTATAACCAATTTATTGAGGCTCTCGGCCGCCTGTCCCGGGCCGAAGCTTCAGCACGAAGTATCTGAAGAGCTTGCTGAGGAGTAAGAAAATGCTGGGGAATGAAGTGGCGATTTCTCCATCCGCCGTTCAATCGAGATGTTGGCAAGAGGCTCTTCGTTTTATCGTAGAGTTTCTTCATATATCGTAGAGTTTCGTCACATGATGCGGAATTCGTTCGGACTTGTCCAATGGGGCATGCCGACCCCCAAGCTGAACACGTATTCAAGGCCCGCCAACGGCGTCAGGAAGTCGAAACAGCCCCAGTGTCGTCTCATGAGCAAGCTCGGAGAGCTCGGCAAGCATGGCGTCGCTCGTGTGCCGTACTGCGATCAGTCCGCTCACGCCGATGGTGACGGCTTCTTGCGCCATCCCAAAACTGTCGACCACAGCGAGCGCACCGAACCCCTTTGCGACCGCCATTCGCAGCAGATTGATTTCGGTCGTCACCCCGTATCCGTAGTCCTCGAGGCTGACGCGCATTTCGCCGTCGATTGCGGTCACGCTCGGGAAGTTGACGACACCGGGGCAACTGGCCGTCCCAAGAGCCTTCAGAATGTCGACATGGCGGCGAAATGGATCGAGGGCAAGAACACCCGCAAACGTCTGTCTCCGGCGTGGAATTCCCTTCCGGAGCTCGGCCAGAAGACGCCCGTTTGTGTCGTGAATCGGAAGGAGCACGAGGCTGTCATAGGCGCTGCCCTGCAGTCCTTCGCAGGAAGGGCAATAGAGTGTCACGGACTGAGGCTGCTCGTCGGAGATGGCGGCGAGATCCGTCACGATCAGGATGGGCCGAAGAGTAGAAGGAGAGTGCATTGTGTACCTGCGGGACATACCCAATTCTACCCAAAACATCGGTATGCGCCAATTGATTTGCTGCCGGCGAGGCGACTAGGATTTTGTGAGGTCAGGGCGGCTGACTGAGGAATGGCCGGGAGGACAACAATGAAAATTGTCTATGTGGTTGGGACCTGCGATACAAAGGGCAGCGAGCTGCGCTATCTCCGCGATCTTATCCGGGATGCAGGGTGCGACGTCGTTCTGGTCGACGTTTCGGTGTCGGAGTTTCACAGCGAAGCTTCGGATGTCGATGTCCAGCCGGCGGAGGTGGCGCGCTGCCATCCGAACCCGCTGAAGGCCGAGGAGCTCAAGGACCGGGGCAAGGCAGTCGCCGCTATGTCGCAGGCCTTGGTGGAGTACATCCGATCACGCCCGGACGTCGACGGCATCATCGGTGCGGGCGGCTCGGGAGGAACTGCCTTGATCGCGCCAGCAATGCGCGCTCTCCCGATCGGCGTTCCGAAGGTGCTTGTTTCGACCGTCGCCTCCGGCAATGTCGCCCCTTATGTGGGGCCAACCGACATCAGCATGATGTATTCAGTGACCGACGTGTCGGGACTCAACCGCATCTCGCGGGTGGTCCTCGCCAACGCGGCCCATTCCATTGCCGGGATGGTACTCAAGCAGGTCGGCGCCGCAGCCGACGAGAGGCCCGCAATCGGCCTGACAATGTTTGGTGTCACGACGCCCTGTGTCCAGGCGGTAACACGGGCGTTGGAGGCAAACTTCGACTGCCTGGTGTTTCATGCTACCGGAACAGGTGGGCAGTCCTTTGAGAAGCTCGCGGACTCTGGCCTGCTGGTCGGGGGGATTGATGTGTCTACCACCGAGGTCTGCGACTATCTGGTAGGAGGCGTTTTCCCCTGTACGCCCGATCGCTTCGGGGCCTTCGCGCGGACCAAACTGCCTTATGTGGGCTCCTGCGGCGCGCTCGACATGGTCAATTTCGGGGCGATGGAAACGGTTCCGAGCCAATTTCGCTCGCGCCGACTGCACGTGCACAATCCCCAGGTCACGCTGATGCGAACGAACCCGGAGGAGTGCAGCAGGATCGGTGAATGGATCGGCGAGCGACTGAACCTCTGTGAGGGGCCGGTACGCTTTCTCATTCCGGAGCTGGGCGTCTCGGCGATCGATGCGCCCGGTCAGCCCTTCCACGATCCCGAAGCCGACGCTGTCCTGTTCGCAGCGCTTGAACGCACACTCCGCTGCACCGACAAGCGACAGCTGGCGCGCGTTCCCCTTCACATAAACGATCCGCAATTCGCGGACCTCCTTGTCACAAACCTTAAAGAGGCTTTTCGTGAGCACTGATACCTGCATCAAGCGTCCGACCCGCTCGGAGCTGGTCGACCGTTTCCAGAAGAAGATCCGGGCCGGAGAGCCGATCATCGGCGGCGGCGCCGGCACCGGCCTTTCCGCCAAGAGCGAAGAAGCCGGCGATATCGATCTCATTGTGATCTACAATTCCGGCCGCTATCGCATGGCCGGCCGCGGGTCCCTTGCCGGGCTTCTCGCCTATGGCAACGCCAATCAGATCGTCGTCGACATGGCGCGCGAGGTTCTACCCGTTGTGCGGCACACCCCGGTGCTTGCCGGCGTCAATGGCACGGACCCGTTCATGGTGATGTCGACCTTCCTGCGCGAACTGAAGGAGATCGGCTTCGCCGGCGTGCAGAATTTCCCGACCGTGGGTCTGATCGACGGGCTGTTCCGTCAGAATCTCGAAGAGACGGGCATGAGCTATGCCCAGGAAGTCGAGATGATTGCCGAGGCCCATAAACTCGATCTCTTGACGACACCATACGTGTTCAGCCCGGAAGATGCGGTAGCGATGGCGAAAGCCGGAGCTGATATTCTCGTCTGCCACATGGGACTGACGACGGGTGGCGCGATTGGTGCGCGTTCGGGCAAGTCGATGGACGATTGTGTCTCGTTGATCAACGAGTGCATTGAAGCCGCTCGAACGATCCGCGACGATATCATTATTCTGAGCCATGGCGGCCCGATCGCCAATCCGGAAGATGCCCGTTTCATTCTCGACTCCTGCCAGGGATGCCATGGGTTTTACGGCGCAAGCAGCATGGAGCGGTTGCCGGCGGAGGAGGCGATACGGTCTCAGACGCTGGCCTTCAAGGCGATCCGCCGCCAGCCAGCCTGAGTGTAGAAGGGAAAGAAAAAGATGTCGGTTTTCAAAAGCGGAGAACAGCCACCCACTTGGTGCGAACTCAGGGAGTTCGAATTCGCGGACCTTTCTGACGAGCCCCTATCGCTTCCGCTCTCCGGCAATAGGCAGCGGCTACTCGTCACACGTGGCTCGTGCCGCCTGACGAGCGGGAAGGGAGCGCAGGTGCTCAGCGAAGGCCAGTTCTGGGACTTGCATGAGGCCGACGGTCCCTTCACAGCGGATGCCGGCGATCGCACGGCGCAGGTGCTCATTTTTACCGGCAAGTGGGGCACCGAGCTCGGTGGGTGCGGTATCTTCGAACTCACTTCCAGCACCTTGGGTTCATCAAAGGGTGACCCCGTCTCTTATCCTAAGTCGACCAACTTTGACTCTCACTATCATGATTGCGACGAATACTGGGTGATCATCGAGGGAGCAGGCACGGTCGTTGTCGGATCGCGCAGTTTCGAAGTTGAGGTTGGTGATTGTGTCGCCATCGGCATGGGACACCACCATGATCTTCCGCAGGTTCGCTCAAACGTGAAGGGTGCCTATTTCGAGACGACTCTCGAAGGCAAGAAGCGCTTTGGCCATCTTTGGGAGCACAAACACGGCCCTGCCGATGTTCGCCCCGAGCGGGTGTGATTCTCGCCTAAATTCTGCTCATCTGAAGGAAAAAATGCATGACGTATAAAGTCCTACACGTAGGGGCAGGCGGCTTCGGAGAGCGCTGGTGCGACACATTCTTGCCGTCAAACAATTCAGACGGGACGATCGAGGTGGTCGGCTTGGTGGATATCGATGCCAGAGCGCTTGAAATCGGCCGGAAGCACCTCGGATTGAAGGCGAAACAGTGCTTCACCTCGGCCGCACAAGCCTTCAAGGCGGTAGATGCCGACTTCTGCACCATCGTCATTCCGCCCGCCCTACACGAGGGAATCGTCGACCTGGCGCTTGAACGCGGCATGCATATTCTGTCCGAGAAGCCGATCGCTGCTACCATGGAGGCTTCCGTCCGCATTGCCGACAAAGTGAGAGTGGCGGGCCGCAAGATGGCGGTGACCATGAGCCACCGGTTCGATCAGGATAAGTCGACACTGAGAGCACTCGTGAGTGACGAGGCCCTCGGTAGGGTTAATACCGTGTCATGCCGCTTCGCCGGTGACTACCGCGCCTACGATTCCTGGGGGCGTTTTCGGCACGAAATGATTCACCCGATGTTGATCGAGGGAGCGGTCCATCACCTTGATATCATGGCCGATCTGGCCGGGGCACCCTGTACGTCGATCTATGCTCGCTCTTGGAAGCCGGAATGGGCGGAGTACAAGGGTGAGACTGACGTCATGGTATTGATGGACTTCGCCAACGGCGCTCATGGAGTATATGAAGGGTCGTCAGCGCAAGCCACGGGGCTTAATGACTGGACGTTTGAGTATGTTCGGGTGGAAGCAGCGTCCGGGACTGCAATCCTAGATCATAGAGAGGTCGAAGTGTTCCACAGGGATCCGAAACGGATCTATCAAAAAAACCGACATGGAAAGGGACAACAAGTTTCTCTGCTCGGTGGGAAGAAGTGGAAGAATTCGCTGTTGATCGAGCAGTTCTGCCATTGGCTCGACGGCGGACCGCCGATGGCCACTAACGTCGAGGACAACCTGCAGTCTGTTGCGCTGATATTCTCAGCGATCGAAAGCGCACGCCTCGGCCAACCCGTGAAAGTACAGGAATTCCTCCAGTCCTTCAGAAAGAGCGCTTCGATCGAGACCCAATAGGATGTAGTTTGCCTCACAATGGCTGATCCGATCACTCATTCTGTGAATCTTTTTTCTGCATTCTCCGCCCCCGCGCATGTTGGAGCGGAGATCGTTGCGGGCCTCAAGGCTACGCTGGGAAAGCCCAATTCGACGCTCGTAGGCGCCGCAATCGGCACGGGCATGGCCGCGCAGGCGGCCTCACGCGGCGGTGCGGACTTTATCCTCGCGTTGAGTGCAGGACGATTGCGGAGCATGGGTGCCCCATCCATCTTTTCCCTGCTCGCATTGCGCAACAGCAATGACTTCGTCCTGGATTTCGCCCAATCGGAAATCCTGCCCTTCGCCAAAGTTCCCGTTTTCTTCGGCGCCTGTGCTTGTGATCCTCGGTGCTCGATAGAAGCTGAATTGCAAACAATTGCGGATGCCGGCTTTGGGGCGATCGTGAACTTCCCGACATGCATCTTCCTCGACGGCCGCTTTCGAGCTGACATCGAGAGAGCAGGCTTGGGGTTCCAGCGTGAACTCGAAATGCTCCGGGCCGCGCAGAACAAAAGCATGGCGACCCTCGCCTATGTTCGAACTGTGACAGAGGCACAGCAGGCGGCCGAAGCCGGCGTGGACATCATCAATCTCAATCTCGGCTGGAACGTCGGAGGAACCGTCGGAGGCCGCCCCGGGCTCAGCCTGACGCAGGCGGCCGAGTTTGCGAAGATCGTCTTTCGTCAGATACGCGGCATTTCAAAGGACACCCTATGTGTTCTGGAGGGCGGCCCTATCGTCAGCCCGGACCAGATGTACGAGGTCTCGGCGGCTTCCAAAGCCGACGGATATATCGGCGGCTCCACCATCGACCGAGTGCCCCTCGAGGCTTCGATTGAGCAGATCACATCGGCCTTTAAATCCGTCGGCACATTGCAAAAGCGGATTGATGAACTGGAGCGCCAACTCGAACATGTGCAGCGCGAATACTGGATCGTCGGGCGGTCGCCGTCGATCCAGCAGATCAAGCAACGGATCAAACAACTCGCAGCCTCTCCTCTCCCGGTCCTGATTACCGGGGAGGCCGGAACGGGAAAGAGGCTTCTGGCACGAGGCATTCATGAAGCTGCGAGACGGCCTGCCAGCAAGCTCATCAGTGCGAGCACCCCGGTGCCAAGCGGAAAGTCACTGTTCGGCTCTGCCCCCCCCGAGGGCGGCCGCAAGGTGCTTGGGCTGTTTCAGTACCATCCCAGGGCAACGTTGCTGATCGAGAATTTCGAAACCCTGTGCCTTGACGCCCAGGAACGGCTGGTGGAGGTCATTGAAACTGGTGTCTACCGGCGCCTAGGCGATAGCGACAAAGGGCGGTTCGAAGGACGCCTCATCCTGACATCGACGCAGCCGCTCTCCCAGCTCGGCGCAAGCGGGGTGCTGATACCTTCGCTAGAGTCGCGTCTCGCCCCCGGACACGTCTTCCTTCCCAAACTGCGCGATCGCCTAGAAGACCTTCCCCTTCTTGCGGAACACTTCCTCCAGGCCCTCCGAAAAGATCGTCGCAGCCGCAAACTGGCGGTTGACCACTCGGCCTATCGGGTTCTCATGACATATGGCTGGCCCGAGAACATCCGTGAGCTGCGCTCCGTGCTCGAGACCGCCGCCATTCATTGCGAAGGCGACTGGATCAAGGCCGAGCATCTGCCGCCCCTAAGCGATCCGGACGCGCCGAAGCCGAAGCCGGCAGACGAACGTGAATGGATACTCGACGCACTTCAGCGTCATCGTTTCCGCCGCGGAGAAACAGCGCGCTATCTCGCGATTTCGCGAAAGACCCTTTACAACAAAATGCGCGCTTACGGCCTAACTTTGCAGCCACGGACAAACGCGTAGGCCAAGGAACCCTGCCTGATCTACAAGACACTTTCAATTTATCGCGGACCGCTGCTCCGCTGATTGTGAATGCCCCTTCTAAGCATCGCAGTGGCGTCGATGCTGCGCGCTGATTCTCACCCGCCAAATGTTCAACATGCAAACGGCCGCAGCGCAGGCAATCGCTCCGACCGAAAGAGGAAGCCAAAATGATCGCTACAATCCAATCGAAAGGCTTCACCGGTAGCCAAGTGGCTGAAATTCGCGACTTGGGTGTCCTTAGTCCTTATGTTGGTTCCAGCTTGTGAGGACGGTGCAGCGCCCTGCCTGGGAGAGGTTGCCTGTGATGACGGGCACGCTTTGCGGGACCGGCTCCGTTGGCTTCCGAGCGGGCTGGCGCGATGCTGATGAATGGAAGGCGACGCCCCTGCTTCATGACGTGCCGCAAGGCTTCTCGAAAAAATCGAGATGCAGTTGCTGCTGGTCGTAGCCCATCATCTTATGTCGCGCCAGACGGGCTAAGCTTCACGCTTACCCTCAAGCGGCGCCAAAGCCACAAGAACGCGGCACCCTGGATCAGGATACCAATCCCAGTTACCATAGAGGCGACCGCGGCGATGCTGGGCGTAATCTCGAGATTGATGGAACGCCACATCAAGCTCGGAATAGTGAGTGTTCCGCCTTGTCCGACAAAAATGGCAATGACAGCTTCGTCGAACGAGTTCACGAACGCCAGCGCCGCGCCCACCACGATTGCAGGGACAACAAAGGGAAGCAAGACGGTCCGCCACGCGTAAGAACGTGACGCGCCAAGCGACTCCGCAGCTTCGATAAGCTGATCATCGAAATACTCGAGCGCGGTGGACACGGAAACGAAGACAAATGGCATGACGAGCAGGCCGTGCCCAATCGCCACACCAAATCGCGTCCCCACAACGCCGAGTTTGGCCAGCACGAAGAAAAGGGCGATAGCAAGTACGATGACAGGGACAATCATAGGGCCTGCGGCCGCCGACCTCACGAATGCCCGCCACCTAGGTGGAGCGTAATGGTTCGCGAGCGCCAGTCCGAGGCCGGCTGGAAGTGCAATAGAAACCGCGAGCAATGCTATTGAAAAAGAATTCAGAGCGGCTTGGCGCCACTGCCCGTTCGTAAGCACTTCTTGGTACCATCGAAGTGACAGTTCCTTGGGTATAGTGAGAAACTGCCCTGCAGAAAACGACATAATGACAATCACGGACAGCGGCAGCAAAAGGAAAAGAATTGTCATGATCGTCCAGAGGATCAGGAATCGCTCGCGCCATCCCTCTGCATCGAACGACCGTCTCATTGGTTTTCTCCGTGCGTTTGGCAGAGCTTCCGAACCGTCGGCCGATTCATGTTGGTAGGATAATTTCGGAGATGTGCTGAGTGACATTGTCAAGTGTCCTATCGTCTAGGATAGCGAAGGCAGTAGCAAGCCGGGCTGCTTTGGAAGGACCGTGACCAAAAGTGCAGAGCCGCTCAAATTTCTCCAAGAGTTCGGAGCGGGTCATTGCGTTGTCTGGCTCTCCCTTTGGGAAGTCGACTTGGTGTTCATAGACGCCTGATCGCGTCTCCACGACCAACCGGGCGCTAGTCCGAGCCGGAAAAAGGGCGTCGAGTTCGGGATCGATCCTTAGGTCGACCTTCCGCGCGAAGCTGATGAGATCCGATCGGTGAAGGACGGCAGGATCGGGCAGGACCAGGGCATTGCTTCCTTCAATCGCTGCCACCGCAAGGCAGAATGGAACACTGAACTGGGCCTCGAAATGTGCCGATGGATCCGGTTTGTTGTTCAATCGGACCGCGGGTCCGATCGTATGGACCTCCACGCGGGAGATATCACGTGCCAGCACCGCCTCGCGATCCATGATAATGCGCAGAGCATCAATGGCTGCGTGAATCCATCTGCAACACGAATAGGGCTTGGTGTAGGTGCGATCGATCTCGATCACCTCTCCCCAGTCGCGATCCAATGCGCTCCCATCGAAAAGCTCTGGTATATCGAAGATGTCGAGCGATGCAGTGAATCCATTCTGTGCAAGGTCGACCGCCACGAAGCCGGTGAAGGAAGCCCAAGCTATGCCCTCCTTAGCGTGTCCTAGCTGTTTGCTGGTCCCACTTGGCAGTTGCGCTGGGCGATGGGTCGCGGCTATCGCCAAGGCCTGCGCAACGCTCGCCCTGTCGAGGCGGCGGAGAAAGCCAAGCCCCGCAGCAACTGCGACAGGTGCCCACCGCCCCGTCGCATAGAGGCGGCTATCCTGTCTGTTGGACTGGGCTGAGGCGACACGGATGCCAGCCTCATATCCGACAACGATCGCGGCGAGCAGCTCCTCGGAACTCGCGCCGCGTGCTTCCGCTTCAGCGATCATGGCCGGAATGATTGCCGCACCCGGATGCCCGATCGCTCGCCGGTGTCCATCATCAATGTCGAGGGCAACTGCAGCCGCGCTATTTGCAAACGCAGCGGCGGCAGGTGAGAGCCTTTTGTCAGTGAACCAGCACAGTGCCAAGCCGGGAAAGAAGAGGCCTTGGCACACGGCGCGGGTTGCAGCGGCGGCCTCGGTGCGAGCCCCGGCCGCGGCGGCGCCAACGACGTCAATGACCAGATCGGATACCTTTCCACGCGTGGCCTGCGAAATGACCGAAGGATCAAATTCGGTGATGAGGCCCGCCAATTTTTCCGCCGACCACATCAGAGGATCCCCGATTTGCGTTCATCGGCCCGCGACCTCGCCGAGGTTTCGTCAAGGCTCACCCACCTCCGTTCCGCGAGCGAAATGCCGATGGCTTTAAGGGCGCGCTGGCTTTCGAGTCCGTCGTGAAAGCCCGGAGAGCGCCTAGGAGCCCCTGCGATCTCGGCGGTGAACTGATGGGCGAGGCCGCTCATGAAGCAAGCACGCCACGATTCCGCCCAACCGACACGGTCGGTATAGCGCCGGTCGATCTCGATCGGCTGCATCTCTCGCGTGGGATCGATACTTGACAGAACCTGGCAAAACGGCCAGCTTTCGGTCTTGCGCCAGCCTAAAGCTCCTTTCTGACCGAAGACCGCGAACTCGACGCCAAAGCTAAGACTGGAACTCCAGCTGACGTGGAATAGGCCCTCCGCCCCTCCGGAAAAGTTGGCAAGCCAGGAGCAGACTTCATCCACGTCGACCTTCTGCATGGCGCCTCCGACATCCGGCCGTTCGGGAACAAGCGTGCGTGCATTGGCGCACAATTCTGTAATATCTCCGGCCACGGATCGAGCGAGGTCCAGACCATGGCAGCCGTATTCGACTGACACGCCGCCGCCGGTGCGTTCGGCGTTCATTGTCCAGTGGCAGGGCGTCTGCGGATCGAAGAACTGAGCAAAATGCGAATGGTAAAGGATGCTGTGAATTGGACCCACAGCACCACTTTCAAGCAGCTCCTGCAACTGAAGGAAGGCTGGGCTGAAGCGCAACATAAAGCCCATGCAATCAACCACTCCGGCTGACCCGGCCATCTCCTTCAGTGTCGCAGCTTCGTCAACCGTGCGCGCCAGTGGCTTTTCGCACAGTACATGCACCCCCCGGCGCAGCGCCGCAGACGCTATCTGGAAATGCTGGTCAACAGGCACAGCAATCGTGACGGCGTCCACACCGCCGGCGAGCAGGTCTTCGTGATTGTCGTAGACGCTGGGTATACCAAAACGGCTGGCAAGCTCCCGCGCTCGATCGGTATTGGGGTCCGCGATGCCGACGATCTTAACTCCGCCGATGCGGGCAAATGCCGGCAGATGTGCTCGCGCAGCCCAAAGGCCGGCCCCCACGATGCCGAGCCGAATATGTTTCGAACTCATTGTCTTTGCCCCGCCCTGAAGACCCACTGCACCGCACTGAGCAAGAAAAGTGTAATCACCATCAGCAGGACGCCGGCCGCCGCCGCAAAGCCGAAATCACCGAACTTCGATATGCTGATGGCGATCAACTGCCCCAGCATCATTTCGCTTGGACCGCCAAGGAGCGCAGGGGTGATGAAGAATCCCAGCGCAATCACAAAGACTAGTGACCCGGCGTTGATGATGGAGGGCAGCGCAAGCGGAAAATAAACGGTACGCAGCGCGTACCAGCGCGATGCGCCAAGACCTTCAGCTGCTACCACCAGATCAAAGGGCATGTTGCGAAATCCCGCGAAAGCGGTCAGCGCGTAGATAGGAAGCAGGAAATGAATCATGCCGACAACCACTGCTACCTGGGTTGCGAGGAGGGTATGTACATCCAGCCCGGCTGCGTTGAGAATTGCCACGATCGGCCCCTGTGCTCCGAACAAGATCATCCAGGCGAACGCGCGTATGAGCGAACTCGTGAGAAACGAGAGCCCCAACACGGCGAGGGTAGCGACGACCAAGGCGCGACGCTTCGAATGGGCAATTGCATAGGCAACGGGCGTGCCGATGAGGACGCACCCGGACATTGCAAGGAAGGATATCCAGATGGTGCGCCACCCCACTCGGAGGTAAGTCTGGGACCCTAGTACCGCTTTATAGTTACCCAAGCCAAACTCTGGGTCTGTGAGACTGCGAACTGTTAAGTTGGCGAGCGGAATGGCAAAGAAGATGACGAGCAGAGCAATTCCGGGGGCAGCGGCGAGAACTATCGGATTGATTTTGATCCGGTGAGCTGGCATGGCAATCAACCCGCTGGCAGAACGATTAGATTTCCGGCGCGCCAGGCAACGTCTACTGATTGGCCAGGCGCATAGTCGTTGTTCAGGTGAGCTGTGATTTCCCCATGCCGGGTCGAAAAAACCACCTGGTAGTGCGTACCCATGAAGGTCGTGCTCAACACCGGCCCGGACATGGCGACCACGCTCGTATCGATACGGTAGCCAGTCTCGGCTTTCTCCGGTCGTAATAAGAGAAGCGATTTTTCGCCCACACCAAGCCGCTCAGTAACACCTGCCGGAATGGGAACACCGACCTCCGTCCCATCCCCGAGCTTGACCGTTGCGAGCCGCCCATTGCGAGCAGTGACGGAGCAACACACGATGTTGCTGTTGCCGATGAAGCCCGCTACAAAGCGAGAATTCGGTTCAAGATAGATCTGCTCGGGTGATCCCACCTGCTCCAGTCGACCATCACGCATAATGACCACCAGCGATGAAAGCGCCAGAGCCTCAGACTGATCGTGCGTAACGTGAACAAAGGTAATGCCGAGGTCTCGTTGCAACTCCTTCAGGAAGTCCTGCATCTGCCCGCGTAAATGTTTATCGAGCGCGCTCAGGGGCTCATCGAGCAACAGAAGCTTGGGTCGGTAAACCAGGCTGCGTGCCAAAGCCACGCGCTGCTGTTGTCCACCGGACAACTCGCGCGGATAGCGATCGGCCCACTCTGACAGGTGCACCCGCTCTAGGTATTCCAACGCACGTCGGCGTCGCTCCTCGCGCGGCAACCTGCGGACTTTAAGCGGGTACTCAACATTTTCTCTCGCCGTGAGATGGGGGAAAAGGGCATAGTTTTGGAAGACCATGCCGACATCCCTGGCGCGGGCAGCTCTGTCGGTTACGTCGACACCTGAAATGCTGACTGTCCCCTCACTAACACTGGCAAAACCAGCGATAATCCTGAGGAGGGTCGTTTTTCCAGAACCGCTCGGCCCAAGAAAGGTTGTGTAGGAACCTTCCGGAATTACAAGGTCGAGACCTCGCAACACTTCCACTGCGCCATAGCACTTCTTCAGTCGGCTGATCTGGATTGCGGGTGGCGACCCGCAATCCTTACTGGCGTTGGACACGATTGTTACCTCATTGCTTGCTATCGACCGTAGGCGATCGAACTCGCCTACTTGGTGAGCCATTCATTAAAGCGCGCGGTGACGTCCCGTGCGTTTTTTGCCCAATATTCGTCGTTCCACACGACGACGCCCTTCAGATTATTCGGGTCGACAGTGAACTTCTGATCGGCAGGCAGCAGGTCGTACGCCTTACGAAGGGCTGGAGCGTAGCCGATGCAGGTTGCGAATTTGGCCTGTCGTTCAGGGTTGTCGATGAAGGCAAGAAAACGAGCTCCGAGTTCGGAATTGCCCCCCTTTGGCAGAATCCAAAGATCCGGTTTAACGATCGCCTGCTCAGTGGAGAATTCGATCGTACCGCCGTCTCGCTGAAGGGCTTTCACTCGGCCGTCCCAGCCGGCCCCGATCACTGCGTCGCCTTGTTGCAAAAGCGCGACTTGCTGAGTTCCAAAATCATACCAAAGGATGTCGCTCTTGATAGAGTCCAACTTCTTCAGCGCACGGTCTACATCCAGTGGGTAGAGATTTTCAGGCGCGACCCCGTCGGCCAGAAGGGCAACTTCCAGCACTCCGAAGTCGACGGGGACGTTGGAAAACAAACGTTTGCCTGGGTACTTTTCGGCATTGAAGACATCAGCCCAGGTCTTGGGCTTGTCACCCTTAAATGCCTTGGAATTGTAGGTGACGACAGTCGAGAAAATTTCGGTGGGTAGAGCATAGATTTTGCCATCAAACTTGGGCACGAGGCCCGGAAAATCGACGAGGCCTCCATTTTTATTAGGGAGTTCTGGATCAATCGGCATGACCCACCCATTTTGGACCAGCTGGCGCAACTGGCCGGGGTCCGATGTGGCAACGTCCCACTCGGTCTTCCCCGTCTCCTGCTGTGCCCGCCAAACACCGAGGTCCCATGCCCCACCGCCTACAACGACTTTAATGCCTGTCTCTTTCTCCCACCCGTCAAGATAGGCTGCCTTGACGCAGGCGTCGTATGACCCCCCCGAAGCAGAAATCGTAAGCGTCTCTTGGCTCTGCGCATGCGAGACATGGAGCAGCAGAGTAGCCACGATTGCTCCAATTGAAGTCTTCGAGATCGTTCCTATATTCTTCATATTTTCCTCCCAGGTTGCCTGAACTGAGGTCAGTTCAGGTAGACTTTCCCTTCTTGATTGTGGTTTTGACCAGCAGATGGTCGATCAAGCATGGGATTCTCTCGATATGACTCAGCCTCAAGGACGACGAAATCGGCGGGCCGTCCTATTTTTTGGCAGCCGGCCGCCTCTTCGAGGGCCAAGAGCACAGGCGGCACAGCGACCCCGTCCTCGATCAGCGTTCGCCTGTCAGGCAGCTTACGAGCCAATTTGTAGTGGTGGGTTACGGGCAGCAGCACGGCCACTTTATTCCCCTTTGTTGAAGTTGTTATTTTATGTGCTTGCCGAAGACAGCGCCGTCCTTAAGGGTGTATCGGATCAAGTTTTGGTCGATCAAATATGCTAGATCTCGATAGGTCGGCGTCTTTAGGACCACCAGGTCCGCTGGGCGCCCGATCGCTATTTGGCCCGCAGTTGAGGCGGCTCCGATGGCGTGGGCGGCGTTACACGTCGCCGCGACCAGCGCCTCGGCCGGATCCATTCGCAACCAGGAACATGCCAGACCCATGACGAACGGCATTGAAAGGGTCGGACTGCCTGGCCCATGATCTGTCCCGAGCGCTATCGCTACTCCGCCGTCAATGAGGTGGCGGGCGTCCGCGAACTTGGGAGCAAGCAGATAGTGACACGTCGCCGGAAGCAAGACGGCAACCGTTTGTGCCTTGGCCAGCGTTTGGGCAGTGTCTTTTCCCAGGAAGCATAAATGATCGGCTGAAACAGCGCCAAGCTCAGCTGCGAGTTCGGCACCGCCGGCGGCGGAAAATTCATCGGCGTGAATCTTGAAGTTTAAACCGCGCCTGCCCGCTGCGTGCAATATTTGCCGCGCCTCATCGTGCGAGAAGGCCCCGACATCGCAAACGACGTCGCAGAAGCGTGCATGGGAGGCAACGGACGGTAGAACGTAGTCGATGACGTATCTGGCATATTCCCCAGCTCCACCAAATCGTGCCGGCGTGCCCAACGCGACATGGAACGTCTGAACGAGATCGACTGGCTGAGACGCTGAGACTTCGGCGATGATACCCAGCGCCGCGCCTTCTCCTTCCGGGTCGACCCAGTAACCGGTTTTGATCTCCGCAGTCGTTGTCCCATTCAGCAACGCCTTCGCCAGCCGTACCGTCAACGCCTGCTTGAGTTCGCTTGAGGTTGCGTCACTGCTTTCGCGAATTGTGCGGGTGACGCCGCCGCCCCTGGAACTAATTTCGCCATAACTAGCGCCCGCGACCCGCATTGGGTACTCGTCGGCCCGCGAACCGCTATAGAGCAGGTGGGTATGGCAGTCGACGAAACCAGGTACCACCGCGCCTCCGGCTGCATCAAGAACTCTAGGCTCTGCTCCCTTCGGCAATCCGACCGCCACTCGTTCGGCAGGCCCAAAATCCCTTATCCGTCCGTCAACGACATGGATTGCAGCGTTCCTGATCGACTTTAGGTGTTTCAGGCCACCTCTCTGAGGACCCGGCCCGAATTCATCGAGGGGTGTTAGTTCCGCAATGTTCGTGATCAGCAGCCCGCCAGCCTCGCCCTTCCGAAGATTGGAATTCGGGCCGGAAGTGGCGCTGGTCGACGTGGTGGGGTTATTGGGCAATGTACAGCTCCCGCGGCAGGGAAGTCAGGCGTTCCGAACCCGTTTCCGTCACCAGAATAGTCTCGCTGAAGGAGATGCCGTTGGCATTGACGAGCATGTGAAAGATCATCCCCGCCTGGAGCAGCCAAGTATCGCCTGCCATGAAGTCGCATACTTCCCACTCACCGGAAACGGGGGGGAAGCCGATGCCCAAGGAATAGCCAACACGCGGATAATAGGTTTTCCGAAGTCCTGCCTCTAAGACCGGTTGACGTACGGCCGCGTCGACTTCGCCAGCAATTGCGCCTGGCTTCATGATGCTGAAGGCACGGTCCTGGCAGCTTATCAGCAGATCAGCGGCCTGAGCAATTTCGGCACTCGGCGCGCCCATCACCGCAGTGCGCATCATCGCTGCGCTGTAACGCTTCACGCAACTGGTGATCTCGAATTTGAGGAGGTCGCCGGCCTCGATCACCTTCTCGGTCGGCGTGGCATGACCGATCCTCATTCTATAACCAGATGAAAGGTAGTTCGGCAGGCTTGTGTACTCGGAACCGCCTAGGACTTGTTGTTCCTGGATCGCCGCTGCGATTTCGAGTTCTTCTTTCCCGACGGCGAGGGCCTCAAGTCCTGTACGCATCGCAATGTCGGTTATTTCGGCAGCTCGACGCGCATAAGCGATCTCCTGCGACGATTTGATGAGCCGCACGCGACCGACGATACCTGACCCATCGACTACTTTATTCGGCCTCGCAGCATGGCAAAGCTCCTCGTAGTCTCTTACTGCCAAATTGAAGCAGGTTTTTTCGACACCGATTGGGTCGCTGGCTGCCGTCCATCCAAGTTCAGCCAACCACCGACCCGTCACGGAAGCCGGATCTTCGTTGTCGAGATAAACGGCCTGCCGGTCGAGAGCCAGCCATGAATACTCGTCAGCATTGGTCCGTTCCAGTTCACGGACCAATAACAGCGGCTCGCCGTCGGCGGGGACGAACAGGACCTGGTAAGCGAAAAAGCCCGAGGTGTGATAGCCGGTGAGATAGCAGATATTATGCGGCGAATGCACGAGCAGGCCAACCATCCCGCGCTGTTGAATGGCGTTTTGGACCTTTGCCAGCCTTTCTCGATATTCTTGAGGCGAAAACGCCATATTCCGTCCAGTCACGGCTTTATCTTCTCTCTAAGTATGGCGCTGTGTCGATCACGGGCCTTGATGCCGCCTATGGGCACATGACTTTATTTTCTTGTCAAGAAAATTCTTGTGCATCTGCTACCATCTGTTTTTTCCGATCGGGACGTGTTAGGGGTGAACAAAGCGGCCCAGAGATTTCCCCTGCCTTCCCCCACACGCGTTAGGTGCAGTGTAGCGGCCGCGATCGAAGCAAGCGCGCAGGAGCGGTAATGGACGCAAGATCCGAAGTGGAAAAACAGATCAATGGCATGGTTGGAAAGCGGCTGCGCGAGGCCCGGAAGGCCAAGAGCCTTAGTCTCGAGGCCCTCGCTGGAAAGGTCGGCATGTCTGTGTCGCAGCTATCGAAGCTTGAAACGGGAAAGGCCCCGGCGTCGATCGCAGCTTTAGTGCGTTTCGGCCTGGAATTGGACCGATCAGCGCAATATTTTCTTCAGTCGGATTCTGAAATGCCGCGTTGTTTGGGCACTCTGGTACCGTCTTGGGATCCTGAGGGCAGAGCTATCGAGATGTTCTCGTCCCTAGTCAGCCAAAAAACAGGATACGATCTTGCGATTTCGGTATTTCCCGGGGGCCAACTTGGTCCCGCTGAAACTCAAGTGCGAGCCCTCGTCAATGGAATTATTGACATTTTTGTCGAAAGCCTGGGGTTTTTTCAGCACTATTCGGATCCCGTCAAACTAGCATCACTCCCGTTTTGCTTCGACGATGAAAAGCATCTGGAACGATTTTCGGAGAGCTCCTTGTTTGATCGAGAAGTCAGGCAGGCTCTCCGAAGCAATTCGGTCGAACTTCTAAATCCGAGCTTGAAGTGGAAGCGGGGCCCTTCCCTAGTTTTGTTATCGCGGACCCCTATCTTATCTCCGGATGACCTAAGAGACTTGCCCATAAGGTGCCCTGAAAACGATACCATGTTCCGTTATCTCGAGATTATGGGCTGCCGACCTGTAGTTGTCCCGTGGAATGAGGTGGGGGACGCGCTCCAGGACGGCAAATTTTCAGCGATGATTACCAATCTCAGTCATGTTGTGAGCATGCGTTTCACGCGATTTGCTCGGTTCATGACAGCATTGGACTACCGGCCGCTCGACCTGACATTTGCAATGAACCTACAGCGTTATCAAATTCTCGCTCCGCACATTCAAACCGGGCTGGAACAAGCTGCCATCGAGGCTGCAGAATTTTGTTCGAATTTGCTTGGCCACACGTGTGATCTTTTGCCTGCCCTATTGGAGGAGGACGGAGCGGTTTTGTGTAATGTCGGGGTAAAGGCGTGGCGCGCAAAGTCCCGCCAGGTTTTTGAAGAGATGGAAAAGGAGGGCGCCTGGCGTAGTGGTCTGGTCAAGGAGATCAGCGCACTAGCCCAAGTTGCAGGCGACACTTGAATTTTCTTGACAAGAAAATTTGGAGGGCTAAGACAGGCTAGTAATTTTCGTACTGACAAAGGCCGCGATTACGATGGCGTTTGCGCTACCTATTCCAATTATGGTATTGTCGGGATCTCCATACGAACGTGGTTTTCAGCATGGCAATCGGTTCGCTGACCTAATCAGTCAGGCCTTGGACCGTCGTTTAGCATCCTTGTCAGCCGCGGATTTGTCCCAAGCACACAAGCGCGCCAGCGATGTTCTGGCGACGATCGATGTGATGGCTCCTCATGTTGGAACCGAGTTGCGCGGAATCGCAGACGGTGCCGGCCGCGAGGTGTCGGGTATCGTCCTGCGCAGCTCATTTGAACTTCTTGCGTCGCCTACGGCGACGGGCTGCAGTGGTCTGGCAGTGCAAACGCGTGACGGAGCGCTGATTGCACAGAACTGGGACGGGCCGCTCGGGAGCGATGTGGAACAGGCCCTTTTCATTCATGTCGGTACAAGTGGCTTCGAATTCGCCACCGTGGCAGCCGTAGGTGCCCTCGGTTGGGTAGGGTTCAACCGAGCGGGCTTTGGTTTCGTCAACAATGACCTTGTCTTGAAGTCACGTTGCGATGGAATTCCAAGCCAAATCGTTCGCCGCGTTTTTCTTGGCTGCCCGGACGTGAATGCAGCAGTCGAAGCGGCAAAGTCGCTGCCGCATATGGCTGGTCGGGCATATCTTTTCGGCGATGCGTCAAACAAAATCGCCTCGATAGAGGTCTCTGCGAGACATGGCGTGTCGGTGTGCAGATCAGGTTCATTCCTTGCTCACACCAATCATGCCTTGAATGATCAAATTCGCGCTGACGAAGATGCTGAGCTTTTGGCCAGGCAATATCCGTCGAGCCAGAAGCGCCTCGAGGTTCTGAAGATGCGAGAAGCAGGCTGCGCAGACGCCTGCGAGGTCATGGATATTCTTCGGGATCGGACCAATGCACCTGACTCGGTCTGCAAGCAGACCTCTTTGCGTGAGCCGACTCAGACGGCCTTTTCGGTCGTCATGCAGTGCCGGAACAGAACCTTGTTTCTGGTTCGAGGAATGCCCACAGCGACCGAGTATCAGCGCATCAGCCTTTAAGCTCACACCATCGGATTGCGAGGCGACTATGAAAATTACTGGTGTAAATATCTATTTGCTCAAATCTGGCCGCCTCCATCCTGTCTTGGTTGAAATCTCGACGGACGAAGGCATAACGGGGGCTGGCGAGGCGGGAATAGCCTATGGCGTTGGCGGGACCGCAGCGGCAGGGATGATCAAGGATCTCTCGGAAAGATTCTTAATCGGCAAAGACCCATCTCGGATCGAAGAGCTGTGGTCAACAATGTATGATCATTCATTTTGGGCAAAGAATGGTGGTGCGATTATCTTTGCCGGCATCAGCGCGATAGAGCAGGCTCTGTGGGACATCAAAGGCAAATGTCTCGGGGTCCCCGTTTATGAGCTTTTCGGCGGAAAAATCCGGGACCGTGTGCGCGCCTACGCGAACGGTTGGTACGGTGCGGCTGACACGCCGGACGAATTTGCCCGGGCGGTAGAACGCCCTCTGAAGGAGGGGTATGGGGCGCTCAAATTCTACCCTTTGGCACAGCGGGTCGGCTCGGCTTTACAGCACGTGACACGACGATCGATGTCCGCCGAAGCAATTGAGCTTGCATACCGCCGGGTCAAGGCTGTCCGTGATGCGGCCGGGCCCGAAATTGAGCTCATGGTCGATCTCAGTGGGGGCTTGACTACCGATGAGACGATTCGGTTTTGCCGAAAAATCGGTGAGCTCGATATTTGCTTTGTAGAAGAGCCATGCGATCCATTCGACAACGGGGCGCTGAAAGTAATTTCGGAACAAATTCCCTTGCCGATAGCGGTTGGAGAACGTGTCTATACCAGATTTGGGTTCCGTAAGATCTTCGAGTTGCAGGCTTGCGGGATTATCCAGCCTGATATTGGAACGGCGGGAGGCTTGATGGAGACGAAGAAGATTTGCGCAATGGCAGAAGCATACAATATGCGTGTAGCTCCACATGTGTGCGGAAGCAGCCTAATTGAAACTGCAACGCTCCAGCTTGAGGCTAATATCACGAATTTTATGATCCACGAGCATTATCCTGCTTTTAAGGCGGATGACGGATATGTTGAGGTTCTTGAGAATCCGCCGTCGATCAGTTCTGGATACTTTGAAATGCCCAACGGGCCCGGACTTGGAGCAGTTCTTATAAAACGAAACATCGAACCGTACCTCTGGGCTTCATGCACATAGGCATCCACTACCGATAGACTTCCGCGAGTACGGCTTTCGAGATGCGACCCGTGGCCTCATCGATGAGGACTGTCGAGGAGGCCCAATCGCTCACCTGGGGCGACCCTCGAATTGCTCTCGCCAGCCATCCATCAAGTTCAACCTGCTGCGTAGACGCTTGAGAACCGTGACCAAGTATTCGGCCGCGGTGGAACTGATCCGGGCGGCATCGTGAAAAACTCTATATCGACGCGCACCGTGGTTGTCCAAATCCGTCGGCTCAGATTCTCAAATCGAGATCATCCTTGAAATCAATTAACTTGCCAAGGGTGGTCGTTCTCGTCACCTTTCCTCTCCTACCACCTAAATTGGGAAGCAGCGAACGTGGGAACGACTGGTTCTCCGGCAAAGACCTGTTGGAGCAGCGCACTGGGGAATTTGCCCGCTTTGAAGTCATCAGCAGCGTCCCTATGTATGCCGCTGGCGATGAAGAGCACGTCCATACCCTCGTTTCGACCACCCGCAACGTCGGTCCGTAGCGAATCACCCACTGCGAGCACTTCATGTCTTTCGTAGCCGAGGAGGTCGAGGGCGCTTCGGTAAGCCGATGAATACGGCTTTCCATGATAGAAAACCTCCCCTCCCAACGCTTCGTATTGCTCGGCGAGCGCCCCCGCACAAACAACAAGTTGATCGCCAACTAGAACGACCAGATCGGGATTCGCGCAGACCATTGGAAGTTTGCGCGAAGCACATTCCTTCAACAGTGCCGCAACTTCATCTGGCGGCTGAGTGCTCCCCCCAGTGGTTAAAATAAAGTCGGCGTCCCGAGGTGAAAAGACCTCGAACCGATCTAACCCCCGGAGCAAGCCCGCCAGCTCAGGTGGTCCGATATGGAAGTAGCGAGCTGCTAGTGCTCTATGCCAGTCGTCTGAGGCATTTTCCAGCGCCTTGTAAACCAGCTCTCCAGATGTGACAATATAGTTATATTGAGATGGCTCTATTCCCATCGACTTTAAGTGTTTAGCGACCTGGTAGGCACGACGGGGGGAGTTCGACAGGAGACAGATATCAATCTTCTTGTTTCGCAAAGCATCCAGGGCAGTGATCGCGTGAGGAGAGGCAACGTTCCCGTCGTGTAAGACACCCCATAGATCAAGAATGACGGCACGATACTTTTCTATGACCGCCGCAATGCCTTCTATTATGATTGGCGCTTGCAAATTATTCATTGAGCTTAGCTTCCTTTTTCACGCCTTCCTGCAACTCCTGAGACGGCCAAACGTCAGCGTTACGTGCCGCGAGTCCGGCCATCGCTAGAAGGTATCCAACTGTTGATGCAGTAATGATCCCACCCCCAACGAGGGTCGACACGGAGGGTGTTTCGCCGAATGCGAGCCACACCCAAAATGGAGCGAGCGGCGTTTCTAGCGCTCCAATCAAGGAGGCTTGCGAAGCTGGAACGCGACGAGCGCCAGCCGAATAGAACACAAAAGCCAATCCCACTTGCACCAGGCCAAAAAGCGCAAGATATGCCAGATGTTTCAGACTTGGTGATAGCGGCGCAGCGAAGCACAAGCTGACCAGTGAGACGAAAACGTTGGCCGCGCAGATAGAAGCCAGAAGCGATTCTTTGCGGTGCCGGCGGATACACACAGCAACAAACGCGGTCATGAAGGTCATGGCGACGGCAAGAGCGTTGCCAACAAAGTCGGAGTCTAGACCTGTGCCCCAGACGAGCACGCCGGCACCTGCAGCCATCGTTACTATTGCCAACATGGTCGCAGGATGAATTTTCTCTCCCAGCCAAAGCCACCCCAGGATAGCCGTGAAGACCGGTGTCGTCCCATAGAGGGCTGCTACATTGGCGATCGAGGTTAACTGACACGCGGGGATGAACGCTAGCAGGGCGATTGCCAACGAGGCTGCAACAATCACCCCTCGCGCTGTTGGGCGGAGGCTATGTCTTGGCCCATCTACAAAGAGGTGAATTGCCAGGAAAGCCGCTGCAAACAGGCTGCGCCAGAACAAAATTGTCCAAGCGTCAAGTGGCAGAACTCTGACGAACAGCCCTGCGGTGCTCCACGCGACTGCAGAGATCGTGACAAAAAGAAGCCCTTTCGTATAACTATCTAGAAACAAGGCAGTCGGGCCTCTTCGCTCTAGCCAAGGATGGCGCGCGGATCGTGGCCAGGGCCCGCATTAGTCAAATTGCCCGGGAACCCCGCAGATGCAGAAGAACCATCCAGATACTGCCTTGCGCAACCGACACCAAGCCGCGTGAGCACTTCTTGTGGATGAACGCCAGCGGACGCGGCAAGGTCATCGACGGTGAAATCGTCACTCAGCAGTTCCACATTCGTACCCGGACCGCAAAGCGCTTCGGGAACATCCGTTACATCGATTGTTATGTATTCCATGGACACCCTTCCGACTAATGGAGCGGAATATCCAGCAAACCGGACGGATATCTTGTTGGCGCAGGCCCATGGAAGGCCATGCTTGTAGCCGATCCCGGCGATTGCTAGGCGGCTGGCTCGGCCCGTTCGAAAAGTCGCACCGTAGCCAACTGCCTCACTCCTTGCTACGTTGCGCGCGTCGAGTGTTTTTGCCTTGACGCCGACAACGGGCTTTAAAGGATTTGGCCGGATGCCGGCATTATTAAGTCCGTAAAGGGCCGAGCCCACCCGCACCATATCGAAGTGATAGCGCTTCCCTAGCCACACACCGGCGGAGGCCGCGAGACTGAGAAGTGTCGGTTTTAGCAGGTCTGACGTCGCCCGAAAGCGGTTCCATTGTAGCAGATTCATTGCGTCCCCAGCGCGTTCGCTGCATGCGAGGTGGCTGAGCACGACCGAAGGCGGACGCCGCTTGAAGATACCACCAAGATACCTGCGCCGTACATCATCGAAAGCGAGCCCAAGGCGAGAGAGCCCAGTCTCCACGTTGAGGAAGTATGCTTGCGGCTCCCGTGCGCCGCAAATGGCATCCAGTTCGACAGAATTGTTCACAACTGGTATGAGGCCGTTCGATCGATAGTGTTCGCCATACCTCGCAAACTCATCACAAAAAACCGCAACTGCCGCGCTAATGTGGGAAGATCTCAGAAGCAACGCTTCGTGCAGATTGCCGACGAAGAGCAGATCGCATCCGGCGTCAATGAGCGCGCCTGCAACCTTAACCAAGCCAAGCCCGTAGGCGTCGCTTTTGACGACAGCGGCTACCCTTACCTGTGGCCCAACGAGAGCCGATATAGTCTGAAAGTTCGCCTGAATTGCGCTGAGATCGATTTCGAGTACAACATCGGCAGGTCGTACCGAGGTCAACATGCCTTGCTCTCCACCGTCCTCGGTTCGCGCTTCGAAGCACCGCAATTCGTCGGGCGACATGTAAGCCGTTACATCAAAGGCTTAGTCGCACTCAATACCTCCCGCCACACGTCTGCAAGTATCAGCTTTGACAATGATATATGCCGATAAGAACAACAAGCCAGCCAAAAGTCCAGTAAATATAATGTAAAATAATGTAAAATTACATTGCACTATTGTTTCGCACGTTGGACATAAAATTCACGGAACTCTCCTTTCATCCTTGCAAATGTCACGTTACAACCCTCTTCGGCAACGAAGGTGGAGGTCTGCAGTGAATGGCCGGGTAAAGATACTGATTGTTGGGCATGGCGTACTTGGTGGGGCCGTTCTTGATTTTCTCTGCCAAAGTGGCAGACCCTACGATCTGCACGTTGGAGCACGAGATCTCCAGCGGGCCTCGTTGAGGGTCAACCTCTCAAAGTACACTGCCCTCAACCTCGGGCTCTCTCCTGCCATTGAGATAGTTCCGCTGGATTTGATGAATACAGAGGCGACAGCAGAGCGCCTAGCGGCCCTCCGTCCTGACATAATTTTTAATGCCACGACTTTGCATTCCTGGTGGCGGATAACGCAATTGCCGACCGATGCCTATCAGCAGATCGATCGAGCACGCGGCGGGGTATGGACGCCTATGCATCTAATGCTCATACGACGCCTCATGAAGGCTGTGCGGGAAGCTGGTGTGGAGAGCATCGTCGTAAACGCATCCTACCCTGACGTGACGAATGCCGCGCTTGCGGCCGAGGGTCTCTCGCCGACAATTGGGATCGGTAACATCGCAAACGCCGTGCCGGGCATCCGGTTGGCAGCCGCACATCTTCTGGGTTGCGAATTGAAAGCGGTGGATGTGCAGTTTTTTGCCCAACATTATGTCAGTTATCGTATGCCAAGCACCGGTTCCACGGACGGAGCGCCCTATCACTTGAGCATATATCGGAACGGCCAGGAAGTTAAGCCACAGGAACTGGGGCATGATGAGATCTTCGCGAACGTGGCCGGACGTTTCCGCCGGGTCAAAGGTCTTGCGGGCCAATCCGTCACCGCTTCGTCAGCGACAGCCATTCTACGTGCGTTTGCCGATCACTTGGAACGCGTTGTTCACGCGCCGGGACCACTAGGTCTCGTGGGAGGCTATCCCGTTAGGATTGCTCCAACTGGTATTTCGATCGAACTGCCTCAAGGCTTGTCATTGGACGATGCGGTGGAGATCAATTCACAATGCCAGAAGTACGATGGGATCGAGGCGGTCGAAAGCGACGGTACCGTGCGCTTCACGGTTGAATCGGCAGGAATCCTGCGTGAGTTGCTCGGCTATGATTGCGAAGCAATGCCGCTGGATGAGTGCGAAAAACGCGCCGAGGAGTTGGCAGCTAAATACGCCGAATATTGCGGTCGCCTTCAATCAGGCGCGATTCGCGCCGCCTGACTTCATAAATCGCGATCTGGCCTACGAAGGCACAGCTGTTTGTTCGATCTGAGCCCTTTCATCCTCTCGCTCGCCTATAGGTTGTCTGCCACCGTAAGCGTCTCGCGTGATCGCACAACAAATGCAGCCGCCGCCGACTGATTTAGCTTGGAACACCGGTCTTTCCACCGAGCGCCCTAGCAAGTCGACCGGTTTTCCAAACCTTGAGGGGCGTCATCGTGAAAAGCCAAATCAATAAGCTTGAAACCGAAGAAGTAAAGGGCGCACAGCTTCTCGACCGCTCTATGGCTCTTCTAAACTATCTTGCCGAGGCGGGGGAGGAAGGGGCGCGCGTGCACGAAATGGCGAAGGCTTTCGGCCTCACCATGTCGACAACGCATCGGATCGTTAGCGCACTTGAGCGGCATCTACTACTTGAAAAGGAACCCTCCACGAGGCGTTACCGCTTGGGGTTGTTGTTATACACGCTCGGAGTCAAGGCAGTCGAAAGCACGAGCTTGCGTCGTTGCTGCGGTGCCGCGCTATTGCGGTTTGCAGCCAAAACGGGGAATTCTGTCTCTCTGGTGGCGCGAAGCGGCTTCCATAGCGTGTGCATAGATAGGCAAGAGGGAACCAACCCTGTTAACAGCCTCGCCCGTCACGCGTGTAGTCAAGTGCCGCTGGGCGTAGATTCGGCAAGCCTCGCAATTCTGGCTTTTCTGCCGCCTGAAGAAGCCAATAGTATCATAAGCGCCGACGCTCACCTCTACCACGCTTTCAACGGGCTAAGTGCTGAGGACATCCTGCATCAACTGCCGAGCATCCGTAAGGTAGGATATGCTTTAGATCAGGGCCGTCTCGTAGCTGGAATTTCATCGCTAGCGTTGCCGATCCGACCGCATGGTAGGGGTGTTGTGGGGGCCTTGGCTATCAAGGCGACAACTACACAGATGCCACAAGAACGGATTCCGAAGCTCCTGAGGTGGATGAGGCGCGAGATTCAAACCATCCAGCACATTATGATTTCTGCCCGCCCCTAGGGGGCAGTACCAGTGAATGGTGCGATATCATTTTACCAAAGTCCCGCCGGTCGCCGCGTGAGCTACCAGCCTGGGCAAGCCCGTTCTTCCATGCTGGCACGGGCGCGGCGACGTCAATGCTGTCGAGGACGCAATCGCACATTGCAAACGTCTAATTGAGGAAGACGATCACGAACCTGTCTACGTCCTCGCGTATCGGCTCCTTCGAATGGCTCGCGAATAAGCCTGCCAGCCGGTTGACGGCAAATGAGGACGATACTGTTGCCCGACAGTCGGCTCGTCTTGGCCACAGGCGGCCATGCCCGCTTGATCGCGCAGTTTGCGGATTTGATGGACAAGCTCAAGGATCAGCGAGGTCTGTGCGGTCGCCCGCCCGGCGCTGACCCTGCGGTTCTCCTCGCGGCCTATTTGCGGGCCACTGACGGATCAGAACGAATCGCCACCATGATCTTGCGGTCCCGTGCGGATAGGATGCTGGCGCCCCAAACCGGCCATCCCTGGGGAGCAGCATACTAATCATTGCCGGCGGAGCCGGCTTCTCCAAGCCGTCGCAGGGCTATTGCAGCACATGGAGGCCGAGAAGCTGGCGAACGCCGCCAATGGCATCGACAATGGTGAGCGCCAGACGGCGGGAAAAATCCTGATGGCAACGGTGAAGGGCGATGTCCACGACATCGGCAAGAACATCGTCGGCGTCGTTCTCGCCTGCAACAATTACGAGATCATGGATCTCGGCGTCATGGTGCCGGCGACCAAGACCCTGCAGACGGCGCGCGAGAGACAAGTCGATATCATCGGCCTGTCCGGCCTTATCACGCCGTCGCTCGACGAGATGGTGCACATGGCGGCCGAGATGGAGCGCGAGGGCCTCGACATTCCACTGTTGATCGGCGGCGCGACGACCAGTCGCGTGCATACGGCGGTGAAGATCCACCCGCGCTATACCAGGGGTCAGACCGTCTATGTCACCGATGCCAGCCGGGCGGTCGGCGTGGTCTCGTCCTTGCTGTCGAACGAGACCAAGGGTGGCTATGTCGACGCGGTGCGCGCCGAATACAAGAAGGTCGCCGATGCGCATGTCCGCTCCGAAGCCGACAAGCTGCGTCTGCCGCTTGCCAAGGCGAGAGCCAACGCGCACCGGATCGATTGGTCGAACTACGAGCCGCCAAAACCGCCCTTCACAGGCGTGAAGGTCTTTGAGAACTGGGACCTCGCCGAACTCGCGCGCTACATCGACTGGACGCCGTTCTTCCAGACCTGGGAGTTGAAGGGCCGTTATCCCAAGATCCTCGAAGACGAGGCGCAGGGTCCCGCCGCTCGCCAGCTGGTTCGAGGACGCGCAGGCGATGCTGAAGAAGATCATTGCCGAAAAATGGTTCGCGCCACGCGGCGTCATCGGCTTCTGGCCGGCCAATGCCGTCGGCGACGATATCAAACTGTTCACGGAAGAAGCGCGCTCGCAGGAGCTGGGGACGTTCTTCACCTTGCGCCAGCAACTGACCAAGCGCGACGGCAAGGCCAATGTCGCGCTGTCGGATTTCGTCGCCCCGTCGGACAGCGGCAAGCCCGATTATATAGGCGGCTTCATTGTCACCGCCGGCATCGAGGAAGTGGCGATCGCCGAACGGTTCGAGCCGGCGAACGACGACTATTCCTCGATCATGGTCAAGGCGCTAGCCGACCGCTTCGCCGAGGCCTACGCCGAGCGCATGCACGAGAAGGACGGCATGCTTGCTCCGATAACGTTGTGGGAGCACGAGGCCGACCGCCTGCAGCGACGCGCCGCGAACGCGCGCACGGACGTCGAGAAGGTGACGCTGCGCCGCCGGATCGCGGAGATTGCCGGCGGAACGAAGCCGTCGAAGGCGGAACTTCGTAATGCTGTGCGCAGAAGTCATGCCGCAGACGCCCCAAAGCCCTATGACGCGATGCGGCCGGCGGCGCCGGCACCCGCCGATCATCCCGCTCGCCCAAAGCGTCGCCTGCCGGTGGAGGATTGGTAAGATGACTGATCATCTTCTCGATCACGTTCGCCCGCATCTCGACCACAGCACGGAAGAGCGGATTGCGTATATCCAGACGCCGCGATGGATCGGACACCAAGTGGCGGTCCAGGCGCATGAACGCCTTGCCGAGCTTCTGTCGCGGCCGCCATCGTTGCGGACCCTGGGCCTGATGCTCGTCGGACCCTATGCCAACGGCAAGACGATGATCGCCGAACGGTTCGCCGTCGGGCATCTGAAGACGGCCGAACAGCAGCGAGTCTGGGTGGTGCAGACGCGCGAGGGCGCAGGTCTCGCCCATTTCTACGGGAGCATCCTGCAGGCGTTGCACGCGCCAACCGGCAGCAGCCGGGACGTCGGCCGTAAGGCCGAGCAGGTCGATCATCTGCTCGACAGGCTGAAGCCCAGAATACTGATCTTCGATGAGTTCCACAATGCTCTGCGCGGCAGGGCGCGCGATGTCGAGGCAGTTCTTGCGTTCCTTCGGAGGATCGGCCGTCAGTTCGACATTTCGCCTGTTCTGATAGGCGAGGTCGCAATCTACGACTTCGTCAACCAGACTGCCGAAATGGCGACCCGGTTCGACCTGCACGCCGTGCCACGTTGGCAATATGGCGAGGAGTTCCTTGCGCTGCTCGATAGCCTCGAAAGCGCCCTGCCGCTCGCCCGCGCGTCCGATCTCTCGGATGAACCCTTGGCGCAATCGATCTTCCAGCTCTCCGAGGGACTGATCGGCGAGATCGTGGCGATTGTCTCCGCGGCGGCCGCGGCCGCGGTGAGGTCCCGTGAGGAGCGGATCACGAAACCGGGGATCGAGGCGCTTCGCTACGTCCCGGTCTCGAAGCGCCGGCGGGCACCAGTGCGCGACGACCTGCTGTGATAGGTGATGGCGCACGGGCGGGCTTCGCGATCGAGATTCGCGAGCGATACGGCGACGTCGTTCCTAGTCGGTGGCCGGTTTCTGTCGACCCGCAGCCGGACGAGCTGCTGTCGAGCTGGATCAGCCGTCTCGCGCTCGCAAACGGAATCGCACCGCGGTCGTTCGCCAGCGTCCTCGGGCTCGGCAACGGGATGTGGTCGCCGCGCCTCGATCTTCATCTTCCACGCCACGTCGCCGCTTGGCTCGCTGATCAGACGAGTGTTCCGCGTGAAGAAATCATAACGATGACCATGACCGGTTGTGCGTTGATCCCGCTCCTGCTGCCTCTTCGCGAGAACGCGCACCGGAGCCGTTCCACCTGGATGCAGTATTGCCCTCTGTGTCTCGCCGACGACGAAGCACCGTATTTTCGCCGGCAGTGGCGGCTGTCATCTCGGATATCCTGCTTCATGCATCGTTGCAGCCTTCGCGATCGATGTCCCAACTGCCACGCCGGTGTCGCCTCTTTTGACCTAACTGAGCTCCGCCCACAGCATTTCTGCGCGCGATGCCGCTTCGATTTGCGTGGCGCCCCGAAGACCTCCATCAACGCAGCGTCGCGGCGGCTCGAACGTGCCATCGCGGACATCTGCAGCATCGAAATTGCCAAACGCTCGCCCACGATCAAAGATCTGGTGTCGCGCCTGCTGCATGCGCCAGTTGTCGCCGACATTCGCTCGGTAAAGCGCCTGACCAGCCTATCGGCTGCAACGCGCATCCACTGCTTCAACGCGCTTACGACGCAGCCTGCAGACTGGTTGTTCAGCAATGAGGATGGTGCCATCGCGCATCGACGTCGGGCTATTCTGTCTGAGGGCGGCCACTCAGAACTGATCGCTCGATTTACAGATATCCTGGAGAAGACTCAGCAATCGCAATTGTCAAAGCGCTCACCACCCCCGAATGCTGGCCTCATCGATCTGCTTGAGGCGTATTCGCGAGTCATTTGATCGGGATCCCCTCAGGGCAGCATCTCGTAAGCCGTCTCTGTGACCCTCGAAATTGGGGGGCAATGCAGTCGCCCAAACGCTTCTCACGAAGGGGGATCAATTGTATTCTGCGATTCGGTGCTCTGGCAGGAGCGCGCCGCCCGTCGTTGCGAAGCTGTTGACAGCACTGCCGTTGCTGACGCTCCCGTTCATGTCATGTTCGGGCTCGCGAGGTGGTTGACGGGCGACACTTCCCCACGGGCCAGGAGAACTGGCATGTCCAAGACAGATATTCAGCCGTCCTCGATTGAGGGCATAAAGCGCCTTGCCAAGGCGATCTCAAAGCGAGATTCGATCTCGCACAGCAAAGCCCTCGACACAGCATCACAAGCATCGGGCTTTGGCAATTTTCAGCATGCACGGCGATCGTTGACCGCATGTTCAGCGGAAGCCGGCTCGACGCGGCAGGCCGTCTACATCTCCACCTTCTGGCGCGATGGCCTAACAGGAGCCTCCGGCCGTGAGACGATCCGGGTATTCTTATCAACGCCACTCGATGAGCTGATCAAGCCATCTCAGTATCGATATGCTCATAAGCTCGGTCGTTTCCGACGTCATGCCTCAGACCATGTGGTCGATGAGTATCGACCGGACTCGGCGAGCGCGGCTCTGGAGCGCGCTTGCGGAGCCGCGAGGGTACTGCAGTTCATGGACATCACCGGCCTGCAGCCATCCAAGGCAGACGTCGAACGCGGAGCGGTATATTCGGCCCGCTTGCCTGGACGTGATCATGGAAGTGTCTGGTACGATCCAGTGGCAAAACATCATGTCGGCGCCGACGAACCTTACGCCGCGAGTGTTCCGTCGAAAATTGCCGAACGGGACGCCTGGGCGCGGCAGCACAACTGGTCGCTTGCAAGGCCGGAATGGGCGGGGATGTACTATCCGGAAGGCTGTGAACTTTATCTGTATGCCGATACGTCGAAGGGATATTCGCTGGATCGGCTCCTCAAGGCGCTTTCCAAGGCTCCTTCACCGATCGTGCCCGCGAATTGTGACAGGGTCGCCGTCGAGGGTCACGTTCCTTTTGTGACTCCGGGAGAGAGGGCTGAGGCCGAGGCGAAGCTCGCGAGAAACGTCCAACGAAAAGCTCCCGCGCCACGCGGTCCCAAAACCACTGTCGAGTACCGGCTGCCGCTCAGCGGTCAGCGCCGCCGGCGTCCGAAGGCGGCAATGCCCGTGGACGCGCATGCCAGGATAGGCACCCTGCTGAAGAGTGTGCTGACCGACACGCGAGCGCGCGCGGGCGTGTACAAGCGCGTTGATGCCGTCCGAAGCGAGCTTGATGACTGGGTTCAATGCGAACACGATCGGGCGGCCATGCCCGATGCGGTATTTTTCGACCTCTACTACGGAGAGAATTCCATTGAAGGAAAGCCAAAAGCTGGCGAACAGCACATCGAGAACCTCCGCCTCGCACAGTCCGTGCTGATGCAGCACTATCCGGATTGTGCGCCGTTGAGAGAGCTCATAGGGAAAATCGATCTTGCTGTCCGATCTCTCGAGAAGCTGCGGTGACGATGGCCGGTCGCCGCCGGCCCAGGCACAGGGCCTCTATTCGTCGGCGTCGGCATTATTCTCGCCGGGGCCCGAAAACCCCGGCATGATGTCGCCCGCAAGCAGCTTTTCCTTCGACAGCAGCCCGGCATCCTCCAGCGCCTCGAAGTCGGGAAGATCGCGCAAGGTTTCGAGCCCGAACTCCAGCAGGAACTCTTTTGTCGTCACGTAGGTGTAGGGCGCGCCCGGGGTCGGGCTACGCGGACCGGAAGCGATCAGACCGGCACCGCGCAGATGACCAATAAAATCGCGACTGATCTCCTTGCCGAAGAATGACGACAACTCGGTGCGGGTGATTGGCTGGAAGTAGGCGATGCACATCAGCACCAGCACCTCTGACTGCGAGAGGTGTACCGCGCGATCGTTGCCGCCGGCTGCACTGCGGATGGCGTCGGCATAGGCAGGCCGGGTCAGGTGCTTCCAGCCACCGGCGACGGCGACGAGGTCATAGGGTCGGCCGCGCAATTCCTCGCGAATGTCGTCGATCAAAAGATCGATGCTGCAGCTTTTGCCGACAATCCGGGCGAGCGTTTCGCGTGTCACCGGTTGGCTGGCCGCAAAGATCGTTGCTTCGACACGGTTCATCCATTCGCGCCAGCGCGCCTCCGGCGGCAGGTGATCCAGCTCGCGATCAAACAAATGGTCATTTGGCCGGCCGTCGCCTCCTTGCGCCCCTCCCCTTCTCCTACGTGCACTCTCCACCATCGTCTTCACAGCCCGTAGATACGGAAGGCCGGACGGCCGGAAAGCTCGCGCACGGCGCCGAGTTCGACCAGCCGGTCGAACAGGCGGCGCAGCCCACGGTCACTCATGCCGGCGATCTTTTCCGAGGCAACGATCGCGTCGTCGGACAGGAGCTTGTCGACAACAGCGTCCGCCGCCTTGGCCCTGAGTTTCGGGGCAACAGCAAGCAGCCGGCCCGCGCGGCGCTCAAGCTCGGCGGAAAGATCAATGGCGCGCAGGGCAGCGCGCGCCTGCGCGGCAAGCAGACTTTTGGCACGCTCAGGATCTGTCTCAATGCCTGTCGCCAGAGAGCTGGCTGCCGATCGACGCGGGCGGGCGCTTGTACCCAAGCCTGCCTCGGCGCCCAGCAGCGGCACCGCGTGGGCCCAACCCAGCCGATGCGCCAGCAGGGCGTCGGCGAGCCAGCATCCGAAGGCTCGTGCGAAGCCATATCTTTCGGCAGCCGTGAACGCGCCGGTCAGCATGCCGACCATTCCGATGCCCCCGGGGAGCTGTCGAAGATCGTCCGCCAAGTCGCTGACTGCGTCGTCGTCGCGGCGGAGACCGAGGTCATCCAGCACCGCGCCGATGCTGGCCTCGGTCAGCAGTTTCTCGGCAGGCGTGCTGGCCAGCCGGCGCCAAGCCAACAGCATCGATCCGGCGGGACCGACGGACAAAAAATCGCCCGGGCGTGTAAGCAGCACGGCGTCGCGCAGCGCGCTTTCGTCCTCGACGCGGCCGGCCTGCTTCGCCGTTGCCGCGGCCGCCGAAAGCGCCAGGCGCTGCCGCCAGGCGCCGGACCACCGCTCCTGCCGGCGGACCACGGCATCGAGCGCGCCTATGGCAGCGCCGACAACGAGCGCCACATCCTCTGCGTTTTTGCTCGCAAGGCCTTGTGCATCCGGGACGGCGCGGCGCAGCCAGGCCGGCACCGTTGTCATCGGCGCGGTCGAAGGGGCACCGGCAAGCGTGGCGTGGTGGCGCGGAGAGGGTTTGGGACGCAGAATCATCGAAAGCACGATGAATCACGACGGCGCTTTTGGCAAGCACATCACCTCCTAACCGCCGCGCCTGTCGTTTGCGTGTAATGAATGATAAAGTTGCCTTATCCGTCGTTTTCGTCTTTATATTGGAAATGGCCTCTCTCGTCGATCAAAACCCCGAAAAACATACTCAGCACGGCTCCGCTCAACCACAGGAAACGGCGCCGGGTGTCGATCAAATCGCGCAGGCAGGCTCGGCCGGGCACGACACGCCGATCGCCGACGACCTGCCCGACATCATCGACGTCGTCCTGGAGATGGGCCGCGCGCCGGAGGAAGCGCCGGCCGACACCCCCTCCCCTCTTCCGGTTGTCGCCAATCCCCGCCTGCCGGCGCATCTCGACGCGCTGGCCGGGCGCGCCCGCGATTATGTCGAGGCGGCGAGCTCGGCCAACACCCGCCGCGCCTACGCCTCGGACTGGAAGCAATTTGCGAGCTGGTGCCGTCGGCAGGGCGTCGAAATGTTTCCGCCCGATCCCCAGGTGGTTGGGCTCTACATCACCGCATGCGCCTCGGGAAAGGCGCCCGGCGAGAAGAAGCCCAATTCCGTGTCGACGATCGAACGCCGGCTCTCCTCGCTGACGTGGAACTATGCGCAGCGTGGCCAGCCGCTGGACAGGAAGGACCGCCATATCGCTACCGTCATGGCCGGCATCCGCAACAAGCACGCTGCCCCGCCTCGGCAGAAGGAGGCGGTGTTGCCCGAGGATCTGATCGCCATGCTGGAAACGCTCGACCGCGGCACCCTGCGCGGCCTGCGCGATCGCGCCATGCTGTTGCTCGGCTTTGCCGGCGGCCTGCGTCGCTCCGAGGTTGTCGGCCTGGATTGCGGCCGCGAACAGACCGAGGATTCTTCCGGCTGGATCGAAATCCTCGACAAGGGCATGCTGTTGCGCCTGCGCGGCAAGACCGGCTGGCGCGAGGTCGAAGTCGGGCGTGGCTCATCCGACACGACCTGCCCGGTCGTAGCATTGGAAACCTGGCTCAGGCTGGCGCGCATCGCGCACGGCCCCCTCTTCCGGCGCGTCACCGGCCAAGGCAAGGCGGTCGGCGCCGATCGGCTCAACGACCAGGAGGTCGCCCGCCTCGTCAAGCGGACCGCCCTAGCCGCCGGGGTGCGCGGTGACCTGCCGGAAGGCGAACGCGAAAAACTCTTTGCCGGCCATTCGCTGCGCGCCGGTTTGGCATCCTCGGCCGAAGTCGACGAGCGCTATGTGCAGAAGCAGCTTGGCCACACCAGCGCCGAGATGACGCGCAGATACCAGCGACGGCGCGATCGGTTTAGGGTCAACCTCACCAAGGCGTCGGGGCTTTGAGAAGCCCCCTTCCCTCCCCCGCTTCAGGCCACCGTATGGCGGTCCGGGGAAGACAGGATTTTCACCTTAGCGCTTCAATTGAAATCGGGAAGTAAAAGCGACATCGGCGCGGGCGAGCGGCCCGACCAAGGCCTTCAGGGGCAAGTTGGCAAGATCATAAGCCATTGATTCGATTGTATGTCATTCGCGAAACAGAAGCTATCTTGTATTTCACTTCGGTCACAGGCGATATCCTCGACGACAAAAGTCACTATCGATAATGGCCTCTTATCGATAGTGATTGTTTTCGCGGCGCAAATCAGCCAGAATCGTGCTCCAGATGGCCGCCAGCGACGTTCGCGCGCGCCGAGAAGCAAGGGGGCGGCCATTCCGCCGCGCAAAAGAGGCCGCCCGGCATGAGCGAAGAAAAACCCGTCCGCCTGCCCGACGCCACAACGGTCGAGGCCGTGCTCGCCGCCCTCAATCCCGCCTCGGCCGACGCCGAGCTCGTCCCTGCCCTCGCCAACGCCTTTCCAGGCTTTGATTTCACGACCGCAGCGGTCGACGATCTTTACTGGCGCGGCGACGCCCGCACGGTCCTGTCCGCCGACGGTGCGCGACTCGGCGACCACCGCGCTTGGGTGGAGAATGAGCTCACCGCGCTGGGCGGCGACCTAACCGCCTTTTGGAACCGGCACCGATCGGGCGAACAAAAATTCGCCGAATGGCGTGGCACCTCCGCCTTCGTATGCGCTACGACCGGCCCGGGCGTCGCCGATTTTGTCCAGCTCTCGCTTGGCCGTGAGATCGAGGTTCTGGCTGGTCCGGTCGTCGATCCCGATTACCGCCCTTATAGCGCCGACGATCTTTTGGACCCGTCCTGGGTGCGGCGCGAGCCAGCCACGGACGCGTCGCTGCTTTCCGGACCGTGTACAGGCTGGGCAGCCGCGCCGCCGGTAGCATCGTTCACATGCGCAGTTTCCTGGCGCGCCGGGCGCGCATCGACAAGGAACAGCGCCAGGCAAACCGTCCCGAGCTCGAAAACCGCATCATCCGTCAGGTCGGTCCCGACGGCAAGCATGACACCGCGTTCTTGGACGCCAATCCGGACTGGTTCGATTTCGTGCCACGCGAGAACCGCTTTTTTGCCGACTGGGAGCGGTCGAGCGCCTGCGCCCACCGCATCTTTGACCATTGGGCCTTCGACATCCACGATCTTGAGCATGGTGGCCGGCGCGAGATCGGTTTTATCCCGCGTCCGCTCAAAATGCCGACCGAGAAGCTGGTGTTGGAAGACGGCATTTCGGTGCACCGCCTGATGGAGCTGACCGACGCCATCGACCAAAAAATTGGCCTGCCTTTCGCCTGGTTCTTCCTGATGACCCACGGCCACTGGGTCGATCCGGACGTCGGCGAGGCGATCGCTGCGGGCCTGCGGCAAGGACGGGTGCGTTTGCCCCCTCGAGACGCCGGCGTCCTGCTCGCCTGGGCCGACCAGCCCTATCTGTTCTGAGCGGTCGCCATGGACCTTCGTCTGCCAAAACCCGTATCCGACCAAAAACTGCGCCGTGCAGAGGCGCTTGACGCACTGGATTCGGTGCTGCACTTCGACCGCCGCGACCGCTTGGCCGAGCTGCTCTCCGACGATGACGTCGAGACGCTGCGCCACCTCGCCAGGGAAGGGATTGGCGACAACTCTCTTCGGGCGCTCGCTTCCGACCTCGGCTATCTCGAGGCCTGGTGCCAGGCGTCCACTGGACAGCCCCTACCCTGGCCGGCGCCTGAGGCGCTGTTGATAAAATACGTCGCGCATCACCTCTGGGATTCTGCGAAACGCGAAACCGATCCGGCGCACGGCATGCCGGCCGACGTCGCGGCGACGCTGAAATTGCAAGGGCTTTTGCGTAGCGACGGACCGCACGCGCCGAACACAGTGCGCCGGCGGCTGGCCAGCTGGTCGACGCTGACGCAGTGGCGCGGTTCTGCGGGAAAATTCAACGCGCCGGGGCTGCGCAGCGCCTTAAAACTCGCTGTCCGCGCCAGCACGCGGCCGCGCGGACGAAAAAGCCAAAAGGCGGTGACCGCCGACATTCTGGGCGCGGTGCTCAAAACCTGCGCCGGCGACCGCCTTGTCGACCTGCGCGACCGCGCCGTGCTGCTCGTCGCCTTCGCCTCCGGCGGCCGCCGTCGCAGCGAGGTTGCGGCCCTGCGCGTCGAGCAGATCGTTGCGCAGGATCCGGTCCCGGCCGATCCGAAGGATCCTGAAAGCCCAACATTGCCTTGCCTGAAAATCCGGCTCGACCGCACCAAAACCACCGAGGCCGACGCGGACGCTTTTGTCCTGCTGGTCGGACGGCCCGTGCTGGCGCTGCAGGAGTGGTTGGAACGATCGGCGATTACCGAAGGTGCGGTGTTCCGCGGCATCGACCGTTGGGGCCATCTCGAGCGAAAGGCGCTCACCCCACAAGCCGTCAACCTGATCCTAAAACGCCGCATCGCCCAGGCCGGGCTTGATCCAAAGCTTTTTTCCGCCCACGGCCTGCGCTCCGGTTTTCTGACCGAAACCGCCCGCCGCGGCATTCCCCTGTCGGAAGCCATGCAGCAATCGCAGCACCGCTCCGTGCAACAGGCATCGCGCTATTACAACGACGCCGAGCGCCAATTGGGACGCGCCGCGCGGCTGATCGTCTGACCGGCCCACGCATCGCAGTCTTGAGGTTTTCGAGCGTCGCGTTGGACGGCCCGGACATTGGTTTGCCCGCGCCGGTACCGATAACTTTTGATCTTTCCGGATCTCGCAAGCTGCTACTCAGTGCGAAGCAGTCTATCCGTACCTACCCCTGGGCGTGAAGGTCGGTTTGCACGCTCGGGCAATCATATCGCTTCGCGACACCGTTACCAACTCGAGCACCTGCATGAGCGCACCCCACGAGGGATCGCAAATTGGTCGGACGCATGAGTCGGAAACCTGCTCGATCCAGCCCGCCGGTTTGGTCTCGTCGCCGAACCACCCGCCACCTGACGAATGACCAAAGGACGTTGTCCTCGCTTCAGATCAGCCTTCAGTCTTTGATCCGCGGCTGACGGTCAACATCTCTGAAACGCTTGTACGCGGCCCAGGCATCGGCTGGAACGGCGCTGCCAGCCTCGGAAAGTGAGTTCCACCACACCATTCCGGCGGTTTCATCGAGCGTCGGTTCCCGGTCATGCTCGGTTTTCATGCCTTCGATGATGCTCGTCGAGACAAGCACTGCAGCCACCGCCATGCCCCATGGAGCGGATCGAGCCCCCTCTTCGTGATCTGCACCCTACTGCGTCGAGGCTGGGGCCCGCTGAATCCGGTTGGGCGGCATCCCAAGCGGCGCACTTCTGGCACATCCTCAACGACAACACGACCGTCGCCGTCGAGCGGATCTGCGACAAGCATGTCGCTCTCGGGGCCTAGGTAGACGCGGCCGTCGGCGTCCGCTCCGATAGTGACCTCTGGTTGATCTCGCCGACCAAATCGACCAAAATTCCTCCAGATGTCGCCGGCGATGACAGTCGGCCTTGCCACCGACGAGAACGCGTTTCTTTCGCCCTGCCGAAGAGAGCCTTGCCTGACCACGGGACCCGTCTGCCCGCCCGACCGCGCTTCCGTCGAAACCGAGCTCGCATCTCTGAAGGCCCAGTCGGTCGACGCCAAGCTCGCCCCCCTGCCCTCAATAAGGCCCCTTTCCAGGCTTTGCCTTCACCGTCGTGACGATCGACGATCCCAATTGGAGGAATCCTCACGCTGTTGTCGCTGCGGACGGCAATTGTTGCGGCAACCACCGTGCCCTGGATCGAAAGGGAGCTGATCGAACTCAACGGCGACCTCACTGCCTTCTGGAACTGGTATCGGCGAGGACAGGAAAAGCTTCGCCGAATGGCGCGGCGTCAGCGCCTTCGCCTTTCGGCCGACCGAGCCGGGCGTCGCGGACTTCGCCGACCTGGGTGCGGCGCGAGCCAGTGATCGACGTGCGCGCTTGCCGGACTCGTATACCGGCTGCCCGGCTACGCCGGTGGCGGCATCGTCCACATCACGCCGTGCTGTTCGGCTGAAAAATGCTCCTGCCGGGCTCCAAATGCCTCTGACACGCAAATTCGCGCTTCCCGTCGACACGAAAGGCAGAGCAACTTTCCGCGATGTCAGAGGCTGTAAAATTCGACGCATGTTTTGGCGCGAACGCAATACTCATCGCGCGAACCCAGCCTCCCGGCTTGACCATAAGTTTGCCCCAGTGCGTTGTCGCCGCCTTCTCGGCTAATTGCCCGGCGCGATCTAGCGACGACTTCGCGCAGTCACCAGCCGGCCGGGCCGGCGAGCAGCACAATAGCGGCGGTGCCAGAACGTCGAGTTGGCCGCGGCCAACTTTGCACTTTGACCATGACGGAGGCGCTATTGGCGGCAAGCGATTCTCCAGAAATAAGCAGTTGGCCGCGGCCAACTCTGACCGTGGTTCGCCGGAAACCGTTGAATCCTAGGGGTTCTTGGCATGGTTACCGAATCGTGCCATTTTCAATACGGTTTTTTAGCAATTTGCAGCTAAAAAGCGCATCGAAAGGGGAAATCGATGTTGCAGACTCAAAACGTATCGACGGCCATTTCTTCCGACGCGCGGATTGCTCATCATGCTCGCCAGCTGTCTATGCAGCTGCAGCTACTGCGAGAGCGCCTGTTCCCACCGTCCTCCCAGAAGATGTTGAAAACGTTCACCTCCGGCGAAGCCGCTCAGCTCGTCGGAGTATCAGACGGCTATTTACGGCAGCTTTCCATAGATGGCAGAGGCCCTACGCCTGAGGTGTCCCAGACGGGACGACGTTCGTACTCTCTCTCCCAAATTCATGAGTTGCGTCAATACATGGCTTCTATCAAGCCGAAGGATGCACTCACTTACCTTCCCTGGCGGCAGAGAGGTGAGAAGCTCCAGACGATTGCCGTCGCCAACTTCAAGGGCGGTAGTGCAAAGACAACGACGTCTATCTACCTCGCACAGTATCTTGCTCTGCACGGATATCGCGTTCTCGCGGTTGATCTCGACCCGCAGGCTTCGTTGTCGTCGATGCTCGGTGTTCAGCCGGAGTTCGATCTCGCGGAAGGCGATACCCTCTACGGTGCGATCCGTTACGACGAGAAACGGCGGCCGCTGAAGGAAATAATCAGAAAAACGTACTTCGCTGGCCTCGACCTCGTTCCCGGAAATTTGGAACTGATGGAGTTCGAGCACGAAACCCCGACTGCGTTGATGGGGCAGCGGAAACCAAGCAATAGCGGAATCTTCTTTCGGCGCGTCGGCATGGCCTTAGCCGAAGTTGAAGCCGATTATGATATTGTGGTGGTCGACTGCCCGCCGCAACTCGGATACCTGACACTCGGTGCGGTTTGTGCAGCGACATCGCTTCTCATCACCGTCCATCCTCAGATGGTCGACGTGGCGTCAATGTCGCAGTTTCTGCTCATGACTTCCGACCTTCTGTCGGTCGTCCGGAACGCAGGCGGCGATCTAAACCACGATTTCATCCGGTATGTCATAACGCGCCATGAGCCGCATGATGGTCCGCAAGCACAGATCGTTGCCCTGTTGAGAAGTCTCTTTGGGGAAGAGGTTTTGGCGGCGACAGTCTTGAAATCGACGGCGATCGCCGATGCCGGGCTCACGAAACAGACACTCTATGAGATCGAACGTGGACAAGTTCGCCGCTCGACATTCGACCGGGCACTCGAATCCCTTGATGCAGTCAACGGGGAAATCCTCGGCGACATCGAAAAGGCATGGGGGAGGTCATGAGCAGGCGAGACGTTCTGAACGGAATATTTGCCGATACGACGCGAGAGTTGGCCGCGGCCAACTTTTCCAGAGAGACGGATAGCGGTCGTGTTCTGGCGGGGCCTGTAAGGACGATGGGACTTGCGCTCGACCGCATGGACCAGGAAGCCAGAGAACTTCAAGAAGCCTTGAAGTCCGGCGAGAGGGTTGTCGAACTCGATCCCGAACTCATTGACGGTTCATTCGTGCGTGATCGCCTTGACGGCGAGGTAGCCGCTACGGACGATATTGTGAGGTCGATCGAGGATAACGGCCAAGAAGTGCCCATCCTCGTCAGGCTGCACCCCGATCTCGAAGGACGATATCAGGTTGCCTATGGCCATAGGAGGCTTCGTGCTGTCCGGCTCCTGAGGCGGAAGGTAAGGGCGGTTGTCAGGCCATTATCGGACAATGAACTCGTAGTCGCGCAAGGTATCGAAAACACCGCGAGAAAGGATCTCTCTTATATCGAGAGAGCCGTCTTTGCCCTAAGCCTCGAGACACACGGCTTTGGCCGCGATCTGATCATGCAGGCGTTAAGCACCGACAAGACGGAACTGTCGAAACTGCTGTCCGTCGCCAAGGGCATTCCGGACAGCCTGGTCAAAGTCATCGGTGCCGCACCCTCTATGGGCCGTCGCAGGTGGATGGATATTGCCGAAAAGATTACTGATCCCAAAGCGCTAGAAGCCGCCAAAAATGCCATCCACAGGCCCGAGTTCGAGGCCTTGGGCTCGGACGAACGCTTCATGATGGTTTTGGCTGAAGTTTCGAAGAAGCCGCAGCGAGAACAGATCAGGGAGTGGAAACCGAACGGCGGCAAGGTCGCGGCAAAGATCAAGGACACAGGGAGGGCCTATACGCTCTCCCTCAAGACTGCCGGAGCCGATGAAGGTTTTGGCGCATATCTGACAGAACGGCTGGACGATCTCTATGCCGACTGGCAGGCAAACAGAAAATCGAAGCAGGAGTAAACCGCAAAAGAAAAAGGCCCCCAAACGACCTTAGCCGTGGAAGCCTCTTTCAAAGTTGTCGCAAACTGAGAATCGCATTTCCACGAATCACTGTCAAGAGTCTAGGCGTCGATTCGGCGAGCGGATTTCTTTTGCCTAATTGAAGGCGAAGGAAAAATGGAGACGGGTATTGCAACGACGCCCTTTGGGCGGCGACCGATGTCGCTTGCCATGTTGGCGGCGCAAAACGATTCACGTGAAATCCCCAAGGGCACCGCCGTCGACAAATGGCAGATCTACCGCAACCTCTGCGAGGGCAGGAGCATCGCCGGTGTCGGCGATCGCGCTTTGGCCGTGCTGAATGCGTTGCTGTCATTCTACCCGGACAATGAGCTGAGCGAGGAAAACGGGCTCATCGTTTTTCCCTCGAACGCCCACCTCTCACTCAGGGCGCATGCAATGCCCGAGCCCACAGTCAGACGGCACCTGGCGGCTCTTGTGAATTGCGGGCTGATCATCCGTCGGGACAGCCCGAACGGCAAGCGTTACGCGCGCAAGGGCAGGGGAGGGGAGATCGAGCAAGCATTCGGCTTCTCCCTGGCGCCGCTGCTGGCCCGTGCTCACGAGTTCGAGGCGGCGGCCGAGCGGGTCCGCGCCGACAACAGGGCGCTCAGGCTTATGCGCGAGCGGATCACCTTGCACCGCCGTGACATCCAAAAGCTGATAGAGGCGGCCGTTGAGGAAGACGTGCCGGGCGACTGGGGAGGCCTCTGGAGACGTTTCCGCCGCGTTGTGGAAGCAATCCCACGCCGCGCCTCTATTGCTGAGCTCGAACCGATCGCGGCCGATCTGGCCGCGTTGCATGACGATGTGGATAAGCTGCTGGAAATTCACATGAAATCCACGAATACGAGCGGCAATGACTCTCAAAACGAGCGGCAGCAACCTGATTCAAACACCGACTCTATTTTTGAATCTGAACCTGCTTTAGAAAAAAGCGGGGCAACGGCCGAGCCCAGGACGAGGACCGCAGAGGCGCCGAAAACCTATCCGCTGGGGATGGTGCTGAAGGCCTGCCCCGATATTGTGCCCTACGCCATAGATGGGATCGGCAACTGGCGCGAACTCATGATAACGGCCGCCCAGGTGCGGGGTTTTCTGGGGGTTTCGCCTTCAGCGTATGAGGAGGCTTGCCATGTGATGGGCCAGGAGACCGCGGCGATCGTGATTGCCTGCATTCTGCAACGGGCGCAGCACATCAACTCGGCTGGCGGTTATATGCGGGTACTCACCGAAAAGGCGAGGGGAGGGGAGTTTTCGGTTGGACCGATGCTGATGGCCGCGCTGAAAGCCAATGGGACGACCTCAAGGATGACAGGATGACTCGCGGCCTGTCATATATCCGGATGGTGGCCCCTCGGGCCGCGGTCATCGGCTTGCTGGTCGCAAACCGTCTCCTGCTGACAGCGAAACCGAACCAGGACCCTCGGTGCAAGACGGATCCGTCGAAAACTGGCTTTTGAGAAGGCCTGTCGGGGCCGGTTTTCAAGCTAAGTCTGAGCACCAGGTCAGCCGGTATTATGTCGCGGGGGATGGCAACGAAAAAGCGCGGCGGATCTGCCCCGGCATGGTCTGCTTTCGGTTGAACGCCGACCCGAAGGATATCCGCCCAGCGCGCTTCGCCGAATTTGTAAACGGCTAGCTCCAGCGACGCCCCTGGCGAGGGGCCGGCCTTCACTGCCATCGCCGCCGGTTGCGCGGCCGAGAAATGTTGAAATTTCCACAATTGACGATAGTCTAGACGCGTCAAAGGCGGGGTCAGAATTGCGTAGGGGGAGATATCATGGAGTATAGATCGCAAATTCCTAATAAAGCTTCTGCTGTATCTACCCATGTCCCTTGGTCGGACCACCTAACGGCTTATGATAGAGAGCATCAGCCCATCTTTTTGATGCTCCTGCAAGCATGGTTCGAGGAAGCCAGCGTAGAAGAGATGGCCGAAATATTGGGTATCGATCCGTGGGAGGAGCCAGTTCGCGCCCGCGACGCGGTTCGCAGTCATCTCGATCGGCTGGTGTGGCTCCTGACTACGGGACTTTTCAAAGACTGACGGCAAAAGCGCTCATAGAATCGGCGCGAATTCTTTGCCGGTTGATGGACCAAATCCGCAGCCGTTGCGCTCGGATGGAAAGCCGTGAAGCTTCCGCTTCATGTTGCCGTCCGGTGTACAAGGAGTTTCTGACTGTCTGAACGTATGATCGAATGCGGTCTTCGGTCAGGCCTTTGAGCGCGGCACTTGTCGAAGCTGCTGGTCGGTATGGTGATCTGCGGATCGGGTGCAAATCTCACGTGCGTGCTTGTTTTACTCTTCACTCGTCTCCTCTTCCGTCTTGACTAGTACCAGCCGACCGCCTATCCCACCGTCGCGTTAGCACTCGCGTGTGGCGAGTGCTAACGGGCTCCGGCGACGGAGAACCAGTCAACATCCGCACCAGGGATATCCAAAAATGGCAAAGTCGAAGTTCCGGCCGCTGCATGACCGCGTGGTCGTTCGCCGGGTTGAATCCGAATCCAAGACCGCCGGCGGGATCATCATCCCGGATACGGCGAAGGAAAAGCCGCAGGAAGGCGAGATCATCGCCGTTGGTTCCGGCGCCCGCGACGAAGCCGGCAAGCTGGTTCCCCTGGACGTCAAGGCTGGCGACCGCATTCTGTTCGGCAAGTGGTCGGGCACCGAAGTCAAGCTCAATGGCGAAGACCTTCTGATCATGAAGGAATCCGACATCATGGGCATCATCGGCTGAATATCGGCCTCACCGTCACCTAAATCTGCGGGCTCGATCAAAGCCCCTGCCAGGAGCTAAACATGGCTGCCAAAGAAGTAAAATTCTCCCGCGACGCCCGTGAGCGCATGCTGCGCGGCGTCAACATCCTCGCCGACGCGGTGAAGGTCACGCTCGGCCCCAAGGGCCGCAACGTCGTCATCGACAAGTCGTTCGGCGCCCCGCGCATCACCAAGGACGGCGTCACCGTCGCCAAGGAAATCGAGCTTGAGGACAAGTTCGAGAACATGGGCGCGCAGATGGTCCGCGAAGTTGCTTCGAAGACCAACGACATCGCCGGCGACGGCACCACGACCGCGACCGTTCTGGCGCAGTCGATCGTCCAGGAAGGCCACAAGGCGGTTGCCGCCGGCATGAACCCGATGGACCTGAAGCGCGGCATCGACCTCGCCGTCACCGAAGTCGTCGCTCACCTCGTCAAGAACGCCAAGAAGATCAAGACCTCGGAAGAGGTTGCCCAGGTCGGCACAATCGCCGGCAATGGCGACGAGTCGGTCGGCAAGATGATCGCGGAAGCGATGCAGAAGGTCGGCAACGAAGGCGTCATCACGGTTGAGGAAGCCAAGACCGCCGAGACGGAACTCGAAGTCGTCGAAGGCATGCAGTTCGACCGCGGCTACCTCTCGCCCTACTTCGTCACCAACGCCGACAAGATGGTTGCCGATCTCGAGGACGCCTACATCCTGCTGCACGAGAAGAAGCTCTCCAACCTGCAGGCGATGCTGCCGGTTCTCGAAGCCGTCGTGCAGACCTCGAAGCCGCTGCTCATCATCTCGGAAGACGTCGAAGGCGAGGCCCTGGCCACGCTGGTCGTCAACAAGCTGCGTGGCGGTCTGAAGATCGCCGCCGTCAAGGCGCCGGGCTTCGGTGATCGCCGCAAGGCCATGCTGGAAGACATCGCGATCCTCACCGGTGGCCAGGTCATCTCCGAAGACCTCGGCATCAAGCTCGAGAATGTCGGCCTCAACATGCTCGGCCGCGCCAAGAAGGTGTCGATCTCCAAGGAGAACACCACCATCGTCGACGGCGCCGGCAAGAAGGCCGAGATCCAGGGCCGCGTTGCCCAGATCAAGCAGCAGATCGAGGAGACCACCTCGGACTACGACAAGGAGAAGCTGCAGGAACGTCTGGCGAAGCTCGCGGGCGGCGTTGCGGTGATCCGCGTCGGCGGTGCGACCGAAGTGGAAGTGAAGGAAAAGAAGGACCGCGTTGATGACGCTCTGAACGCGACCCGCGCGGCCGTGGAAGAAGGCATCGTTGCAGGTGGCGGCGTTGCCCTGCTGCGCGCTTCGCTGAGCATCAACGCTGTCGGCGCAAACTCCGACCAGACCGCCGGCATCAACATCGTGCGTCGTGCGCTACAGGCTCCGGCCCGCCAGATCGCGGCCAACGCCGGTGCGGAAGCTTCCATCGTCGCCGGCAAGATCCTCGACAGCAAGATCGCAACCTTCGGCTACAACGCCCAGTCCGGCGACTATGGTGATATGATTGCCATGGGTATCGTCGATCCTATGAAGGTCGTTCGCACGGCTCTGCAAGACGCGGCCTCGGTCGCCGGCCTGCTCGTCACCACCGAAGCCATGATCGCGGAGGCTCCCAAGAAGGAGTCGGCTGGCGGCGGCATGCCGGGTGGTATGCCCGGCGGTGGCATGGGTGGGATGGGCGGCATGGGGGGTTTCTAAGTCCTCACGGCTCAACAACTCGGGAGGGCGGCAGCAATGCCGCCCTCAGACCGCTGATATTCCCCGTCGATTTTCGGCGGGGTTTTGTTTTATGTGATTGAAGTGCGTTGGAAAGGCGGGCGAGACTCGCCGCCATGGCGTCATGTGACGGGCACACGGTCCTGCCGGACGGGCAATGGCGGCATCTCACCATCGGCCGTCCGCCAGATCCAGGAATCGAACTCCGGTCGTGATGCGATCAATTCGCCCAGCGTCTCCTCATATGCGTGATCGGAAGAAGGAGGAACGACGTAAAGTCCAACCGGTCGCGGCGGAATTTGCAACATCGCGGCCACGGCCGGCTTGTCGAGCGGCAAGCTGTAGCGCAGACTCTTCACACTTCGCTCTCTCACCCTGGCGAGCGCATCGAGCAGCTTCTTTTCATAGGCGGACTCGTAAGGCACCCAATTCTCCGCCACCACCATGACTGCCATTTCCTCGATCACCGCCAGCCCCGCCGGCGTCAACCCGAAGGTGGCAATAGCGATCAAATGGGATGCCTCATCCGCACCCCAGAGAGCCATCTCGGTTTCAAAACGGGTTTGGAGCCGACGGTACAGACCATCGTCGAGAAGGAACACGAACCCGGGCATGTGCTTGACGACCAGCTTGTGACCGCTGCGGGCAACGCCGAATTCCTTGACCTCACCGACAAGGATCATCAGCTTTCTTGGACCGCTCTTGGGAGGTACCGCAGACGCAAGCGCCTCCGCGCGTCTCTGTTCTATCGCGGTTTTGTCGGGGGACCGGAACGGTTCTGGTACGAACAATATGTCGCTCAGCGGTCCGCCCTTGACCGTCATCTGGCGCGCGGCCTCGATGAGGTGCCAACGGATGTTCCACCAATGGCGTTTACCAGCCCATCGGGATGTCCAGACGTTGAGTTCGGCTGCATGCCACAGGTAATGAAGTAGGCCGCGCGGCGACAGTTTCTTCGTGTCCCCGGCCACACTGTCCCATCCTCCGGCGCCCACAGGAGGCGCCGATCGAGCGCCAACTTTCGAAAGACTGAAATCGAGCTTGAGCGCCGCCATCCCGCTCTCTGAATCGACCTGAATCGCGCTGCCCATCAGCACGCCGAGCCCTGACAGTTCGTCAGGCGGCTCGTACGAGAAACAGGAAGGATCATGGCCACCGCCGGACAGCGGCATCCGTTTGACGACATACTGATCACCAACCTGCGCGATATACATGGCGGGGCCCGACTCCCTGCACAGGCAAAGCGGTCGGACCTTCCTTCGATAAGCATCCGCAAGCGCATCCTGAAGATCCGGCGCCTCCTCCTCGATCACCTCGTTAGCAAGACTGAAACGTCGCATCGCCTCCATTGCTCCGGACGCCGCCGCATCCCCACGCCCCCATTGACTCATAGTTCTGCCGTCGAAGCAAGTCGGCCCCGCCATGATGGCTAGGGCGGATAGGGAGGCGCTGGAAAAGGCTGTCGATCCGTTCCACATTACGTATGCCGTCAAGTAGGACGGGCTTCCTTCGCCCAGTCTTGGAGTGGGGATGGGGCACGGCACATCAACCTGCTAAGACGTCGATTGTCCGCCCAGTCTCGCCAACAAACGCGATCCCTTCGCTCCTCGGCCAACTCGGCCCGCTAGCACCGCGGGCTCTCGAGCTCCAGGCGACGCCCGGCGGCTGGCACGGCTTTCGCGAGGAACCGCTCGCTGTCAGCAATGCTGGCGACAGCCTTGCTGACCAAGCTCTTGACGGCTTCGTGCCGTTTAATCAGGACAATCGGACCGAGCCTAGGTCACGCCCAAGGGCTCTGGATTCGGGGCGGGCTTTGACGAGTAGACGTTTCACGGATTGATTGTGGGACAACAGGCCCAGGCGGCCATTGGCGTTAAATTTTCAAGACCCAGCTAGCTTTCCGTTAGCTAATACAGTAAAACGAGACATCATCTATTTCTCATCCAAATTCGAACATGGCTCATCCGGGGGTAAGCATGACCCATGTCGATATTATCGGCTCGGTTTGTACGGAATGGGATTACGCCCAAAAGAGTTGTGTTGCACAGGTCGATGTTCGACTTGTGCAGGGATCAAAGTCACCGTTTTTCGTTAGTAAACTCGCAGTTGATGCAGACGGCGCGCCGATGGCGTATCATCCCGGCGATACAGGTTCTTACGATTACTTAGCCAACGTCAGCAAAAACGACTTGCACGGAATTCAAGGCGAGGACGGTGCAGTCGGGCCAGCGCCAGGATTTTACGTATCTGGAACCTCATTGTCTGATCCCGCATATGGATCGAAGGACACTCGTCACTGGGTAGACGCGGCAAAAATCCCATACTTCGTGCTCAACCGCCAGGAATTCCCCCAATTTAGTGTCCCGCTAGGATCGATCGCCACGGTCGTCGACCTTAACAGCCGGAAACGCACGGGCGCGATCCTCGCCGATACGGGACATGCCGTCGGCGAAGGGTCAATCGCATTGGCGGTGAACCTTGGATTGAGCCCATTCTCGAAAAAGCATCCCCCGAAGGTCGTGGGCTTTGATGAGCCCCGATTTCTCTATCTCCTGTATCCGGACCGAACTGTGGACGCGCCTTGGGCGGTTGGTCTGGTCCAGTCTGAGTCGCAAGCGGGCTTCCGCGACTGGGGCGGGGACGCCCAGCTGGATGCCATATTTCCGAAAGAAAACTTCGCCTGACATCATCAACCGCTTTGGGAGGAATTCACATGACTGACGTTCCGAGCACAATTCTGGAACGCCTTGGCTCCGGACAGACTGGCGTCCTCGTCGAGAAGACGACCGTCGGCACGGACACACTCTATAAGCTGAACGTAACGTCCGAAGACGAAGGCGGTCAGCTGGTCGCCAAAGTCGACCAGGCCGGCAACATCACGTTTCCGCTGAGCGACGCCGGCGTGCTGCAGGCTGATCCTCGGGACGACATCGGGTCAGACCTGAAGTCGGCCCTGGACAGCCTCAAGATTCCGGAGGTGACGGTCGACCTGGATTGGAAGGCTGCTGCCGGCGCGACGTTTCTCACGAAGCAGCAGCTCGACACGAAGCTGGCAGACGAAGCCAAAGCGTGTGTCAACACGCTTCTCACCGGTGATGTCCCCGGCACTGACCACGGCAACCTGGCCTGCGCTTGGGCGGTGAATGAAGTCGCAAGACGCGCGCTCCGGCGGCCGATTGGGGGAGGGCTCTCAACCGCCAGCATGTACCTGGTGCTGAAGGCCAAGCACCAACCCGTCAAACGTGCCGACGCCATCCCCGGTCACGTCATCATTTCGCCGACGGAGGGCCCGAACATCGGCCATGTCGGCATTGTGGGCGACAATGGCCAGGTCTATTCCAACAGCTCGTCGCTCCAGAAATTCTACAACAAATACACCTTGGACACCTGGCAGGCGCACTACGGCGACAGCAAGGGACTCCAGGTCCTGTTTTATCAACTGGACCCCAGTCAGTTCCCACTGTTGGGGGCAATCAGCTGACGCGCTGTGCACCGAGCCCGTGGCTCGGTGCACGCACCTGACGGACGCGTCCGGTCTAGGTGGGCACGTGCCAACGCAGTGATTTTGCAGATAATGGGGGGTAGGTTATGGCGCTCAAGGGCAATGGGCAGCTCCTGGTAAAGGTGCACAATCAACCGTTCGCGGTCGTTCTGGAGACCAACCTGCCCAACCTGCCAGTCGCCATTCCGGGCTATTCGCTCGAGCTTCTATCGGCGACCCCGCGAAGTCGGCCCCAGTTCACCGATTATGTAGTGGCTGACCACTGGCTGTTGGCGAAACCTGTCGAGCCAAAAGAAGACCTGACGCCTTGGGACACCGCCCATGCAGCTGCCAGCGCTCAGAATTATACCCACTACATCGAACCGGATGTCCTGCACGAGCTGTCCGCCCCGCCGCGGGGTAAATTGGACGGAGGCCTGAATACCGACTGGCCGCCCGCGGTGAACCCCGCCGCCGGCGTGTCTCCTGGATGGCACCTGGGTGGGGACTTCACCGGTTTTGCCAGCATTCGGGATGTTGCCACCGGCAAAGGGGTCAAGATCGCGCACCTGGATACAGGCTACACGCCAGGACATGCCTCCAAGCCACGTTATCTGCGACCGGACCTCGGTTACGACTATTGGGACAAGAAAAAGGATCCAATAGATCCCGGGACGCAATTGCTGGGTCTGGACCAGCCGGGTCACGGCACTGCCACTCTCGCCCTGCTGGCGGGCAATGCGATGGATCTCAAGTTTGGCAAGCAACGGTATCAGGGCGACATCGGAGGCGCGCCCGACGCTGAGGTCATCCCTATCCGGATCAGTCCTTCTGTTGTGCACATGTATACCAGCACAATGGCCAAGGGCCTGTATGATGCGTTGGCGCCCAGTGGCGACCCGGAAAAGCCGAATCCCGCCAACCGTTGTGATGTTGTTTCAATAAGTCATGGTGGCCTTCCGACCGCGGCCTGGGCCGATGCGGTCAATACGCTCTACGAGGAGGGTCTCGTCGTAGTGGCGGCTTCAGGCGACAGCTTCTATCTCGAAGTGGCTGATCTCGCGACGCGCTTTACCGTCTATCCAAGCGCCTTCAATCGTGTTCTGACGGTTGTGGGGGCGACCTACGCCAAACAGCCATACGTCACCGACAAGTTCGGCGTTATGCAAGGTTGTTGGGGGCCCGATAGCGTGATGGAGAAAGCCATCGCCGGATTCACGCCCAATGTCGCCTGGATGAAATTTGACGATTGTCCAACCGGATTCGAGATGAGCGGGGGAGGGACATCGGCGAGCACTCCCCAGGTGGCGGCCGCTTGCGCCTTGTGGCTCCAACTCTATCGCGACAAAACGCCCGCCGATTGGCGCCGTGTCGAGGCGTGTAGGTTGGCCCTCTTTGACAGCGCGGACCATGCCCACCCCAACAAACCCAAACTCGGCTGGGGCATTCTTAATGTGCCAAGAATGCTGGACGAAGGCCTCGCGGCACAACTGATAGCCAAGGCGAACTCCGGTCAGCTTCGTCAGTCCGCGCAAGATAGCGTGTCGTTCCCATTCTGGCGCTTGTTGACGGGGCTTGGACCGCCGAACAGTGAAGAAGAACGAATGTACGAGGCCGAGGTGGCACAGGTTGTGTTGCAGTCGACATCTTCGGAGTTGCGAAGGGCCGCAGCCGATGCAGCTAACGGTCAGACCCTCTCCCCAGATGACAAAATTCGCTACCGCGGCCTCCTGGCGCAAGAGGCGATTTCGGGAGCTCTGAGGACGAAAATCTTATCGCTTTGACTGAGATCGGGGCCGCGGTTCAAACGGCAGATCATGAAAGTGAAGGTCATCGATGGCCAGGTCAGCGCATCCTCGACGGAAGGCGGTACCGACTGACCTATGATTGAAGAGGAAAATTCGATCATCGTCATTGCTGCGCCTTGCCCTTCCGGTCACAGATGAGAAGCATCCGCGTGCGAGATTCCAAGTCGGACCAACGCATCTTGCAGATTTCCTCCTGGCGCATTGCGGTTGCGACGGCGAAACGTATGATTTGGCTAACCGGTGCAATTTGCCGAGGGTTCGCATAGAAGTGACCGATGAGCCTGTCGAGTTCATCCTGCGTCGGCCGCCCATCGCGCTGATGGCCCTTCCCAACCAGGCCAAGCCTCTTTAGGGCGATACCCGCGAGATCCACCGGTTCGACCTTGACGGGCAGGCCGTGAATTGGACGGAGACGCCAGCGCAGCGGGCGGCCAGCAGAGGAAGAGGGCAGGCGGGGGTTGCGGTGGCGGTCGCAGGTCCGGGAGAGAGGCTCCCGGCGTCCGCCGCGGAGCAAACCCATGACACAGATGGAAATTCAATCGCCAACGCGAAACACGCGGGCAGGCTACAAGGTCGATGTGAGCCGCGGCCAGCGTGTCGGCCGCGTGTCTTCGGAATGGTTCAACCGCCCGGCCGACGAGCGATACCTGTCCCTCAGCGACCTCCGGAATTCGGTGAGGGCCAGGTCCCAGCGCAGCCGCACGCGCATTGTCGAAAGCGAACGTATCCGCGTCGAAGCCAGTCGCAACGACGCGGAACGTCTCACGCTCATGCTGCCAGACGCGGAGGCACCGGTTGCGCCCACACACTGGAGTTTTGGTCAACTTGCCAGCCTGGTCGGCGCGCCGGCCACCTATCTGCGCCAGCTCCCGGCCCCGCTGGCAGCGATCAATCTGCAGTACGGCCTGACCTCACAACCAGCCGAACAGATCAAAACGCTCGAAATCGAAAATGGCCGCCTCGAGCTCAGGGCCGTGACGGGGCCAGATTACGGCAGAATATTCGATGAAGACTTGATCGAGGCTGTACAGAAGATCGCAGGTAACGGCACTGGAGATACACGCTGGAAGGTGCCAGGATGCCTTCAATGGGATACTGGTATCTATAACCCACATGTCGATGTTTCGAAAGATACCACGACGCTGTACGCCTCCGACCGCGATGTCTTCGTCTTCCTCGTCGACGACCTCAACCCGATCGAGGCCGGAAAGCTGCCGAACGGCGAACCTGATCTGTTCTTCCGCGGGTTCTACTGTTGGAACTCGGAAGTCGGCGCCAGGACGCTTGGCATAGCCAGCTTTTACCTCCGCGCCGTATGCCAAAACAGGAACATTTGGGGCGCGGAAGATTTCCAGGAAATAACCATCCGGCATTCCAAATATGCTCCTTCCCGCTTCGCGCTCGAAGCGGAACCGGCGCTGATCCAGTTTGCCGAATCCTCACCCATGCCCTTCATCAACGGCATCAAAGCCGCGCGGGAGCGGATCGTCGCTCGCGACGATGACGACCGAACCACCTTCCTGCGCAAGCGTGGCTTCTCCAAGGGTGAAACCACGAAGATCATCGATGCCGTGCTCACCGACGAAGGCCATCCGCCGGCATCGGTGTTCGATTTCGTTCAGGGCATCACCCGTGTCGCTCGCGACAAGCAGCATCAGGACGTGCGCCTCGAGATGGAGGGCAAGGCCAAGAAGCTCCTCGACCTCACCCACTGATCCTGTCCTGGCCGGCGATCCTGCACATCCCACTGCGAATTTCCCACGCTCGCCGCTCCAAGGCGCCGTCCTCACAGCCAAGAGGGCGGCGCCTTTCGTCGTGACGGGTCAGGAGGTCGAAGGGCTCGCTTTCGGCCGCCCGTCACGGAGCACCACCCATGGACGAAACCGCCCAAACCCCAATGCCCTTGCTGACGCCTGGTCAGCGCGATCAGCTTCTCGCTAATGGCCGCCAGCCCGGTGCCGACCACGTTCCAGTGGTCAAGTTCTTCAATCCGGTCGGTATCGGCACCTGGCTCGCTACCGAACTCGATGCGGACAACGACACTTGCTTTGGCCTCGCGGATCTTGGCTTCCCGGAGATTGGATCGTTCAGTCTCGAAGAACTCGCCTCGCTCAGCCTGCCGTTCGGTATGCATATCGAGCGCGACATCCTCTTCACCGCCGTGTACCCGCTCTCCGCCTATGCCGAAGCCGCGCATGGAAGCGGGACACGCGCCACAATCTTTACGAGCTCGAACTCTCTGCGCGATCGTGCCGAGACAGAGACGATCAGCTCGCGCCCGAAAATGCATCGCTACAATCGCCGCATGTCGAACTGGAGCGGCGCGGACGAGGAAGCGTATCTCCGGATCCTCGACCGGCTCACAGGCAACGCAGCCGCAGACCTCGAGCGACTGCGCTGCTGCCAGCACGATCGAGGCTCTGCGCAAGGCTGACCGGGTCGATGTCGCCGAACCGCGTTGAGGCCGCCGGCCTGCGCCGGCGCGGCATCGCGAGAGGCAGAGTGCGGACGGGAGGGTTCCTGACGGGTTTGGAGGTTCGGGGAGAGGCCCCGAGCCGCCCGTCATGGAGACCCTGACCATGGCAAAAAGCGCCATACAGAAGATCGCAATGAACCCCTCTGAGAATATCGCCTACGACAAACTTGTGTTGTCGCAGGAGAATGTGCGCCGGGTAAAGGACGGCGTCACGATCGAGCAACTCGCCGAAGACATCGGCCGGCGCAAGCTCCTGCAGAGCCTGAACGTTCGTCCCGTACTTGACGGGAACGGAGACGAGACCGGCACCTTCGAAGTGCCCGCCGGCGGCCGTCGCTATCTGGCGCTCGGCATTCTCGTCAAGCAGAAACGTCTGGCAAAGAACGAACCGATCCCCTGCATTGTCAACCGCAGCGGAACAACATCGGCCGAAGAGGACTCGCTGGCCGAGAACGTGCATCGCGAAAACCTGCATCCGCTCGACCAGTTCCGCGCATTCAAGACTCTGAAAGAGCAGGGTCTTGACGTCGAGGAGATCGCCGCCCGTTTCTTCGTGTCGGCGGCGACTGTTAAGCAGCGGCTGAAACTCGCCTCGGTCTCGCCAAAGCTGCTCGGGCTCTACGAACAGGACGAAATCCGTCTCGACCAAATCATGGCGTTTTCGATCTCCGACGACCATGCACGTCAGGAGCAGGTCTGGGAGCGCGTCTCCAACAACTCGAGCGTGCAGGAGCCGTACTACATCAGGCGCTTGCTGACGGAGACGACGGTTCGTGCCGACGATCGCCGGGCGGTCTATGTCGGCACGGAGGCCTATGAAGCTGCGGGCGGCGTTGTCCTGCGCGATCTGTTCGAGCAGGATTCTGGCGGCTGGTTCCAGGATGCAGCTCTTCTTGAGCAGCTGGTCTTCGATAAGCTCAAGCTGGACGCCGAGGCCGTTCGCGCCGACGGCTGGAAGTGGGCCGAGGCGGCGATCAGCTTCCCCTATGGCCACACTGCCGGCATGCGGCGCGTCTATGCCGAACAGCCTCAGATGAGCGCCGAGGAGACCGCTCGCTACGATGCGGTGAAGGCCGAGTATGATGCGCTCGACGCCAGGTATGCCGAGATGGAGGAGGCCGACCAGGAGATCGAGGACAAGCTCGATCAGCTCGGCGCTGAACTCGACGGCTTCAGCGATCGTCCCCATGTCTTCGATCCGACGCACAAGACTATCGCCGGAGCGTTTGTCACGCTCGGCGCCAACGGCCAGTTGCAGATCGAACCCGGCTTTGTCCGTCCCGAGGACGAACCGCGGGTCGAGACAAACGATGACGACGAAGAGGGCGACGGCGAGGATCGCGAGGCGTCACTGTCCGAGATTGACAGCGGCAATGGCGTAGTTGTCAACGGTCGCTCCGTGAACGGTACATCCGACGGTGCGGAAGAACCCGAGGATGAAGGCATAAAGCCACTGCCCGATCGCCTCGTCTTCGATCTCACCGCGCAAAAGACGCTCGCGCTGCGCAACGCACTCGCCAGCGACGTCGACATCGCCTTCGTCGCAGTGCTCCATGCACTCGTGCTGCAGGTGTTCTTCAGGTTCGCCAAGGACAGCTGCCTCGAGATCAGCCTGACAAGCAACAGTTTCGGCCAGGTACAAGACCTGGCCGAGACCCAGTGGGCGAAGGAAATTGCCGAGCGGCACGAGGCCTGGGACAGGGATATGCCCGACAGCGACAAGCTATGGGATTTCCTGCTCGGTCTCGATGAAGCAAGCCGCAAGGCGCTGTTCGCGCACTGCGCGTCACTCTCGCTCAACGCAGTCGTCGAGCCCTGGAACAGGCGCCCTGGCGCGCTTGCCCATGCCGATGCAGTCGCGGCCACGCTTCAGTTCGACATGGTCACGGCCGGCTGGGAGCCCACCGTCGAGAACTATCTCGGCCGCGTCACCAAGGCCCGGATCGTCCAGGCGGTGCGCGAAGCGAGCGGCGAGGATTCCGCGCAGCTGATCGACCACATGAAGAAGGACTTGATGGCACGTGAGGCTGCTCGCCTTCTCGAAGGATCGAACTGGCTGCCCGAGCCGCTGCGTCTCGATGTCGACGACGCGGTTGCCGATGCCGGCGTGACCGTCACCGACGATGAGCCGAACGATGCCGGCCGCGAAGGCGATGCCGCCGAATTGCCGGCCTTCCTCGCGGACGATTCGGATCCATCCACCGATGAGTCCACGGTCGGCGTCGGCGACGAGGCTGACCACCTCCAGGCCGCCGAATAATCGGTCTCCCGCTCCGCACCGGGCCCGGCATCTTCGCCGGGCCTTTTTTCGGTTTCCAACATGGAGAGATCCGCATGTCAGCCCATATCATCTACACTTCTGCCCGATTGGGGAGCCTCGTACGATACACCGACCTCACCCCGAAGCCGCCAGCCCGCTTTACAAAAAAAGGTCGTCGCGTGGGAAAGCCGCAACGGCACCGGCCGCCTGGTCAGGAAGGAACCGCCACGATCGCGGGCAACCTATAGCTCGCCGGCCTATTTCACCCTGCACGAAGGCGATTTCGGCCAGGGCGGCATTATCGTCGTCTCGGTCCGGCGCACCTGGTCCGTCGAGAGCGACCTGCATTTTGAGATCGTCGAGCGTCCAGCAATCGGCATGGTCCGCATTCTGCAGGACCTCGGCGACAGCCCGGAGCTCCTGCATCTCGCAGAGAACCGTGAGGCTGCCGAACGCTGGCTCGGTAGCAATTCGTACAGCCGGGCTTATCTCGAGCAGGTCTCCGCCGACGAGGTGGGCGCCGATGTCATCGAGGGCCGCACGGCCGCCTGACCCTTTCACCGCATAGAACCAACTGACGACAGGCCCGGGGTCGCGCAAGCGATCGTTCCGTTTCATGGAGATCGACATGTTCGACTGGAACAGAAGCTGCTCCTATGACGAGCAACAGAAGAGGCGCTTTCATTCAACCGCGCGCTCGCGTTTGAAGAAGCTTGCCGCAGAGCTGCACCTGCCTGCCGGATCGTACGATCTGCGTTCGAACAAGGCAGGCATAGCTGTCGCAGGTGAAATAACCCTGCATGACCGCCGCGTTTATATCCAGGTTGGCCAGTTCGGTCTTTTGTCTGGACACGGAATTCTGATCCGGACCTGCAAGGGTCGGCAGGACTACACCGGTGGCCCCAATCACTTGGCCGATCTCACTCTGCTCGACGACATTCCTGCGCTCGCAGCGCTCGTTCACGCAATCAGCGGCGTGGGAAGTTCTCCGAGATCTGCCGTGTCGCGAGCAGCATGAAGCCTCGTTAGTTTCTGGACGTCTCGGCTTCCTGATTACACCCCCACCTCATCGCTGAACCGACTGCTGCTCATCGCCTGAGCCGCCGGATCTGCATACCCCGCCGCAATGAAGAATGCGAACGCCGCTGGAACGGCCCCTTCGCCATGCCCGAAAGGAGCATCCCATGCCAGATCACCCGTCCTTCAGAAAGATTTTTGAGAATGTCGCAACACGCGAAGAGATGATTGCACTGTTTAATCGCGACCATGACGCACCGCCCGAGGATCGTATTTCGGGCAAGGCCTATGCTTGCCAATGGTTCGAGATCGAAGCAAGTGCATATTACTTCATGCTCGACATGCTGCCGCCGCTCTTTCTCAGAGCCGGCATGTTCGGAATGTCGGAGTTCAAGGCCGGTTATATCACCAGCGTCTTCTTCGAAATCACCATTCGCGGCCGGCGGCGATGGTTCACTGGGTTTTGCGACCTCTCCGACCGCCAAAGCCCCGATGCGATGCGGGAAGCCATCATCGCTTACGAGAATCATTTGCTTGACAGCAGGACGCGCGAAGAGAAGCTTGAGGCGATCTGGGCCGGCACGCATCCCGATTTTCGTGGCATCGCAGGTTCCGCCGACCCAAGCGCCTGGCCAGCCGAGCATCGCGGCAAGCGCACTATCCTCGTCAATGCAGGCGGCCATGGCACCATCCTGAAGCTCCTGGAAGATCTGACCGATGAAGAAATCGAAGACAAACTCCGCACGGGAAAGCCGTACAATGGCGCTTGATACCCGGCTCGCGATCGATCGCGTCCGGCATTTGCCTATGACGTTCCGTCGAACGTCGCCGGCTGCATGCTGACCACTACCAAATTCACCCACCGGGCTTTGTCGTCGCTTGACCGATCACGGCGAAGTCCCCTCAAGCTCAGGAGAAAATCATGTTCACGTTCCCGCTTTCAGCGGTGCGCGCTATCATTGCGCGCGGCGAGCTGGATGCCGCCGCCAACGGCGGCTACCGCAATCCCCATTACGGCCTGGCGCCGGGTAAGGATGAAAAGCCCGGCCTTTGGCTGGTTGGCGACCAAGGGGTCTACGATATGCATGGCCACCGGCAGGCAACGCAGACGCCAACTGGTAAACTGCTGAACGCGGCCAACCAGGCCCTACACCAAAAAAACCCGATTGAAGGTCCCCAAATCTGACGGCCCCGCGGGTGGTAACGTCTTCTTTACCATGATCTGGCATCCCTATCGACGGCGTCTCTCGACGCCTAATCCGCCCCTCGCGTCATTGTTGACGCGGCCCGCCTAATGCCGGCGACCGACGCTTTCATGTAACCCCCACCCCCTCTAAGAGTATGCGTTGGTCGCCGGTCAGCCGCTCCTTGAATGCTGCTAGAGCACAGTAAGCCTTTCACGGCCGCCGGGCTGAGATTAGGTCGATCGCACCCGATCCGGCTGTGCTGCCTTAGCCCAGCTGAGGCCGACGAGCTTTTGGCAAAATTGTCCTGACCTGGGGCATCTCTCAACCGATCGACCGGCGCCGCTATAACGCTCTAACCAAGGCGAATGCTCTGGGCCTCGGGGCCTTTTTTGCCTTGCCCGTGTTCGAAAAGCACCTTCTGTCCCTCTACCAGTACGGTGAGCCCGGCGCGGGACAACTGGTTGGCGTGAACGAAGACGTCCTTGCCGCCTGTTTCAGGAGCGATGAAGCCAAAGCCTTTGTCAGGATTGTACCACTTCACAGTACCAGCGGTTTCAAGCCGCGGCTCCAGCACAACGGATGCTTCATCGACATCCGCACTTGTCGGCTCGGTCGGGCTAACTTCTCCGATCTCCAACACCTGCGCAACCTGATGCCCCTTTCGCGTTTCTTCCAAGGTGACTTTGAGACGAGCTCCCGCCGCGACATCGCGGCTTCCGATCCCCTCCAACACGCGTAACGGCAGATAGGCCTCCCTGCCATCTGAGACCTTGACGAAGCCAAATCCTTTGCCCGCGTTGAACCACTTCACCTGCGCGTCTAAAGGCTCTGCAATCGCAGGTGATGGCCGCTGAAAGAAGCTGGGCTCGAAAACCCTTTCTGGAAGAGCAAGCGGCTCGTCGTCATCTCGATGCCGACGGGGCTTGCGATAGTCTTTGTATCTACTCATGTTGCTCGGCTAGGTAGGGGAACTGCTGTGCTAGCCCTATGAATAAGGTGGTATCCGCCGCTGATCAATGTCGTTTCCGCACCTGCTAGTTTCCGATAGCATAGAAGCTCCGCGAAAGCCGCGAGACCGTCGGTCAGCCGGCGCTCCAATTCATCGCAGCTCACGCCGGATGGCGATAATCCCGACAGGTGCGAGGAGGTCAGCCGGATGTGGCGCCATTTTCTTGCAAATCGGGGAAATCTGGATAATATGGAAATTGATAAGGAATCCAGCCATGCGTCAGTTCACGACGGGGGATCTCAACAAGCAGGTTGGCGACGTCACGGACGTTGCCAGCCGCGAACCCGTTATTCTCACCAAGCACCGGAAACCCCGGTTCGTGTTGATGAGTTACGAGCACTACGAACGGATGCGCACCGGCGATCCCCGCCACGCATATCGCGTCTCCGAGATGCCGGAGGAACACGCGGAACTCTTCGCCGAGATTGACCGACTGGCGCGCGGGGAGGGATACGACGATGAGCGGTAGATTCCTGCCCGGTCAGGTGATCTCCTACCCATATCTTTGGGCATGGCAACACGAGCGCGGCGAAACGGAAGGCCGCAAAAGCCGGCCGACCTGCGTGGTCATCGCTGTGCGCGGCGCAAGAGACGGCCTGACCCATCTGGCGCTCCTGGCGATAACCACCCAGCCACCACTCACCGATCGGGTCGGTTTGGAAGTCTCCGCCATCGAGTGCCGACGTGCCGGTCTGACCGATCTTAAACGCTGCTGGATCGTGGTGGACGAATACAATTACGATATTCCCGAACGCTCCTGGTACATCGAATCCGACAGCAAGCCCCTGGGTCGTTTTAGCAAGGCATTCATGATCAAGATCGCAAGCGCCTTCATCGAAGCGCGCAGCGAAGGCCGCCGCGTCAACCGTCTGGATTGATTTTTTCTGTTCTCGGCACAGAACATGTCTCGGCTCGGATCAGGTCCGCTGCTTCCGCCTGCCCGCACTACCCCGGCCGGATGAACAAGATGGCTTCGTCAGGAGGCAGGCTAAATCATGGTCGCGCACCCCGATTAAGGCATGCGTCTGACGAGATACTGACCGTTGAGACGGGCAATGTACATCACAACAACCGGCTGTTCACGGCAAAGGCACAAGGGTCGCTGCCTGCGCTCGTAGCCCCTGCTCAAGCACCGGTTGAAGCTCCGGCGCCGTCCCCCAATGTCTGGTCCCAATCCTGAACTGGCGCATCCGCCGCGATCTACCTCATTCGACTGAATTGATGCAGCCACCAATGGCGGCTGCGAACGCAAAATAAAAAGCCGGCCCGGTAGCTACGGTTACTGCCTCGTTTGAGAGGAAGCGATCGCCAGGACAAGGCCGACCGGCCAGGTCGCCAAAAGCAACAGGTGCCACCCTTGGGGGAGAGTGGCCGGGGGTGGCGGGTCCGCTGCAGAGGAAGAGCGAAGCCGGGAAGGGTTTGGCCTGGCTGGGTTGAGAGAGCGCCCGGTGCTGGCCGACCCTTTCGCTGCTCTCGACAGGACTTTCCCATGAACGCGATCTCCGCACGAGCCACCGGCATTCCGACTGGCTCTCTCGACCCGACCATCTCCGACCGGGCCAGCCGCGCCATCCGAATTCTGCAAGCCGCCAACCAGATCCTGCCCTTCCTCGAACGGGGTCAGCCGATCGGGGCAAGCGATCTTCGTCCAATCATGACCAACGCCTTCGACGGCAGCGATGCCCAGGGATGCTGGGTCTGGAAAGACGCCTATGAAGCCTGCGAGGCGGCACAGGTTCTTTTCCTGCGCAAGTTCGGACCAGCAATTCTCGCCCGTTTTCAAACCGATGCGCTCGCCATGCTGGCGAAGGTCGCGCATCTCGTGCCGACCCATACGCGCCGATCCGATGAATCGCAGGCGCTCCAGCAGCTGTCGACACCGATGCCGCTGGCCTATGTCGTCTCTCGCGCCGCCGGCATGATCGCCGGCGACATCGTGCTCGAACCATCCGCGGGCACAGGCCTTCTCGCCATCTTCGCGGAGATCGCCCAAGCGCGGCTGATGCTGAACGACTACGCGCCCGTCAGGCAGGCCTTGCTGTCGCAGCTTTTCCCGAATGCCCGGACCACGCGGCACGATGCTGCCCATATCGACGATTACCTGGAGCGATCCGCCAACCCGACCGTCGTCCTAATGAACCCGCCATTCTCGGTCGGCGCTCACGTCGAGGGCAGGGTTTCAGACGCGGCCTGGCGTCACCTCGCGTCCGCCTTCGCGCGGCTGGCGCCCGGCGGTCGCCTGGTCGCGATCACCGCTTCGAGCCTCGCTCCCGACAATCCGAAATGGCGCGACGCCTTCGTCCGACTGCAGGAACGTGGCCGCATCCTGTTTTCCGCGGCGATCGACGGCAGCGTCTATGTACGGCACGGCACCAATGTCGAGACGCGGCTTACCGTCCTGGACAAGATTCCGGCGCAGGATCCCGCCCGCCTGATCGCCTCACATGGCACAGCCCCGGACCTCCAAGCGCTCCTCGATTGGATGACAGTGCTGCCGCCGCGCTCGCCGGCGACGTCGCCGGACTCTATCGGCGCGCTCTCCAACGGAATCCTGCGGGCCGTGGCGGCAAAGAGGGCGCCAGGCAGGAGCGCTGACACGCTGCGGCCCACACCGATGACGGCAGCGCCAGCACGGCCAGGGGCGTCCCAGCACCGCGCCCTGCCAGGGACCGGCCCCTTCTCGCCGCCATCGCCGCCCATCGTCGAGCTCGCCTACGAGATTCGTGAAGCCGCCGACGAAACACGCGGCAATCTGCCGGACGGGATCTACGAACCCTATCGGCTTCAGGCGATCAGCATCCCCGGCGCCAAACCTCATCCGGACAAGCTCGTGGAATCGACCGCAATGGCATCAGTCGCTCCCCCCAGGCCGAGCTACCGCCCGCATCTGCCCGAGCACGTCATCAGGGAAGGCATCCTCTCCGACGCGCAGCTCGAAAGCGTGATCTATGCAGGCGAAGCCCACGCTGGCTATCTCGCCGGGTTTTGGACAGTCGACAAATCCTGGGACAATGTCGAGGCAGCCAACGAAGAAACCACCGGCGCCGTCCGCTTTCGCCGTGGCTGGTTTCTCGGTGACGGGACAGGCGCCGGCAAGGGACGGCAAGTCGCCGGCATCCTGCTGGACAACTGGCTGAAGGGTCGCCGTCGGCATCTGTGGGTTACAAAATCCGAAAAATTGCATTGGGATTCCCAGCGAGATTGGTCGGCGCTGGGTCAGGAGAAGCTGCTGGTCACGCCGCTGTCGCGTTTCCGGCAGGGCACGCCGATCCGTCTCGCGGAAGGGATCCTGTTCACCACTTTCGCGACGCTTCGCTCCGACGAGCGCGAAGGCAAACGCTCGCGCGTTCAGCAGATCGTGGACTGGCTCGGCGAAGATTTCGACGGCGTCATCATCTTCGACGAAGGCCACGCCATGGCGAACGCTGCCGGCGGCAAGACGGAGCGTGGTGATAAAGCCGGATCGCAACAGGGCAGGGCTGGCCTGCGGCTTCAACGCGCCTTGCCCCATGCGCGCGTGGTCTATGTCTCGGCGACGGGTGCGACGGACGTCGAGAATCTGGCCTATGCCGAGCGTCTCGGACTGTGGGGCGCCGCCGATTTCCCGTTTCCGACGCGATCGGATTTCGTCACGGCCATCGAAGACGGCGGCGTCGCAGCCATGGAGGTGCTCGCGCGCGATCTGAAAGCCCTCGGCCTCTATGCCTCACGCTCGCTTTCCTATGACGGCGTCGAATACGAGATGGTCGAGCATGAACTGACGGAAGAGCAGGTTAGGATCTATGATTCCTGGGCTGAGGCGTACCAGGTCATCCACACCAACCTCGAGGCCGCCATGGAAGCGTCCGGCATCACCGGGCAGTCAGGCACGCTCAATCGCAATGCCAAGTCGGCGGCGCGGTCGGCCTTGGAATTTTCCAAGCTGCGTTTCTTCAACCATCTCCTCACCGCGATGAAGACGCCGACGCTGATGCGCACAATCGAGCGCGATCTGGCGGAAGGCCACGCCGTCGTCATTCAGATCGTTTCGACCGGGGAAGCCCTCACCGAGCGTCGCCTCGCCCAGATTCCAACCGAGGAATGGGGCGACGTCCAGGTTGATGTGACCCCTAGGGAACTCGTAGCTGACTACCTGATGCATTCGTTCCCGACGCAGCTCTTCGAGGCGTTCTCCGACGAGAGCGGCAATATCAGTTCCCGGCCGGTCTTCGACAAGGACGGCACCCCCGTCATATGCCGCGAGGCCGTCGCCCGCCGTGACGCGCTTTTCGAAAAACTCGGCTCGCTGCCTGCCGTTCCGACCGCGCTCGATCAGATCGTCCAGCATTTCGGGACGGAACAGGTTGCGGAGATCACCGGCCGCTCCCGTCGCATTGTCCGTCGCGACACAGGCGGGCACATCGAGCGGTTTGCGGTCGAGACCCGTCCCGGGTCGGCGGGCCTTAATGACGGGAGGGCCTTCATGGACGACGTCAAGCGCATCCTGGTGTTCAGCGATGCCGGCGGGACAGGACGCAGCTACCACGCCGAGTTGTCGGCGCGGAACACGCGCCTGCGCGTCCACTATCTGCTGGAAGCCGGCTGGCGGGCCGACACCGCCATTCAGGGGCTCGGTCGCACCAACCGCACCAACCAGAAGCAGCCACCGCTGTTTCGGCCGATCGCCACCAACGTCAAGGCCGAGCGGCGCTTCCTGTCGACGATCGCACGCCGCCTCGACACGCTCGGCGCGATCACCCGCGGGCAGCGGCAAACGGGCGGACAGGGGCTTTTTCGAAGCGAGGACAACCTGGAATCCCAGTATGCGCGCGATGCGCTACGCCAGTTCTACCTGCTGATCCACCAGGGCAAGGTCGAGGGCTGCTCGCTCAGCCAGTTCGAAGCCATCACCGGCCTGGCGCTGACCACCGAAGAGGGCGGCCTCAAAGACGAACTTCCGCCCATCACGACCTTTCTCAATCGTATGCTGGCGTTGACGATCGCCATGCAAAATCTGCTCTTCGACGCCTTTGAACAACTTCTGGCAGCGCGCATCGATGGCGCGATCGCCGCCGGCATTTACGACAAGGGCCTGGAGACACTTGAAGCCGACAGCATGATGGTCACGGATCGTCAGGTCGTCTACACCCATCCCGGCAGCGGCGCTCAGTCGCATCTCCTGACCATCACACAGCGTACACGCAACAAGCCGATGTCCCTCTCGGACGCACTTGCGATGACCAAGTGCGATCGTCGCGCCACGTTGATGGTCAATGCCAAATCCGGTCGTGCGGCAGTCATGATGCCGACCCGTAGCGTCATGCTGGACGATGGCACGATCGAACCGCGCGTCGCGCTCATCCGGCCAATGGACGAACTGCGCTACGAAGTTCGCCAGCTCGAAGACACCAATTGGCACGAGGCCGACGAAGTGCTGTTCGCCGCATCCTGGCAGGCCGAGGTCACGAAGGTTCCGCAATTTTCTGACTCGCAGCTGCATATCATCACAGGGCTGCTGCTGCCGATCTGGCGCCTGCTGCCGCAGGACTATTGCCGCGTCTTGCGGCTGCAGACCGACGATGGCGAAAAGATCGTCGGCCGCACAATAGCGCCCGCGCATCTGCCGACGCTATGCCGCAATCTTGGCCTGGACCAAGTCCAGACGATCAGTCCCGAACAGGTCTGGGCCGCGCTCACCAACGGCTCGTCCGTGATCGGCCTTGCCGGCGACATGACGTTGCGGCGCGTGAAAGTCATGAACGACTATCGCGTCGAACTGAACGGCTTCACCGACGGTATGTGCGACTGGCTGAAGGCGATCGGGCTGTTTTGCGAGATGATCCAATGGAAAACCCGGTTCTTTGTGCCGATGACCGGCGAGGCCGTCGCGATCCTTTCGCGGCTGATGGAACGCCATCGCCTAGTCGACATCGCCAGCCGCGTCTGACGGAGGGGCGGTTGTTATGCACGCCTCCGCATCCGAACTCGCGGACCGCCTCGCGCAGAGCGCCGAGGCGGTTTGCCGTCATTATCTCTCCGCCGGCCGACGTGCGGGCAATTACTGGATCGTCGGTGACGTCAGGAACAACAAGGGCCGCTCCCTCTATGTCCATCTTTCCGGGCCGCGTCGAGGCAGATGGGCAGACGAGGCCACGGCCCAGTTCGGCGATCTCCTCGATCTCGTGCGCGAGACCTGCGGGCTTGTCGACTTCCATGATGTCGCCGACGAGGCGCGGCGCTTCCTGAGCTTGCCCAACCCTGAGCCTTCGCGGTCAACGGCCGGCGATAGAAGGCCGGTTGCCGGCGTGTCGTCAGCGAGCGAACGCGCGCGACGCCTCTTCGCGATGAGCGGTGCGTTCCATGGCAGTCTGGCCGAGGCATATCTGCGCCATCGTGGCATCGTTGCGGCCGCGCGCCACGGCTCGCTCCGCTTCCATCCCTCCTGCTATTACCGGGATCTCACGACGGACGCGACATCGACATTCCCAGCTATGATCGCAGCCGTCACCGACGCCGCCGGCACGATCACCGGCGTGCATCGGACTTGGCTCGATCCATGCGGAGCCGGCAAGGCTCCGGTCGACAATCCAAGGCGATCGCTCGGTGGCCTTCTCGGCAATGCCGTGCGCTTCTCGTTTCCCACGATCGGCCCGGTCCCGATCATGGCAGCGGGCGAAGGCATCGAAACGATGCTGTCCCTCAACGCGGTGATGCCGGCCATGCCGGTGGTCGCAGCCCTGTCGGCCAATCACCTCTCGGCCTTCCGCTTCCCGCCCGGTAGCTGCCGCCTCTATATCGCTGCCGATGCCGATGCGGCCGGCCGGCATGGCATCGATCGGCTGAGCCGGCGCGCGCAGGTTGCTGGTCTGCTGCCGCTCGTGGTTTCGCCGGAACTCGGCGATTTCAACGAGGATCTGCGCTGTCTCGGGCCGGACAGGCTCATTAAGCGACTTCGCGAACAGCTCGTTCCGGAAGACGCGCTAGCCTTCCTCGCGACGTGAACGGAGCCCGGTCGCGCAGGCGCATGCTGTGGCCGTGCCGAAGGCCGGCCCCCAGGCTTCTCCGATACCGGGAAGGGCGCGCGCCCGCGGGCCTGCCGGGAGGCGACCCCTACCACGCGTCATCCGGGCCTTCAGCAGCGCCCGGCAGGTTTCCTCCCCTGGCCGGCCTTTTTTGTTGGCACATCGGCGCACCGGAAAGCCGCTGCGCGGCTTCCCGGCCGATGTGCGGGCCGGCCATTCCTCGCGGGCCAGGAAACCTGCCTTGGCGCCGCCCAGCGCTACGCTCGGCCGCTTCGCTCCCTTTGCGGCATGATCTGTTCCCAAAAGCGGTTCCCGCTTTTGGGAACAGATCATGCCGGGAGCTCGCGGTTCCGGCCCGCAGAGCGCGTGGGAGGGGATCGCCGTCAGGCCGCGAGAGACGCGGCCCTAACCCGATGGAGAATCCCATGAACCTGACCCTTCCCCTCGACGACAGCTACGAGCCCCCCCACGCGTCCTCGCCGACCGCCCGCTTCATCTACGAGATGCAGCTCTACGGCCATCGCCCCTTCCAGGACGAACCCGATCCGCGGCCGTTGCCCGAGGAACCGGCTGTCCAGGGTGCGCTCACAGCCATCTTCGACGCCTTCGCCGAAATGCTCGGCGACACACGGCTGGAGCCCGACCTCGAAGACCTGCTCTGGTCGACCGTCAATCTCTTCCATCGCGCCGGCGACCGCATCCAGCGCGATCTGCAGCGCAACGAAGATGCGCAGCGAAGCGGGCAGCGCGAACAGGACGGCACCGAGGTCAAGTCCGTCGAGCTGGAGCGCCATGTGGCCGAGGGCATCACGCTTCTTGAGCGCCGCAACGCCTTCGAGTTCATGCGCGACCTCGCGGCCGACTTGTTCGAGGCGCAGACCGGCTCAACCTGGCGACCGCGCACCGGCTCGAAGGTCAACCACGCCAACCTGACCGCCGCCATGATCGACAGCCGCGACTTCCTCTCGGCGCGCCGCCGGGCCGAGACCGAGGTGCTGATCCCGGCCGGCACCAAGATCGCCTTCTCCGGCGGGATGGACTTCAACGATCACGAGTTGATCTGGGATGCGCTCGACCGGGCCCGCGCCAGGTTCCCCGATATGGTGCTCCTGCACGGCGGATCGCCGCGAGGTGCCGAGCGCATCGCGGCGTGCTGGGCCGAAAGCCGCAAAGTGACGCAGATCGCCTTCAAGCCGAACTGGACCCGCCACGCCAAGGCGGCCCCGTTCCGTCGGAACGACGAGATGCTGTCGGTCATGCCGAGCGGCCTGATCGTCTTCCCCGGTTCCGGCATCACTGGCAATCTCGCCGACAAGGCGCGCCGTCTCGGCCTGCCGGTCTGGCGCTTCGGAGATGCCGGTGCGTGACGGTGACCCCATGGGTGCCATTGCAAGCAAGCTCCCGGCGATCGAAATGCCGGGAGTTATGTCTCGTTGCCGCGTTTCAGAATGTCGTGCTCGTCTGCTCCATTTGCATTCGACGACAGATCGGGGAGGAGTTTGCCGCTCGACGCAGGCTTATGTTCCATCATGTTTTTGCAAACCCCATTCGGACTCCCGCTTGTCCTCGTTCGGCCCTTCTTGCCCCCTGGAGCGAAACACCGGACAATATCGCGGGCTTGGATTCGCCCACGACCCTCTTGCTGCGTCGCTTGATTTCGACCGTGAAGCTGCGGACGGGAGATTGCATGGGCGTTGTTCTTACGCTCGGGCAAGAAAGCCGGTCATGCTGTCGGCCGATCTGCGCCGAACGAGCCGATGCTGTCGACGCCCATTCGAGCATGGCGGTCAAGTCGTCGCCTGTTGATTTAAGCAGTTGTCGGTCCGCTACGCTTCGGCTTTGGCTGATGCAGCCGACGCCTAACATTCGGGCGCAGTGCATTGCGCACATCCTTGTCCACCACGGCCAGGTCGAACCATTCCCGGTCGAAATATCCTCCACACCACCGCTTGGTGTCGGCGTGTTCGGGGTCTGTCTTGTCCGACATGATTTCCAGGAAGTCCTCATAACCGGGAATACCGCCAACATCTTCGGGCGGCCTGGCGCGCGCTCCATCGATGCACATCCCGTGCTTGGGCGCGACGTCAAGGGCAACGAGTTCCTCGATCGCGACAGTGTGGGACCAGTTATCGCCGAAGTCATAGATGTATTTGAACACGGCTCCCCGCGCGAAGTCGCGGAGGCGAACCTCACGACAATCAAAGACGCGGAGGTCGTCTTCAGCGGCATCCTCCGCCAGGAGCTCGACATCGCCATAGCGCAGGCCACCGATGTTGAACTCGTGCAAATGATAGTTCCACCAGTTGAAGGCCGCCTGAATGGCAAGGTGGAGCTGCTCAAGAGTCCAGCCTGACGGCAAAACAAGTCGACGCCAGATTTTCGGCTGGATCTCATCCAGCGAAACGTGAATCAGGACTGCGTTGATGGTCTTGAACATGCCGCATGTGAACAGGACAGGCTGAAATGGGTCAAGCCAGCGCCGACAGTCGACTACACGAGGATGCCATGCGGAAAATCCGCATGGCGTTTCGACGCGGTCTGGTAGGCGCGGTCACCGTTCCTCAATCTATGCACGTCGCCATCATGGTGTTGCCGGTGGATGCAGGCGCGTATCGAGGGCAAAGAGCTCCTGGAGCTTCAGCGCATAAGCGCCGGCAGCGACACTGGCGACGAAGACGAGATTCCAACTATGCGAAGAAACGGCACTCGGGATTGCCACGAAGCGGTGGCGCCGCAGAAGATCGTCGCCGAACGCTTGCTGCCCGGCACTGGGAATGCCGGGACGCAGCCAGTTGGGATTGGGAACCGCGCCAGGATCCACGACATGGACATCTGTTGCGTCGGTTATGACGGCCGCCGTCATCACATGTGGGATTGTGTCGAGTGACCTGAAGCCCTTATGGACCGCCACTTCGAGAATCGCGGTCGAGGGATCGATGGAACAATAGACAGCGCGCACGCCCTTGCTGTTCCAACGACCGCCAACACGATAGGCGCCTTCCCCACTGTCCCAGGTTGGCGCGAAGTGGGCCTGATCGAGACGCCAGACAAGGAACTCCGTGCCGCCGAGCGCCGCCGGCAGCGGCGTCATGCATAGACGCCGTATTCGAGCCTTTCGAGGTAATCCTCGACAAGCTCGACGCCCGCCGGCGTCGCCAGAAGATCGATCGGCCGCCGCTGATCCAGACCGATCGCCGGGCGCTCAAGCCACTGCTCCGCCTCGGCCTGCGATCCCAACACATCCGTTGCCTTGGCCAGGATCTCGGCAAACTTCCACGTCCGCCCACTCTGCTCCTGGCTGAGCGGCTTCGACGGTGTATCCTTGCGCCGCTGATAGGTGCGTACGCTCATGCCCACGGCCTTTTCGAGCGACTCGGCCTTGTGAATGAACACCAGACGTCCGACGAGATAATCCAGCGCCGAGGTCGGCAACCCATGCAACAGCAGCTCATGAGCATCGAGCGCGCTGGTCACGCGTCGCGACAGAACGCGGGCGCCGCCCAACAGGTCCGCCACTTTCTGCAGGTCGCTGACACCTCTGTGTGGGGCTATGTTCTCGGCCGCGATCACCATGGCATCACCTTAATGCGTCACTTGTCTCTTTTCAATATGACAGTTGACGCGCGGCTTTTCAAGGATTGATCGCGCGGCAGGCGAGTCGCGCGAGGGAGAGGGGGCTGGAGCGGGGCGGGGCTGCTAGAGAGAAAGAGAGACACCATGGCGATGATTTTTATTGGCGGCTCACGCGACGTCGTCGAACTGCCAGTCCCCGCGGTCGAACGGATCGGCGCGATCGTAGCGGCCGAACACGGCGTGCTGATCGGCGACGCGCCGGGAGCCGATGCGGAGATCCAGGCCCTGCTCGCGGGCTACAAGTACGACCACGTCGGCGTCTTCCATGCCCTAGCCGAGCCCCGCAACAATCTCGGCGACTGGGCCGCCTATCACATTCCGCCGCCGCACAGTGCAGAAGGTTTTGCCGTCCACGCCGAGAAGGACCGCGAGATGGCGAAACGCGCCGACTTTGGCATGATGGTCTGGGACGGCACATCACCCGGCACTGCCGTCAACGTGCTTCGGCTCGCCATCGCGAACAAGCCGTGCGTCATTTACGATCTGGCCAGGGGCAGCATGGCGACCACGTACACTGTGGAAGACTGGTGTGCCATGCTCCGCCATGCCGGTCCCGACATTCGCCGGCAAGCCGAGGCCCGCATGACGCCGGACGAGCGTCTGGCGTTGCCAGGATGACGTAGGCGCGGACCCGCCGACAGCCCGGCGGGTCCGATCCGATAGGCTTGATCCGGCCCCGAGCCCCAACTCCGCTTGTATGAGCGGCCGGGACCGTCCCCTTCGAAACCGACACACGCGAAGAGCCCCGGGGCGTTGTGCAGAAGGATCATCTTGACCTGCCTCGCATCTGAAGCGGGTGCAAGCGTGCCGAACATCCTGGCTTGCGCGGTCATCCAACCTGGCTGCGAGGCATCACCACCGAGGGGCATGAAGTTCGCTGCCAGCCGGCTCCGATCTCAAAACCGCTGTGCCGATATCCCCAACACGCAAGGCGGTTCACGCGCCAGACTGCTGTTCGAAGTATCGTTGACGCAGGCGACATGCCCCGAGAAGTCTGCAGCCTGTTCCTGCGATCCGGCAGCGTTGTATGGCGGCCAAGCGATGGCGGCCTGGGTTATTCTCCTCCGGTCACATCCGGGGCCATTCCCGTTTCATGTCGCCTTTGTAGACGACCGCCTGCTTTGTGCGGTCAACCCCCGTTGGGGGTACACTCGGCGAATATTCAGGAAAATTCGATTTCTGTTTTTTGTCTGCGGACAGGCGAAGGGCCTGCCCGCATTTTTCGGCAAATAGAATTTTCCAGAATTTTCGCCGAGATGACCGCAGCAGGACGGCCCTCTCCTTTGGCGCCATCGGGAATGGTCCCGATGCAACCGAAGGAGAACTACCATGGCCACCACGATCGCAAACCTCACCATCAAGGCCGACGGCTCGATGGAAGGCGTCTTCGCCACGCTCCGGGTCAACGCCCCGATCACCCTCATCCCGAACACCAACAAGTCCCGCGACGACGCACCCGCCTATCGGATCGTCAACAAGCGCACGGGCTTCGAGATCGGAGCCGGCTGGCACCGCATCTCCCAGCGTTCGGGCGAGGAATACCTCTCGGTCAAGCTGGAAGCCCCCGAGATCGGCGTGATCTTCGGCAATCTCGCCCCCGCCCCGGGCGGCGAGGAAAACAAGAAGGTCATCCTCTGGAACAACCCCCAGTGAGGCATCGGTGGCCGGCCCCTCGAGGGGCCGGCTTCCCCACCGGCAAAAGGAGGTTGCAATGAGCCGCTACACCATCACTGTCACCGGCACCGTCACCGGAAAAGTCCGCTCGGATCCAGACGCTGTCATCGGCTACGATCCACCGCTTCGGACCTACTTCCTGCAAGCGTTCCCGCACGAAGAAACCGACGAGCCCGCGCTCTGGCTCGGCACCCGCGATCGAGCGTTCGAAACGCTTGAGGATCTTCGCCATGCAGCCATCTCACACGGCTACGACGTCATGCCGCTGTCGCCCGAATTGGCCGCAAAGCTGGTCGACGACAAAGCGGCAGCCAGCGGCCGTCCGCAGCGCGACGGCATCCTCGGTGACCTGCTGAAACGCCTCGACCAACCGAAGTAGGCAAACACGTCTCAGGGTCCGCGACGGAGTGCTCCGTCGCGGGCCCTTTTTTTGCGCATAGCGAGCGTTGAATCGCCACTACCGACTGGAAACCCCACGCCTAACCGCGCAAGTCTGGTGAACTACCGGCCGACAAATACGTCGGTCGCCAGAGGGAGGCCTCATCATCAAATCAACCGTAGCTGTCTTTGGTTGATAAAGGCGCAACCGGTCATGCCTGAACATGGCGAGAACATTTTTGGCCCAGCGCATTGGCGTGGATTGCGCAGGCAAAGTCGCCGCCTCGCTATCGAGGGCAACGGTGGCGGCGATCGTCCTAAGCGCGACGGAATCCACGACGCTGCTGAAACGCCTCGACCAATCCAAGCACTTTCGATGGGATTCTGGACTTTCCGTGTCTTTTGGGCGCATTCTTGCGCCGGGGAGAAGGGGCTTGGATAAATCCCGCTATAATGATCGGTCGAGCCCGTGGCGCAAGCGTACCGGCGTAGGACCCTCGCTCGTACGGCGCTGGGCCAGCGTGCCGATGCGGCTGGTCTTCGTGACGACGGCTGCGGCTTTCGCCCTGGTGACGCAGTTTGCCATCCATAACAGCGGATCGCTGCCGGAAATCAATCTGCAGAACTTAATCAAGCCGAGACCGGTAACAATTGCTGGGGTCGCATCTGTGATCGATGGCGACACGATCGAGATCCATGGCCAGCGCATTCGCTTCAATGGTATCGATGCACCGGAGTCAGCACAACTGTGCGACGACGCAAACGGCTTCCGGTATCAATGTGGCGCCAAGTCTGCCGCCGCTCTCGATGCCTTTCTCGCCGCCTCCCGGCCGACCCAGTGCATGTTTGTGTCATGGGATCGGTACGGCCGCTATGTAGGCAATTGTAGCCGGGCCGATGGGGTCAGCGTCGCCGCCTGGATGGTCGAGAACGGCCAAGCTCTTGATTGGCCAAAATACAGCCATGGTGCCTACGCCATGCTACAGGAGAAGGCCAAGGCGGCAAGGGTTGGCATCTGGGCAGGAACGTTTCAAGCGCCTTGGGATTGGCGTGCCGAGCATCGCGCTGACAATGAACAGCCATCGGCGATCGCTCCCTTGCTCGCTGCGTCGCCCAGTGCCTGCAACATCAAAGGCAACATCAATGCTCGCGGTGAGCACATCTATCACATGCCCGGCCAAGAATATTACGATCGCACCGCGATAACGACCAGCAAGGGAGAGCGGTGGTTCTGCAGCGAGGCTGAGGCGGTGGCCGCCGGTTGGCGGAAAGCAAAGCGTTAAACCACGGGGGCAGCTGTTGCCGTCTTTTCCACTGCGCTCACGCGGGCCGCGGGGAACGTTGACTGCATGTCGCTTGGGGTGCGTGGGCGTGTCCACTACATGAAGCGGACGGGCAAGGCGGGCATCGAGCGGCAACAGCTCCAACATCATCGTCGACGCCGTCGAACTCCTCGCTTGACCCAATCGCGACAACTTCAACCAGACCGAGGACCCGGAGGACTTTCGTTCCAAGGGGTAGCTCCTGTCACCCCAAGCGCCTGCTCTGTCAACCGGACGGGATCGCTTCTGCGCGTCGGGTAGGCGGAACGCGGCTGATAGCCGCGCACCCGCTTGGCGCGCAGCAGCTCGAGGAAGAGCTCGACGGCTTCGCCCTCGGTATCGAAGGAGTGCTGTACCGTGCGGCCGGTGGTTCCGATCCGGCCCCAACGGCGGACCAGGCAGGTCTGGCCTAACAGGGTCTCCTCGATCGACAGCGCATAGAAGCGCGCCATGTTCCGATCCGCGTCGCGGCGTTCGATATGGAGGCGATAGAGCTGCGCGATCATAGGGGACAGAATCGCGCAGCCGGACGCGCGCGTCCAATGAATGGTTTGAATCAGCGGACGTGGATCGATTCACTCTCGTGATGGATGGAACCGAGCGTCAGTCGTGGCGCGTCTGGCTACTTCGGCTGCGCGCGCAAGGGTCGGCTGCATCGCGAGCGAATAGTGGAATGTCGCGGGCGGCGTATCCGTCTGTGGTGCGGTGGCAGCCAGAGTGAGCCGATCAGCGAACTGAAAATGATCGGCAGCGTACATACCCGCCGCGATCAGGCCGACGATCGTCAAGAATCAATGCGATGCTGATCGGGGCCAGCGCGTCCGAGCACGGCTCGCTCGATTCTCTGGCAGGCCCATGCGAAGAGACGAAGGCGGCCTGTTTCTCTTGACTTAGCCCAGCAGCTTCTGTGACCTGGTCTGCCGCGCTACACGCCGGGTCGCTTCATCTTTTTTCCGGATGGCTGAGGTCAACTCGTCATAGTCGACGCCGCGCTTCTTCAGGGCTCTGCGCGCATCGTCGATTTCGAAGCCCAACAACTCGAATACTGTCATATTGAGCTTGGAAGCGATACGTTCCATCGTCTTCAAGGTCGGATTGCCGATACCGCGCAGCATCGTGTAGTAGGTCCCTCGCGCCAGCCCCGTCTTGGGGAGGAAGGCCTCCATTCCACCATTCTCGATCTCAAGCTGCTGGAGGCGCAGCGCGAGCATTTCATTGAGGATGGAATGATCGACCGGCTGGGGTTTGCGGACGGGCGACATGAAATCGATGAACTCCGGATGAGGTAGCTGCGCTGCGGAGACCATCAATACCGCAATGCGATTATCTTGTATATGAAGGCTCTCATATACTGAATGTTATCAGAATGGACATGACGCGTCAGGTCCTCCTGGTCCCTATGATTGCTGATCTTCCGGCAGCCGATCATTCGATATGCGACGGTAAGAGGCAGGGTGGGACTTTGGCGTCCCACCCTGATGAACCAGGGTGGCCTCGGGTCTTCGGTAGGTATAGCGACATACGAGATAACGTACGGAGTTTTCGACCCAGGTGCACGTTTTCTGTCTGGCACTAATAGTCATGTCGCTGGTTACCGCGCGACGCCGCCGGCCGACAAAAGGAACGATGCCAAGCAAAAAGCACGCGTAGCCTATATATGGACCATCGCTGCCGTTCGCCAGCGACGGGAGACCGATAAAACCTGCTGACGCTGCATGGGCCGTCCCGCTCCTTTCCAGTTCTGCCTTCGCACGGCGAGCGCTTTCAGGACGTCGAAGTTGGTGCAACACTTGGGCGATGGCTCCGAGGTTATTTCCTTGTGCAACTCTGCGCACGGTGGGCGGCATCTGGATGTCAAGCGAAGAGCGGCCGCCCTTTTTTCTCGCATGGCTTTAGCGCTTGCCGTTCGAATTCGGACTCGCGAGAGGCTTGCCGCCGGCGTCGCCGCTGTTCGAAGCGGCTGTCCAGCCGTGCGAGGCGGCCGCGTAGCGCAGCAAGCTCGCGCCGGACCGCGCTCCTAAATTGCTGCCGGTGCGGCCGAGGGCTGATGGTCAGGCCTTGTGCGAGGGCGGGAGACGTCCAATGCGTTTCAAGTAGTCGTAGAGAACACGATCGATGATACGAAGAGGGTGCGTGCGTTCTTCCGCGGCAATCTGGCGCAGGGCCAGATCGATGGCGTCGGGCAAGCGAAGTGCGTAGGGCCGTGACGAGCTGCGTTCGCCATAGGCATCGAACGGTCGCGGATTTCCCCTCTTCGGTTTTTCCAATGGTGGCGAGATCGGCCTGACGGCGTTGTGGGATCGGTGTGGTTCAGACTGAAGTGGCGTGGCGGAGCTTGACGCCTGGGTCGTTGGTTGATCGTCGTAGTGCGGCGTGATGACGACGGGCTTGGGCGCGAGCGGCGGGTCGGACGAGATCCGCTGGGCGCGAAAGGCGTCGCGCGGCAAGGCAGGACGGGGCGGCTTCGAGGTTTCGTTCATGTGGCATTGTCGCTGTGATTGGCGCCCTGACTCGCTGCAAGCAATTCGCGCACGACCTGGTCGGCATTGTAGCGGGCTTTGCGGATCGACTCATCCGTGTCGCTCATCTGGTAGAGCGTACCGTGGCCGCTGGTCATCGTCCGATATGTGATGCGCCGGTAGAGCGCGTTGACGCAGACGGGCACCTGCTCGGCGTTTAGATAGGCGAGAACCTCGCGCAGCGGCCGGGTGTTGCGATCGAGGCTGTCGTATTCGTTGAAGAGGACGCGGTGCTGGTTCATGGGGAGATTGGCTGCGTCGGCGTGCTGCTCGAGGTTGCGGATGGTGCGCACGACCTGCGATGCATCGAAGGTGTGAACCTTACAGGGCAGGACGACAAGGTCGGCGCGCAGCGCCGAATGCGTGAGCACTGGTCCGTAGTAACCCGGCGTGTCGATGACGACGACGTCATGGCCGTCAAGACGCTCGAGCGCTTGGGCAAGGTTCTGTTCGTTCGACGCCCGCACGAGATCGATCCCTTTGGGACTGAGCCCCCGCGCGACCGAGGACGCATGCCATTGGTAGGAGGAGCCCTGAGGGTCCGCGTCGATTATGGCGACGGAATAGTCGTGCTTGGCGAACTCGCCGGCGAGGATGATGGCGACAGTCGTCTTACCGGAACCTCCTTTTGGATTCGCGACGGCGAAAATGCTCGGCATGAAGACTCCTCGTGGCGTCGCAATCGCGACGGCGAAAATGACCAAAGACAAAACAATATATTAGATATTTCGCTGCCGGTAAACGTGCAAGTCGTTATTCGCGCGGTCCCGCAAAGGGGCAATGCGGCACTGCTGTGGTTCGGCAAAGCGGTAATACCGCAAGACGCTGTTGCCGGAAGGCGGCAATGATATTTCCTGGCAATGTCGTAACCCTCTTTTTCGGACATGCGGCAATGCCGTAACGCATGAATACCCACCTTTGTCGAACATAGCAGGAGTGTCAGGGGGTCGATAATGCCAAAAGACGTCATAGCGGTATTGCGGCAAACAGCGAGTGGGAATAGCCCGGTGTCGGGGGATCGCGGCCCTGCGTGGGGCAGGAGCAGTCAGGGGGCGGCTCTCTCCAGTCGGGAAAGTTCAGTATAATAGATATTGGTTGACAAGATACCGGTTTGTGGGCCAAAACCGGGGAGGCTGCTGGACGCAGCCATGGCGCTGATGCGCGTTGCCTGCCGGCGAGCCCTGAGGTCCGCCGGCCGTTAAAGGAAGAGGAGGACGGCCTTGGCCGGTTCCGCTGCATTGCCGAGACGCAAGCCCAGGCTCCGCACGGAGCTGTCGGAATCCGATGAGCAGCGGCTTCAGGAGGCTGTCGCGCTGTTCGGCCTGCCGAAGGCCGAGGTGGTACGGCGGTTGATCCGGGCGTCGGTGCAGGCCGGGCCGGCGCTCTCCGCCGAGAACACCGTCGTCATCGTGGATCTCGCCAACCAAGTCCGCATGGTCGGGCGCAATCTCTCCCAGGTCTTGAGAGCGATCCATCGTGGCCAGGCCGTGCCCATCGAGGACACGGAGCCGGTGTGGCGCGGCTTGCACGAGGTGATCGAGACGATCAACGCGGAACTCACCGAGATGACGGTCGCCTATGGCTCCAGGCTTCGACGTGCCGCGAAGCTTGCACCATCGCAGGACGGTCGCTCTTGAGCCGGGCGGATGACATCGGATGGTGGCTTGAGCAGGTCAACGCGGCGCGGCGGGCCGTCGAAACGGCACGCGAGGAACGCCGGCGGCCACGGCGACCGCTGCCGCTTGACGAGGAGCGCCAACCGAAAGCCAAGCGGGATTCGCCGCCACCAGGTCCGTCGTCTCAGGCAGACATTCGGGGAACGACGATCTCGGGCGGCCAGGACGAGGAGCGGCGTCGGTTTCTGCCGGTGACGGCCAGGCGAGGCGCCGGCGGGCTGGCGGGGAACAGCGGATCTGGCTCGTCGGCGGCGCCGATCGCTGGAAATCTTTCGAGCCGTGGCGGAGCGCGGGGGCGTAGGGCTCTCGGCCGCGCCCGGCAGCTGGCGGCGGGCTACCAGCCGGCGGTCATCAAAGTGGTGTCCTACGCCCGGGGCGTCGCGCGCGCGACGGCAACAGGCCAGTATGTGCAGCGCGAGGAGGTCGCGCTCGAGACCCACGATGGTCGCATGCTTGGGGATCGTGCGGCTGTCGCCGACGAAATCAAGCTCTGGGCGAAGAGTTTCGCGAAGCGGGCGGAGAGCCAGGACGTCGCTGCCATGCGCCTTAAGCTTCACGGCGTGCCCGACACACCGGCTGGGCGACAGACTTATGAGAAGGCGATTGCTGCCGGGTTCGAGGGCCATCGTCATGCCTATCGTCTCGATGCGACAGCCTCGGGCGAGCTGGAGGCGCGGCTCGTTGTGGCGATGGCGGGATCCTCCAAGGAGCGGTTTCGAGTCCGGGAGGAACGGGTTGGCAATGCCGAGCTTGGCCTCGCGCGACGCCGGCTCGATAGCCGATCCGAGGCGGCTGTGAAGGCGCGCATCGAGGTGGCGACCGGCCATGCGACGCATGGCATCGGCGTTGATCCGAGCCCCAGCAGCCACGGGAGAGACGGCGTGACCTTTCGACTGAACAAGCTGATCGAGAAGGGCGCCGCCATCGACGATCGTGGCAAGGTTTTGTCGAACGTCGCCGATGCGCGCGTCGCGGCGCGGGAATGGGGACCGTCGCTGCGGTCGCAATCCGCGCGCGACACGATGCACCTGATCATCTCGGCGAAGACCGGTGCGGACGTCGCGGCCCTGACCGACGCCGTCCGCGCGTTTCTGCATGACAGATTCGCCAACCACAAGTTCATGTTTGGCGTTCACACCGACAGGCAAGCCGACGGCCATATCCATGCCCACGCCATCATCACCGTGAAAAGCGAATTCGGGCAGAAGATCCATCCGGGCCGTGAGACGTTCCGCGAATGGCGCGCGGTGTACGCCCGGCATGCCCAGGCACATGGGCTGAAAATCGTCGCCACCTCGGCGAAGGAACGGGCATCGTCGCAGAGTTACGGTCCGAAGGACAAGGCGATCGTCGGCGTGGCCGAGCGGCCGCGGCCGGCGCGGGAAGCGCGTGACCGCGCTTATGCGACAGACCCTGCCAACCAGCGGCTCATCGACAATGCCAGGAACCGGATCCGTGTCGCTCGGGCGAACCCCATCAAGCTTCCGGCCTCGGAGCCCGATCGTCGCGCGGTCACCGAAAGCGTCGCCGCCTGGCGAACTGTCGCGCGCGAGCGTCCGGACAACGCACTGGCCAAGCACATGTTCGAGCGACTGGCGATGGCGCATACGTTGGGCAACGTCCTGCACATGATTGGGAAACGGGTTGATCATCTTACGAAGGAGACTGATGGCATGGCGGTCACATCAAAGCAGATGACGAAGGATCTTCGGCTCATGAACGAGGCGGTTTCGCGCACGAGCGATCTCCTCGATGGGGAGACCAAGCAGCGGTTTCGAGAGGCATCGGCACGCTACCTTGAGACACTCGCCAACAGAATCGATCTGCAGCGCGCGCAGGAGCGCGGCGCGCAGCAACTGTCGCGCCCCGAAATCGAGGCGATGACCGGGGTCAACTCCGATCGCCTGATCGCGCGGGCGCAACAGGTCAGCCTGAAGGAACAGCGCGAGGCCGTCTCGGCAGAACGGATTGTCGATCGCGCCGTCGAGGCGGAGCGCCGGCAGGAGGCCCGTGGCGGGATCGACCCGGCGTCGCATCGCGAGCTTGGTGCGGATCGGGCCATCGTCGCGGGCGCGCAGCGGTCCGCCGCCCGCGAGGTGCGCGAGGCCGCGGCCGCCGCTGAGGCTTCGCGTGTGCTCGCCAATCATCCCACACACAAGCTGCCGCAGTCGCTGCTGCAGACCGATGCGATTGCAAAGCTGCGCTTGGAGCAGGAAAAGCTGCTGCGCGACATGGAGGCTGAAAAAGCCCAAGTGCAGGCAACCAGGGGCCAGACGATAAAGTGACGGTCGCGCGCATCGAAAGCCTGGCGATGTCTTGTTTGCTCGGCCAGCATAGCTTATGATAACCTATTTTATCATAAGCATCTGGGGGGCCGATGAAGGCGCTTTTTTCCCGTCGCACGGTGATCGCGGCGATCGACGTTCTGGAATCGGTTTCAACGCAGGCCGAAACCAGTGCGCTGTTTATCGAATTCGGGCCGGACGTCTATCGCGATCTTCGTGGCGACGGCTTCAGCGTCAAGAAGCGCATGAATGACCTAAAGGCGTTCGTGGATGCTAACCCGGAACAGCCGGTCGATGGCGGCCTGCTGGAAAACGTTCTGGTTGAAAGAGCGGTCCGGCACATGCCGTCCGAAGAGCCGGAATTCCCGTGGGATGAACCCGTCACGCTTCACCCTGTGTATGTGCCGCTGAAGCATGCGTTAGCACAGGACGACTATGTCGTCTTGGAAGGCAAGCTGCGCCGCACCTTGCCAGAGGATATAGGCATGCCACAGGTTCAGTCCGAGATGACGGTCCTGCTTGAAAAATATGGCTTCGCCACCGCGAAGGGGCATCTGGACCAGGCGCTCGATGCTCACGCACGAGGTCAATGGGCCAGCGCGAATGCGCAACTGCGCAGCTTTCTGGACTCGGTGCTCGACGAAATGGCGGAGAAGATCGATCCGTCCGCATCGGGATTGGGCAGTGGTCAGCCAAAGCGGACCAAGCTGGCAGCAGCGGGTTTTCTGAGCATTCCTCTGAACGAATGGGACAATGACGGCCGGGGATTCCTCAATGGCCTGTTCAAGCGGCTGGCGCCGGCGGGATCGCATCCGGGGCTCTCGGAACCCGACGACAGTACGTTTCGGCTACACATCGTGCTCTTGACGGCCGCCCTCCTGCTTCGACGATTTGACGCATGGGGTCAGCCATGAACGAGCTCGTCGCGGTTTCCATCCCGTCCGTTCCCGCCCTGGTCGCCGCCGTCGGCGAGCGCGCCCGCTGGCGCTTCCTCGAATTCTTCACCGCCCATATCCGCAATCCGAACACCCGCCGCGCCTACAGCAAGGATGTCGGCCAGTTTCTCGACTGGTGCCAGGCGCAGGGCGTGCGCGACATCACCGAGATCCACACGTTGCATGTTGCCACCTATGTCGAGCTGCTGACGAAGAGCCACGCGGCGCCGACGGCGAAGCGGCATGTGTCGGCAATACGCAGGCTGTTCGATTGGCTGGTGACCGGGCAGATCATTGCGGCGAACCCTGCCTTGTCGGTGAGGCCGCCACGGCATTCGCAGCGGCGCGGCAAGACGCCGATCCTCGATGCGGACGAGGCGCGCGCGTTGCTCGACAGCATCGACACCAGCACCCTTCTTGGCGTTCGCGATCGGGCGCTCATTGCCTTGATGATCTTCGCGTTCTCACGGATCGGGGCATGCGAAAGCATGAAAGTGGGCGACGTGTTCCAGCGTCAACGGCGGCTATGGGTGCGGCTGCATGAAAAGGGCGGCAAGGAGCATGAAATGCCTTGCCATCACACGCTGGAAGCAGCGCTCGATGCCTGGCTTGAGGCCAGTGGGCTCCGTGACGATCCGAAGGCCGCCCTGTTCCCCAGCTGCCCGCGTCGCACTAGCGGCGACGACAAGGGATGGATCACGACAGGCAAACCCATCACGCAGCCCGGCGCCTATCAGATGATGCGCCGGCGTGCGCAAGCCATTAGCATGGCGACGATCGGAAACCACAGCATGCGAGGCACCGGCATCACGGCTTACCTCAAGAATGGCGGGACCTTGGAAAAGGCGCGAGACATGGCAAACCATTCCACCACCACAACGACGCAGCTCTACGACCGACGGAGCGATGATGTGACACTCGATGAGGTTGAGCGGATTCTCATCTGATCGCGGCGGCGGCCTCGCTATCCGGTTCATTGGCAGGAGATTGGACTCCTCGGCCAGTTGAAGGGGGAGCGACACGTCGCCGACGTTAAGACGCCGGCCGGTATGGTCATAGAATTCCCGCATTCGCGCCGCCATTTCGACGAGCTACGGTGAGCGCTTTTATGACCGAAAGATGTCGGTGGTGGACGGCAGTGCGACACCGGCGGATCTCGCCGATGCCGGTCTAATTGAAAGAGCTGGCTCAGAGGCCCGTGAACGATGCCTCGAGGGCGGTCACATGGACGACATATATGCTCCACGTTCCATTCCTCTCGCCCGCGACCGCCACTCTTGCGGCAACTCGAGAGCGTTCGAGTTCGACGTACCCGGGATCGCACTCGTGGGCCTTCACTTCGAAGCGGAAATAGCCGCGGCACGCGGCCCCTGCAATCCTCCTTGTGTCGGGCAAAATGCGCTGGAGACAAATCTCAAAACTCGAATAGAGCTGGCGGCGGCTGGTATGTATTAGCACGTATTAACGCCACACCACCGGCGACTATTAGTAAGACGACGACAACGAGTCCGCCATCGGAGACGTAGAGAATATACTCATTTACACCAAATATCGGGCTGTTCGCTCCATCTATCCGCTGCCCGATGGCGAAGCAGGGCTGCTTCGGGCAGCCAAGCGCATAAGCCTTTGTCCGACTTCCCAAGAAATCACCTTGCAGGGCTAGCGGATCATCCCAGCGATGGATTTGGCTTTCCCCATAACGGACGCCAAACACTATGAGCGCCAACGACACCGCGAGCGCAAAGGCGCACACCGTGGCCCATGAGATGATGCGGCTTCGGACCGCCTCGTCTTCGAATGTCGTATTTGGCGGCACCAGGAGCAGCGCGTTCTTGCGCTTTGCGATCTGCACGTAGAACGCCAGTGTCCACATCAGCGCGGCAGCTACGATCAGCGTGACCAGCAGACCCCAATAGGCACGGGAGACCAGCACTCCTTCAGGAGGCGGCTTCTCCGTCAGGCCGCCCCGCACATAGACGGCCCAGCCGATGGCCAAGGGGATGAACAGGTTGCCGATCCACGTCCACAGTCTTGCCAATGGCAGCATAACAGGGGCCCTTGCATGCAGTACGGCTGGCTTTATTGCGTCCAGCGAAACTGCAGGCTACGCCGCCCGAACCCTGACAACAATCTCTGGTCGCAATACGTTTCGAATATGTTCGACTGGGGACTTGCCGGCCAAAGGCGCGACGCGTCAACATTCTACCGTCCGCCGCTTGCCGCCAGCAGCCTAACCACGTCGGCAATCGACCTTGTATAACTGAGGCAAAGCGTGAGCCCCCTACCCGACACCTCCGATCCCTATACCCGTGCTGGCGTGAATGTCACACAAGCGTTCGAACACCCGTGTTAGCCTTTGCACGGCCGTAGGACACGGGGGATGCTATGAAGATTGTCGCCGGAGTGGTGATTGCTTTACTCGCGCTAGGCGGCCTCTACCTCTTCCTGCGAGGCGATCCGCTGCTGGCGGAGTTGAATAAACACTGGCCAGCGGTCAATCTGGACCAACAACGTCAGGCGGCTATTGACTCCACGGCTTCTGCCCTCCTTGCGCTGACGGCACCCAACGTAGCAGCGGGCGTTGACGCGGACACGATAAAGAAGCTCGCTTTTGAAAATGTGAAATCCTGGGGCGTCAGCAAACTTGAAGTTGCAACCGACCGACAACTCCTGCACCTGACCGCCGATTTCAACGTGACACTTAAGCCGGATGATCTCCCGCCGGGATCGGACAAGCGACCACTGGTCGAAAAATGGAAACCGCAGATCGCGGGCCATATCAACCTCTTTCTCGGGGCCGCCGCAACGCTTACGTCGGGACCGCAGCGCGCTATCCAGGTCCGCCTGCTTCCGTCGCTCCGGGAGGTGAAAATCGACAAGGCCACCATTGAGGGAAGCGTGGATGCAAGCGCTGCCGGCGAGGTGATCGCATTCCTGCTCAACCGGTACGCCGACAATTTGGCCTCGGCCGTCAGCGAAAAGCCGCTGCTCGATTTAACCCTTCCGCCGATGCTTCAGGAGGGGATCGATCCCTCGGCCGTCATCAAGCCGGACATCAAGGATTCGCCGGATCTGAAGATCGTAGTGACTGGAAATCACATCAAGAGTCCCCTTGGCCTGGGGCCGGCCGCATGGCTCATTGATGGGGATCGGCTTGTGGCGCTCATGCAACTGACGCCGATTGACAAGCCTCTGTCCAATCCGGGCTCTGCCTCCGGCAAATTCGAAGAGGTCCGGGCCGCGATCATGAAGAGCCTCAGCGCCGGTCTGGACATCCCATCGGCGCCTGCAGGGGTTTGGATAGCGCTAGGAAAAGAGCTCGTCGCACAAACGCTCGACAGTGTATTCGCACAAGCGCAGCCATGCCTCGATGCCTCGGGATCAATGGCCGACAGTTTCCAGAAAAAAATTCCGATCCCCAATGGATCGCAAATGAATTGCATGCCTGAGAAGGAATGCCGGCAGGATCAACGCTGCGACACCCAGCACGATGACAGGGACTGCCGGCGCGCCCGCGATTGCCCTCACAACCATGACACCCGAGAGTGCAAGAAATGTGCCCTTGGAGTGTGCGTCAACGACCCTGTCTGCGAAGGAGCGAAAGCGACACAGAATGCGGCCTACGATGCGAGCTATTCTGCCTGTGTGGCTTTGGGGCCGGTGATTGACGGCGTATGTGAGGCAGCGAAAGCCGGGCAGAACAAGCTATACGAGGCCCAGCGGTTGCAGTGTGAAGCTGAAAAGGAAGGTAGACGCCAGCTCTGCGAGGTCGAAAAGACCGCGAAAAAAGCTGGATGTGAGGCTGTCAAGCAGGCAGAGAAGACCGTGTCGCAGACGGGTAACTTCGCTAACGTCAGTGGGGATATTTCGGGTCCTGGGGAGATCAAGGTCTGTTTTCAAGACGTTCATTTCGCGGATTCCATGAACTCGCTCGCCTTGAACATGACCGCTTCAGGTTCCGGGTCGGTCAAGGCAGCTTTTAAATTTGTGCCCCTGGATGCCGGGCATGTTCTCTGTCCGTTTGAATGGACGGCGGACAAGACGATCAGCGTTTCTATTCCAGCTCAATCGATCCCCATACGAGTGTCACTCGCGCGCAGACCTTCTCCCGATAAGATTATCTACGAAGCCACGCTCGACGAGACCTCGGTCAGCCTTCATTTCAATCCGAGCCCCTTATCCTTGATCCTGCAAAATATCAATTTCGCCCTGGCCTGCCCCATCCCCGCAGGGATAATCAACGGTATGACCCTCAACCTCGCACCGGCCATTCCGGAAGTACTGAAGGACTACAGGTACAATCAGAAATCGATCTCCTTTTCTTTCACCGTGGGCTTCCCTGACAAGCCTTTGTTGGGTCACACGATCAAGCCCGAATTTGCAGAGACCTCGCGGGCGATCATGTTATCTGGGTCCTTGCAATGATCCGCAACCTGAGGCGCTGAGATTAATAGTCTCGGCAGACAATTCGCGCTTTCCGCTCATCCATTTCTGGAGTTGGCCATCGCAGATTCTTCGAGCGTGATGCAGCTTAGTAGAGAGGCTCTCGCAATTGTGCGTGGCGCTTCGATCGATTGCGAGGAGGCCTGAGCATGACGAAGCCCCGCTCGGTCGAGCGGGGCTTCTTGAAGTGCCCGGCCTCAATCACCTTTGCGGCGGGACTAGATTAGATCAGGTTGAAGCTCACGCAAATGCCACTTCTGACAGGTCGCGATGGGATGGCAAGGCATCCATCTTTTCTCCCGCTGTGGCGCTTGGCAATCTGTAACCCATGCTTATAAAGCGAAGGCGAAGGATTTATGTTGTACGGATTCAATCCGTACTATATCATTTGGGCCAAGGAGATACCTATGCCCCGCAATGTCAGTGACAATGGCCGAATCGATTTCCGGATTCCGCCAGAAGCAAAAGCCGTGATCGCACGTGCAGCGGCCTTGTCGAATGTCGGTATAACCGAGTTTGTCACGCGCTCAGCGCTGCGTGATGCTCAGGCCGCGATCGAACGCGCCGAACATCTCGCGCTGTCTGAACGCGACAGCCTACGTGTCCTCGACCTGCTCGAAAATCCGCCGGCGCCTACCGACCGTCTCATCCGTGCCGCCAAGGCCGGTCAGACCCTCGCGTGAGTTCCATCGTCTGGCAGGAAATGCCGATCGGTAAACAGCATGACCGTGCCGCTTTCGACTGTGGCGAGGCGGAGCTCAATACCTACCTACAGCGCTTCGCGCGCCAAAACCACGAAAGCGGCGGCGCGAAAACCTTCGTCGCCGTGACGGCGGAAGATCTGTCGCACATCCTAGGGTTCTATTCCCTCAGTCCCGCTTCGATGGACTATGCCCGCACTCCGGCGATCGCCAAGCGTGGCCTCGGCCGCTACGACGTGCCGGTCTACCGTCTCGGTCGCCTCGCGGTGGATCGTACGATACAAGGCCGCGGCCTCGGTGGCGGTTTGCTACTCGCCGCCGGGAAACGCTGCATGGCCGTCGCGCAGGAAGTCGGCGGCGTCGCCTTGCTTGTCGACGCCAAAGGTGACCAGGCTGCACGCTGGTACGAGGGCTATGGTGCGGTCCGTCTTAATGATGCGCCGCTATCCCTAGTCCTGCCTTTCGCAGCGATCACCAGGGCGATAGGCGAGACATGAAAGCAGCAGTAAATCGGCTGCCATGCATGTCATAGTCGATGCTGCCGAAGTCCATGGCGCTGTTGGCACCAATGTGGGTGAGCTGCACAGTGTCAATGGCCGTTGACAGCGACGGCCCCGCGTCGACGATGAGGAAATTTAGTCATCCCCAAACCGCTCCTGCAAGCTGGCGAGTGCCGATAAAGCTTCCGCGAGCTTCGGCGTTGTGGTCGCGGTGCGGGCTGAGGCCGCCATTACGTCGAAGTCGTCTTGTTGGGTGTGCTCGGTAGCGGCCAGCAGGTCACGAATATTGCAGTTCTCGTCTTGCGGGGCTTTGGGCTCCTCGCCGAGCGACAGGACCTTTTGAGATTGCTTAACAGGGATCCCTTTCGCCACCAAGGGTGGGGTGAGCGGAAAGGCAGGCTCGGCCGCAGACTTAACGCGGTCGCGAGCATATTCCTTCTCCGGTGCAGCTTCAGGCCGTGGTGCCGTCTTTCTGTCGCTGGGTCGGCGCTGTCGAGGCTTAGCTTCGTCTTCGGCCGCGTCCGGGTTCGGCGTCGGGCTGATGGCACCGCCGAGAATCTCGTCGTTCCATTTGCGCAGGGCGGGCAACGTGGGCGGCTTTCCCTTAACTAGCTCGAAAAGCCGCCGATATGGCTGGTCTCGATAGTGCCGGATCTTGGTAAGCTGAAAGGAGCACGAGTTCTTGACGATCAGGATCGAGGTCCGCGCGGACATTTCGCGCAGCTCGAGTGGGCTGCGCAGCGGCCGCGGGATGTAGTGTGGGGCCCAGAGGCGCGGCGCGAAGACCCCCTGCCCCGGTCGCATCACCGGCGTCTTGTAGATCTGTGTCGTCTCGCCGAGCATCTCAGATGCGAACTCCGAGGTCTCCAGATCGTTGATCTGGATGAAGAGCTTGATCTGCGAACCGGAGACGGTGGTGATGCGCGTGTTCTTGCCATAGAGCTCGTCGAGCTGGGCAATGTCCTGCATGACGATCGCCATGCGAAAACCATAGCCCGCGCTGATCGTGATCTTCGAGATGAGGGAATCCATGCGGCCGACGTGGTAGAATTCGTCGAGCATGAGCAGCACCTGATGAGGCTCGTCCTCGCCCGGGATCTTCACCATCATCAGATCGTGGATCTGCTGGAAAAGGATGCGGATCAGCGGGCGAAAGATCGACAACTCGGCGATTGTACAGCCGATGAAGATCGTCATCGGACGGCGCCTGAGCTCGCGGATGTCGAAATCAGATGTCTCCGTAGCGGCCGAGATCAGACCGTTGTTCCACAGCGACATTGCCATGTTGACGTTGAAGACGGCCGAGTTCCTGGTTTCCGGCTCCAGGGCAATATATTGATTGAAGCTATCGACAACCCATGTCGGCAGGTGCAGGCGCTCGGTCTTCACGATGGCCCGCAGCACGGAGGAGATATCCCTACCCGTCGTCGTCAGGCGCGCAACGCTGCGCATGTGCTGCGCGCCTGCGACAAGCGGTGAGGAGAGCACGTAGCCGATTAGCGCGGACAGCAGCAGGCGGCCGGCACCCGCCCAAGTATCGTCCGCCTTCTCCGGGATGACGAAGGAGGCCACAACCAGACAGTCGGTGGCCATCCGCTCGTCGCGCCGCACGAAGTCGAGCGGATTGTAGCGATGCGTATCGTTCGAGCCAGGCGAAAACATGAAGACTTTGTTGCCCATCGCATGGCGGTGGTTGGCGAGCGCTTCAAAATTCTCGCGCTTCGGGTCGAAGAACACGGCCGAGCCTTGCCAGAGATAGCCATTCGGCAGAACAAAACCGGTGCCCTTGCCCGATCGCGACGGACCGACCACGAGAATGTGAACGGGTTCGTCGGAGCGCATCGTCGCCCCGGCGAGCTTGCCAAGGATGATCCCTTGCCTTGCTGTCAGGCCCTGCTTGGCCGCGTCCAGCACGGTGCCGAAACGCGCTTGGCCGTAGGGCATCTGCCGGCGATTGACAATCGCGAACAGCCAGCCGGCGAGCCCCAGCGCCACGACGCTGCCCGCGGCGATACCGGCGCGGATCAACGCCTCGACCTGCGTCAGCGGAAAGAAGACGCGCGCGTAAAAATGCCGCCAGGCGATCAGGAAAAGGCCCGCGGTACGATCGTCGTTCTGCATGCGTAACAGTGCCCAGCGGGTTGCGCCCTCGCTCGGGAAGCGGGCTGGCGCCCAGCGCAGCGCTACAACGATTTCATAGGCCAGGCTCCACAGGAGCCAGAACCCGATGAGGGCCAGAAGGGCAACGCCGATCCTAAAGGCGACGACGCGTGCCATGGGCGCCCTTCCTTTCACCCCTGCCCTCGCGCCACTCCGCCATGCGCGCGAAGTAGATGGCCGAAGTGCCGCGCCATCCGCCAATTTTTCGCTGCTGAATGACGATCGGCAGCACCGATTTGATATAGCCGACTATTTCCTCGCGCCTGAGCCCGAGGCTGGCCTGCATGACCATGAGGGCGAGCTGTTCGAACGCGCCGGCCGGGCTGTCGGCATGGACCGTGGTGATGCTGCCGGGATGGCCGGTGTTGATGGCACGCAGGAACGAATAAGCCTCGGCGCCGCGGATCTCGCCTAGGAAGATGCGATCCGGTCTCAGGCGCATTGAGGCCTGCAGCAGTGTCTCCACGGTGACGCGGGCCTCGCCCTGGTCGCCCTTCGAGGCGACGAGCGGCAGAAAGTTCTGCTGGATCGGCTTCACCTCGCGCGTGTCCTCGATCGTGATGATGCGCTCGTCGACCGGCACCTCCTTCAGGATCGCGTTGAGGAACGTGGTCTTGCCCGAGCTCGTGCCACCGGAAAGCAGGATCGAATAGCGATTGACGACAGCGAGGCGGATGAAATCCTCGATGCGGCCTGCGTCGAGATGCGCGCATAGGGTCTGGTCGACCTCGGACAACGCACCGGCCGTCGTGGTCACAACCTTTTCGAAGGAGCCGAGCTTACGGTAGTCGCCGAGGCGCATGTCTTTGATGACCTGCTTGCGAATGGCGAAGGCCCCTCCCCCGGTCGTGGCCGGCGGCATGACGCCCTGAAACCGTTCGCCTGTGGGAAGCGCTGCCGACAGAAGCGGGTGCTCTTCGTTGATGCTTTGGCCGGAGAAGCCCGCGACGCGCTCGGCCAGATGCCGGATCGCCGTTTCGGTCAGCTCCGGAACATCATGATGCTCCATGGCGGATTGACCGAAGCGCTCCACCCAGACCGCGCCCGGTCCGTTGACACAGATTTCGACCACCTGGTCGTCGTCAAGCCAGGGCCGGATGGGGCCGAGCGCTTTATCGAGAAAGATCGTCTGGTTTCGAGCCGGAACGTTCACGTTTGAGCTCCTGAAGCGCCTCCTTGACCGGATCGGGATAGAGTGCCGAGAAATCGAGGTCGCGTCTGACGAAGACGATGATCCGGGTGCCCTGGTCGAGGTAAATGGTGGGAGGGATGTTGATGGAGTTTTTCAGCGCGTCTTGCGCGATGTTGGTCAGGGTCTGCGAGACGTTCTGCGCGGCGATTTGGCGGGCCTGAAGCGCCTGTTGGTTCTGATTGGCGCCGGTCTGGGTCGTGGTGACCACACCGGTCACCGGATCGGTTGTGGTGATCGTCGTGCCGCCGGTGTTGCTGGCGTTTTGGCCAAGGCCGCTCAGGAATTGGGAGAAACCGCCGACGACCGACAGCATGATCGCTGAACCAAACCGCTCGACATAGTGATTGTCGACAAATCCGGCATAGCCGGCGCGGCCGAGGTCGTCGGTGCCGATCGATCCGAGCTGCACCGACACCCCATCCGACCGCAGCATCCGCGTCCAGACGATGAAGACGCGGGTCTGGCCTTGAGTGATGCCGGATTTGTATTCGCCGACGAGATGACTGCCGGCGGGAATAAGGATGCGCCGGCCGTCGAAGGACCAGACATTTTCGGTGGTCACGGCGCGCACCATGCCGGGAAGATCACTTTGCACCGCGGTCTCGAGAACGCCGCGGATGAGGGTCCCCTGCGCGACGAGTGCGTCGATGCGGTCATTCTTGATGGCCTTCGCCACGTCGACACCGGCGTTCGCGACGCTGGCCAGAAACCGCCGGTTCGGGTCGTCCTCCTGCTGCCCCGTACCGTCGCGCGCGCTGTCGCCCGGGTTCGCTGTCCCGTCGTTGGGAGCGGCATTGTCGGCGATGACCTGCGGCGCCCGCAGCCGCTCCCATTTGCGCCGCTCCGCTTCCTGGCGCTGACGCTCGAGTTCGGCCTGGCGACGGGCTTCGTCATCGTTTGGTGGCACCGCGACCAGCGGTGGCTCGGGAGGCGGCGGTGCCGGAAGGGCGTTTGGTGGCGCGACCGGTGGCGGAGGCACAGTCGGTTCCGGGGCGGGCGGGGCCGCCGGAATAGCAATTGTGCCCTGGTTGGTCCGCGTCTGCGGCGCTGCGAGCGACGGCGCGGGAAACTGTGTCGTCGTGAACTCCTCCGTATCCGGCGACGTCATGTTCGTCGGCGTTCGCTGGAGCGACCCGTAGATCAGCCAGCTGGCGATCCCGAGCGCGCCGATCGGCACGCCGATCTTCAAGATTCGGCCAAAGCCGGTCGGACCGCGCGCGACCGTCGTGGCGGCTGCGGCATCGAGCTCAAGCGAGCGATAGTCCTGTGGGCTCGGCATGCCGCCTCAGCCTCCCGTTGCGGGCGACGGCATCCCGACGCGCTGGGGAGTATAGGGCTCCAGGCCGTTCGGCTCATGCACATTGGTGAGGCGCCGGTTAAAGATGCAGGTCGACTCACTTCCGTTGCGTAGGGTCCATTGTTGGCTGACCTTGTCGACGACGACATAGGGGCCCTCGGTGCGGAAATTCACCAGGCTCTCGTTGCGCCCGCTGTCAACGATGTAGATCGCCGGCGTCTCGCCCTCGAAGCGGAACCACGTCTTGGTGCCGTCGTCGAAGACGGCGATTGGCTTGTTTGCTGACGAGCCCTTGTAGCCGTAGTCGCTGTTGGCGTTGGCAATGTTGAGGTCCTTGAGGTTCGGATTTGCCGCTCGTTCCCTGGCAGTCGCCAGCAACTGCGCACTCGCCTCGTCCTCGGGGTAACGGAAGCGCACGACAAAGATCTGTAGCGCCGGCGGGCGCGTATTCGATCGCAACAGGAAGGAGTAGATGCGCTTGTCGGTCACGACATTGAGGTTCGACAGCGCCTCCTTCTCGATCGGTTTGACGAAGATGATGTTGCCCTTGTGGTTGGGTTCGACCTTCCAGGCGGTGGAGTCGCCCAGCGCCAGAGTCTCGATCTTCTCATCGCCCTGCAACTCGATCATGGTCGAGGTGCCGAATGTGGCGTCGATCGCGGTAACATTGTCCTTGTTGTAGACGACATCACGGACGCGACTGTCGACGCGCCCCGGCTTCGGAACAGCCTCAGAGAAGGCCGGTCGGCCGCCGAGCCAAAAGAGCAAGCCGACGACCACACTGTGAGCGATACGACGGTTCATTGCTGCGCCCCCGTGGTTCCCGGGGACGGCGCTGTTTCCTGGTCGCGTCGGTACTCCAACACTTGGAAGCCGAGCGGATTGTCGAAACGCCATTCGTTGCGCATCGGCGCCGAGGTGTAGCGGAACCGCACAAGCGAAACCCAGTTGGCCGTGACGATGTTGGTGGCGGATTTGGTGTCGGTCGAGAAGCGCACCAACGCCGTGCGGTTGTTCGGGAAGGTCACCGATTTGATTGATACGGACACCACTGTGTTCGTGCCATTGATCTTGACCGGGTTCTGCGGGTTCGCGGGGGAATAGATCTCTGTCAGCTCGCGCGCGGCGTCGCCCGCGGCGAGCAGTTGCGCAAGGTCGAAATTGTCCTTGAGCGCCTTGGGGTCGTAGGTCTCGCGCGCCTTGACATAGCGGACCACGTTGAAAGTTGTTACAGCCTCGTCCTGCGTCAGCGGCCCTTCCGCCATCGGCCGCTTGACCTCGACGAAGCCCGTCGCCTTGTCGACGACGACCATATAGGGCTCATAGGTCTTAAGCGGCACGAGCAGCGCCAGCGTTGTGAGCGAAGCGACCGCGACCACGGTCATCACCGCTGCGACGATCCAGGCGAGCGCTCGTGAATTGCGATTGCGACGCGCGATGTCCTGTTCCCAGGTCACCCCCTCGGCATAATAGCGCGGGTCGACGCGTCGCTCCGCTATGCCTGTACTTGCCTGCGTCATGATGATCAAGATGTCCTGTTGTCACCGGCCGTTGGCGTCGCGGTGGGATTGCTGATCTGGGCTGCAAGGCGCCGGAACTCCGGTGTCTCGGCCCAAGCGGTGGCCCTGAGGCCAACGCGTGCCCGCTGTCTCGCGACGAGTTCCTCGCGCCGTGAGACCGAGGCAGGGTTGAAAGGATTGCGCAACGCCAGCCGGGCGCGGTTCGCGGCAAGCGCAGCCCGGGCGCCGGTTACGCCGGCGTAGAACCGACCTATCCGCGGCGCACCGATCGGTACGCCGCCGGCGATCGCCGCCGCCACATTGTTGATCTGCGCAAGCAGGAGAATGCCGATGATGGCAAGCAGCACGACCGGGCCAATCGTTGCCCAAGTCGGTGTCTTGGTGTTGGCGACGCCGTTTAGCGTGTCGATCGTCTGCTGAATGAGGCTGACGTAGAAGGCGAGGAACGCATAGACAAGGACCTGCACCAGAAAATACTGAACCAGTGCGCTGAGCCAGCCCGAGAAGAACCGTGTGGTGACGCCGAAGAGCAGAAGGATGATGAAAACTGGCGCCAGCGCCAGCAGCAGCCACATGAACATCTTCGACAGCATGATGAGGAACAGCGCGAAGCCGATCAGCACCGCCATCACGACGTAGAAGACGGCGGCGAAGATATAAGGTCCCCAATTGGTGATGCCGGCGTTCTGCAGGAAGGCTTCTGTCGCATTGTTCGTCGTGTCCCACATGTTCTGAAGCGCGTTCTGAACACCGTTCACGGAGGTAAGATTCACCGCCGTGCCGGTATTGTTGGCTGTGGTGACGGCGCTCAAGAGCGCATTGCCGATCGCGGAAGGCCCGTCGTTCATCAGGTTGTAGACGAGCGTCTGGAAATCGTTCCAACCCGTCGCAAGGGCATAGATGGTGAAGGCCCGCAACAACCGAAAGGCATGATCCGCCGGCCCGCCGCTCGCCGTTCCCTGCCAGATGCCGACACCCCAGAAGATGACGTAGAGGGTGAGAAGCAGCCCGGCGACGCCCGTGCCACCGCCCGATGTCGCCGCGTTCGCCAGCGCCCGATAAGCGGTCGAGACGTAGTTTTGCCCGAGCTGGTCGACCGATTGGAGCAATGTTGTGACGTTGAACGACCCCATCCGCCGCCTCAGATCGGTTTCATCGGACCGCAGTCGGGCAACCGCAGCGGTGGCGGGAGCGCCGGCGCGGCGACCGGGTCGCCATATGCGAGCGGTGCACCACTTTCATCCGAGGAACACGGCGCCTTCAAAGGCTTATAGGCGCAGCCGCAGAGAGCTGCTGTCAGGGTGAGTGTGAGGGCCAAACCGGTCACAGCCTTCACTTCTTCGGCTCTTTCGGCGGGGTGAACGTCATGGCGCGCGTGGCGGCTTTTGCCGCATCATCCTGTGAGACCGGCCCGGCCGTCGCCGACGATGGGTTCGGTTGCTCGCGCGGCGTCCACAGCGCCAGATATATGGTTCCGGCGATAAGGGCTCCGGCAATCAGGAAGCCAATGGCTTGTTTTGACACATATCCTCCGGTCGTTCTCTTGGAATTCAGGGTCGGCTTTACTGTGTGAACTTCATCGCCCGCGCCGCGGCGGATTCGGCGGCGATACGGTCGAGGTTGGCCTGGTTGGCTGCCGCGGCGGCGTTGTTCACGACGCCATTCAGTTCATTGATCGTCTGGCCCGTCTGAACCTGGACCTGTGTGTTCTGGTCAACACTGCCCTTGAGATCGGGGGCCTGGCCGATCTGTTGGCCACCTTGTGTGAAGGCCGCCGACCTCGTTTGCACGGCGCTCTGCGTCGATGTGATCAGCCCGGAAAGCGTCGCGGCGACATTGACCGAATTCTGGTAAGCCGTATCGACCGGATGCGCTTGGCCCGCGGTGAGACCGGTGATGGTCTTGACCAGCTGCAGCCCATTGATCAGCGTCGAGACGATGTTCTGGGATCCCGGGCTCATCCCTGCAAATGATAACGCACCGCCGGAGATGACTGAGCCGAGCGACGGCGCCTGCGCCATCGAGAAACCGCCACCAAGCGCCATTTGGGCGAGGCTACCCTGGGCGACGGAAGCGCGGTCGCCAGTGACGGCCTGGAGCGTCTTCTGGGTGAACTGGAGGATTTGCTGATCCGCAGTCAGGATATTCTGCGTGCTGGTCGCGATCTCCTGCGCCTTGGCAAGATTGCTATTGTCAATGACTGGCACTTGCGCGCGGGCCCCGGCACACATGAGAAAGAAAAGCGCGGTGACAACAAAGGCGAACGAGCGGGATATCGACATGGCGGGCTCCTAGCGTGCGTTTGCTTGCATGGCCGCGAGAGCGGCATTGACGTCGGTGGCGGAGAGAGCGATCGGGGTGGGCGCGGCCGATTGGGCCGCGTCCTGGGTACGCGCCAGGAAGAAGGCAACGTTACCGGCGCTGTCGGTGGCACGTGCAGAGACGCAGGCTGGGTCGGGCGGCGTCCCGGGCGGCGTGGTCGAGCAAGATGCCGGCTGACGGCAGGGATCGGCCGCGGTACCCGATCCGGCCATTCCGGCCGGGCACAGGGGCCCGCTGACCGGCATCTTTGGCCCCGGGCTCGAGCGCATGCCGATAGCTGCCCGGCTCATGTCGCTGGTCTGCGCGAGATTGAGCGCGTTCAGCGCCGTCACCCACAGATTGGCCGAGTTGATCGCGCTGTTCCAGGCAAGGTTATTTTGCAGACGCGCTGCGCTGTTCATATCAAGCGCGCCCATGACCGTTGGCGCCGTGCCGACCTGTTGGTCGGCCGCCTGGAACATGGTTCGCGCGGCGCTGAGTGACTGACCGCTGGCATCAAGACCCGCGACGACATCGCCGCTCGATTTGAACAGCGACTGGCTGTTTAACGCCGCCCCTCGCGCCGCCGGGTCGGGCGTTGCTGGCATATCCGGCGCATAGTCCTGGATCGCCTTGGCACCGGCGCCCGTCTGCGGTTGCAAGGCCGGGTCGGTGACATCCGCACTTTTGCCGGTGGTCATGGCGCATTTGACGCCGCTGTTGGCGTCCTGGCGCTGCGTCATGATCGGCACGAGCTTCACTGTCGCGCTCGCGGTCTGCGCGTGTTCGGTAAGCTGCGCGGCATCGATGGTCGGAATATTCGCGCAAGCCGGCGCGGTGAAAACACAGACAGCTATAACGGCGAAGGCGGCGAAAACTGCTTTCATCCGGTGGTCTTTCCCAGAAAGATCGGCAGCCAGACGGAGGGGTCATCGCCGACTCGCGCCCGCAGCGCCTCGAGCTCGGCCACGGTCTCCGTGCGCCCCGACAGAACCTTGATCAGGTCGGGCATACCGGCGAGATTGAGCTTGGCGATGACGCTGTCGTGTCCGTGCTTGATCAGGAAGGATCGGCTCTCCGGAACCGTGCCGCGAATCCAGGCGACCTCGCGCTCCGATAGACGGAATGCGCGCGCGTAGCTCTCATCATCGGCCTTTGGATTGGGAAAGAACACGTTGGTGGCAGTCTGCTCGATCAAGGTGCTCGCCGAGCTCGAGCGCACGATGTCGGCGGCCGACTGCGTACCGAATCCAATGATGCCGTTCTGCTTACGGATCGTCTTGAGCTTGTCTTTGATGAAAAAGGCGAAGACGGGGTCGTCGAGCAGGCGCCATCCCTCATCGAGAAAGATCATCACCGGATCCCCGGTAAGGAGCTCTTGCGTGCGATGGAAAATGTACATGAGCGCGGCGGTGCGGATGACGGGGTCATCAAGCACCCGCGTCATGTCGAAACCAAAAATGCTGGAGAGCGAAAACTGATCCGTCTCGTTGTTGAAGAGCCAGCCGCGCTGGTCCGGTCGCATCCAGCTCTCGAGACGGGCGAGGAGGTCTCCCTCCCCTGCCCGGATCCGGCCGCGGAGCAACGTCGAGAACGCTTGCAAAGTCCGACCGTCCTGACCGGCACTGAGCGCGGCAGCAATCGCGTTGCGGATGACTTGTTCCTCGGAGGCGGTGAGGTCGCCGCCATTCGCCGGCCGCAGCATGACACCGAAGAGTTGAAACAGGAACTCCCGGTTCGGTGCCGTGTCAGGCAAGCAGAGCGGATTGAAGCCGGTCGGCTCCCCAGGGACGAGGACCTCGTATTGCCCGCCCATGGCACGGATGAAGATCTCCGCTCCGCGATCCTTGTCGACAAAGAGAAGTTTGGGACGCGGCGTGACACGCTGCGACTGTGCAGAGATGAAGGACAGGAATACGGTCTTGCCGCTGCCTGAAGGGCCGACAACCGTGAAGTTGCCGAGGTCGCGGACGTGATGATTGTAGTAGTAGGCGGTCTGCGACGTCGTCTCGAACACCGAGATCGCCGGGCCCCAGTGATTGTTGTCTGGTCGGCCGCTCGGATAGTTATGTAGGGAAACAAAGCCGGCAAAATTCTTTGAGGAAATCACCGCCTTGCGGGCGATATAGGCGAAGTTGCCAGGCAGTTGCGACCAGAACGCCGGTTCGCAGTTGAGATCCTCTCGCGTCCAGATCACGGAACGGTCGGTGAGCGCTGCGCCGACGGCCGTGACGGTCGCGTCGACCTCGGACATGCTGCGTCCGAGACACATCACCGTCATATGGTGTTCGCCATAGATTGCCTCGGAGGCCAGGAGCTCGTCGCGGGCGTCGTCGAGGTGCTCGGCGACGATTGAACCCGCCTCGTCCGACATGTCGACCTGGCGGGCGACACGGTCCACCTGCTTGGCCGCCTCCGGGCGATCGATGATGGCGAAGCTTTGGCTGGCGATGAATTCGTGCGGGACACGCAAGAGATTGTCGAAGGATCCGGGCCCGGTCTGAGCCGGATATTCCCGAATCGAGATCATGGCGCCAAACCGCGTGTCGTGCGCGCCGGCGCCGCGGATCTCGATGGCGTTCTTGCCGAAGAAGACCCGTTTCATCGACAGCGCGTCGCTGAGCTCCATTCGCGGCAGCAGCATCGAGCGGGGCAGGCCGCCGTTGACGATTTGTACGAGGAATTCCAATGGTTCCGAATGCCAGATGCCATCACGGGAGACCACACCAAGCTGACGGGCGCCGTAGGCGGCGAGGTTTTCCCGCACGGCGGTCGCGGCATCGCGCAGTTCGGTCAAAGCCGTTTGCGCGGCGACAGATTCGCCGGCCGCGTCGGTTCGGCCGAGGAGTTTCGTCAACAAGGCGTCGAAGGTGCCGGCCTGGCCCTGAAGCGGCCTGCGCACGATCGTCAGATAGATGTCGTTGACGAACATCCGCCGTTGCGACAACGCCGCGTCATAGCGCTCGTCGATCTCGCGGCAGAGCGCATTGTCGAAGCTGGAGGCGATCCGCGGCTTGACCTCGCGCCGGATGATGTGCCCGACCAGGGCAAAGCGGGAATTTGCGAGCGTGCGGACAATGTCGTTACGGGCGAGAAGGCGAGCATTGATCTGTGACATGTCAGCGGTCTCGAAGGAATAACCTTCGAGCTTGAGCACCGTCAGGACCAGGCCATCGCGTGTCTTGAGAACATGATCGTCGACGTGGCGGCTAAACGGGATATGCGACGCGACAGGGCGCTCTCGCCGCGACACCGCGCCAAAGGTCAATTCATCAAGCAGCGCCCGCGCGACCATGCTCTTTCCTCATGCCGAATAGCTATCGGCGCCCCAGAAGGCACGCGAGCGTGGTGGACATCTGGTCGATTTGACGAAGAGGATTTCGAAGATCCGATCATCCCTCAGCGTCATCACATAGCCGAAGAGATGCAGCGGGATCGCGACCAGCAGCATCAGGAGATTGTGCGAGACGAGAAAACAAACCGATGAGGCGACGCCGTTGAACATGAAGTACAGGTAAGGCACGCCCATAAGCGTCGGCGCGCGCGTCAAGGCCTTGACGAGCGGTGTAATCAGCGGTTCCTCGAGTTGGCGTTCGTCCATCGGCGTCCCTCACTGTCCGACGGCGGACTGGAAGAAGTTGACGATCTGGGCCGAGCCGAAGACGAGCACGATGCCGAAGATCACGCTGCCGGCGATGCCCCAGGTGAGGCGGCCCGACCAGGCGAAGAAGCCGCAGGCGATCACGGCCAGCGTCGCCAGCGCAGTGGCGATCGGTCCAGTGAGTGCGGAGACCAGTTGCGTCAGCGTCGATTGTACCGGCTGCAATGTGCCGCCCGATTGGGCTGCCGCCTGATTGGCCAAAATCAGGAGAAGTGCGCTGGCCGCGATCGCGCGCTGGCGTAGTGGGTGTCGTAGTCGCATTGTTGCTCCTTCATTGGACATGCATCACGAAACCGTCGCTCCATTCGGTCGCGGCGGGTCGCTCGGCCTCAACCGCAACCGGCGGCGCGGGATTTTTGGGCGGTTCGATCAGATCAGGTGTGCTTGCCAGGCTGTCGCGCGTGGGCGGCAGAGTGCTGCCTGCCGGGTCGGGCCAGGCATAGAAGTCGTTCATGACGTCGGCGACAAAACGCACCGTCTCCGGATAGGGCGGTACGCCCCGGCTTTTCTGGATGGCGTCCTCGCCGGCGTTGTAGGCGGCCAAAATGAGGATTGGATTCCGGTAGCGCTCTTGCAGCGCACGCAGAAAACGCACGCCGCCGCGCACATTGGCTTGCGGATCGCACAGGTCGACCTTGAACCGCTGCGCGGTGTCCGGAGTCAGCTGCATCAGGCCATAGGCGCCCTTTTGCGAGAGCGCGGTCGAAACGTAACGGCTTTCGACCTTGGCGACCGATTGGACAAATTCTGGATGGAAGCCTTCCTCGGTGGCAACCCGCAGCACAAGCGCCTTCGCCACATCCGTCGGCATCGACACCGTGCCTGGACATGGGGACTGCGGCGCACCCGTAGCGGGCTGCCCGACGATCTCGACTCGACGATCCGAGGGTGCGGCGGGTTTGACGCGCCCGTCGTCGTCCACGACCACGGGCATCGGCATCGTGGGCGAAATAGCGGAAACGGTCTGCGCCAAGGCAGAAACAGCGCTGGCCAATAGCGCGCCACCAACACATATGCCCATGCCGCGCATTTCGCCTCCCACATCGATTCACCATAGACAATATATTAGATATTGTTATGCTGGCAATAGCGAAACGAAGATTGAGCTGCTTGTCATGAGAGCCGGTATGCGCAGGGTCGGGGTTCATCTGGCGACCATCGCGGCGGGGCTTGTTTGCCTCCTCGCGCCTCAGGCGCGAGCCCAAGACGCCTCTTTCGGCTGCAAGGTCCTGCTCTGCGCCGCCGCCAGTGCACCGAGTTGGTCGGGCATTCCCTACTGCGTCCCGGTCATGCATGAGCTCTTCCGCAGCCTTGCCCATGGCGGGTCCTGGCCGACCTGCCCAGAAGGCAACGCCGGTGGCCTTGGCTATGAGCCTTACTATCCCTGCCCGGCCGGCATGACGGCCGTGCAATCGGGACGGGATGGCGATGCCGGCTTGATTGCCTCGCCGAACGGCAACCTCTGCGCCGACATGAAGAAACTGAGCAACGTCTGCACGCGGGGACGTGACAGCTCCTGCCAGGTGACCTATCCGACAATTCCCCGCCAGCCGCGCAACGATCCCGACTACGTCGACATTTCCACCGCGAACGGCGTGCAGCGGTTCTATTTTTCGCTGAGGGGTTACTGATGCGCGGCGCAGCGGCAGCCCTCATCGGCGTGGTCATGGCTACACCGGCGATGGCTGAGCCGACGGCGAAAGGTTGGTTTCCGGTGCCGTCGACCGCCGTCTACCAGACTGGCGACAGCTGGACCGATGGCGGGACCACCTTTCGTCTGTATGGTGTGCAATCCTGCCTACGCGGCACAAGCTTCACCAATGCCCATGGTCTGAAGCGCGATTGCGGTGAAGCCTCGCTCGCCATGCTCATCGCGCTCACGCGGGATCTGCGGCCGCAATGCTACGACGCGGCGGAGGCGCCGCAGACCAGGACGATATTCGTCTTCTGTGTCGCGACACGCGCGACGGGCGCGGGTGCTGGATCACGCATCGATCTCGGCACCGCGCTGATCTCGACCGGCTATGCCTTCGCAGCGGTCAATCCGGGGGGGCAGCCGGTGCACGCGCCCTACTTCGTGGCGCAACTCGTTGCCGAGCGCGCCAAGGTTGGCCTCTGGGCGTTTGCCGATCTGCCAGATCCGAACGTGATTATCCTGCGCACCCTCAGGGACTCGCCCCCGACCTCAACATCCCGGCCCCCTGCAACAACCGGCCCTCCCCCGCGGTAGCATCAACCTCGAGCCCAACAAGGAGACCTGCCTTGAGAACGACGAACCTGTTCATTCTGCGCGGCCGCGTCGGCCAGCAGCCGAAAGCCTTCGGCAAAGCCGCGAAAATCAATGTGGCGACCGATCGAGTGTGGACCGACAGCAATGGCAAGCGTCAGGAAGAGACCGACTGGGTCACGGGGACGCTGGTCAACGAAAAGGTCGCGGAGTGGGCGCTCGCCAATGTCGGCAAAGCCGACGCCGTCTACGCCGAATGCCGTGTTACCGACGGTGGTTCCTACAAAAAGGATGGCGAGACCATTTACACGACGGACATCTTCGCCAACGCCTTCCACAAGCTCGATCTGGGCCATCGCGATGACGCTGAGATTTGACGTTGGCGCACGCATGACGTTGCTCGCTATTGCGGTCGCCGTGTCCCCGCAGGCAAGCGCCCAGTCGCCCTCGATCGGCACGCCGGGCCTATATCGCCCAAACCAGGCTCTCCAAACGCCACCGTTGCGCGTCGAGGTGCTCGACGGCACGCGGTTGCGCGACATCGAGACACGGGCGATCTATCGTCTCGTTGGCATCGACACCTGTGCTCCTGATCAGACTGCACTGCTCGGCCGCCAGCCGTGGCCCTGCGGAACCATGGCAGCGGCTTGGCTCGTGAGGGCCACTCTGAACAAATGGGTCGCCTGCAACACCCTGCGCGACGAGAACGGGGAGCATCTGGCCCGCTGTGCCGCCGCCGATCACGCCGACATCGGCGCCGACATGGTGCGAGACGGGGTGGCCGTCACCGCGCCGCCGACGGAGCGCGATCCACCTATCCGCGCCTACGCTTCAGCCGAGCAGGAAGCGCGAAAAGCCTATCGCGGCTTGTGGTCGAGCACCTTCCAGATGCCATGGGAGTTTCGCGGCAGCCCTCAACACCGTGCCATCGCGGCGATCGGCCAACAGGGTGCGCCGTGATGTTCCGGTCAGCTTTCCTCCCTTTCGGGGTCGCGCTCGTCTTGGCCGGGTGCGCCCAACCCATCGCGACGCCCGCCGCCGACGCGACGCTGCTGCCGGCGACGGATCCCTTGTATCGACCTGGACGGATCCAGCCTGGGCGGCTCGAATACGCCCCGGATCGTTCGACCTTCGCGCCGGTTCTGACGGAGCGCTTTGCCTATCCGACACAGCCGCAAGCCAACGACGCCTATCGTCGGCTAGTCGTCCGGGCGCCAGGCGTCTTGCGCCCCTATCCCGCCTCGATATGGCTCTTTGGCTGCAAGCCTGGCGCTCTTGACGGACAGACAGCGCGGGTGACGCGCTATCGCGGTCCAGTCGTCCACTGCGCCACGGATTTTCTCGACCCATCGGGGCACCGTGTCGGTCGCGAGACCGCGAACTTCTACTATTACCGTTCGGCCTGGAACATGCAGACGGTCTACCCACCCGTCACCGCCGTACCCTGGCGAACTGGAGAGCACTCGCCCACTGACAGGTGGTGGTGGGTGCCTGGCCGAAGCCGCTACCAATAGCAACGACGCGATCAAGCAAGATTCCGCATGATGCCGACAACTGACAATATATTAGATGTTAGAATAGAAACGCATGAAGCCCGTCCGAAGACCTTCGGTCGCTTTGCCGTTAAGATCGTCATTGCTGCGCTGGTCTCGCTCGCGGCGACATCATCGATCAGCGCCCAGGAGCGAACGCCCGACCCCTCCGCCTGGCGTAGCGTTTCTTATGCTGACATGCAGCTGCCATCCGCCGATACCGCAACCTATGCTGATATCTGGAAGGATGCGATCGAAGCCAACAACCGCGCCTATGCAGCTCACGGCGATACGCGATTTGCGGGTGCCAATGCACCGGCGGTCGAGGCGCATTTTGTTATCTGGAGCACCAAACGATCCGTGGTCCTTAGTGTCCTCGATACCGCTACGGGTTGCACACTCAAGGGTGTGCTTGCCGCCGGCGTGACCGTCAAGCTGTGCCCGTTGCGCATCGCGATCTACGATGGTCTGCTGGTCCGCACGCTGGAGGGCGGGCGCGCCTGCTTCCTTGAGATGGGTCCAAAAGCGGTGGGCGGCGATCCTGTCGGCTCGGGCTCTTACGTCTCCTATGACACCAAGACCAAGACCCTGAAGACGGGCACGATCGTCGCCCATCAAGCTGTCGAGGGCTGCTCGCTCACGCTGCCACTCCCACCTCCGTGAACTTGGCCATGGTTCCTCTCTCTCACCGTACCTCAGGAGTATCGCATGACCCGCTCCCCCATCATCGGACTTGTCCTGGCCTGCGCGGTCGCACTCATGCCCACCGCACCGGCCAAGGCCGCCGATGCCGCGTTCGCCTACAAGACCTCCTACCGAAACATTGCCAAGGATCCTGACGGCGTTTGGGCCGGGCCCGCTTTGGCGCCGTCGCCGGCCGGGACCGTCATCATCCATGAATACACGTTGAAGTCTGCACAAGGCGACTGGCTGATATCCCAAATCTGGAACGCCGATTGTGATTCGACGGCCTGTCCGACACGGCTGGTTCGGACATCGGCCGACGGGAAGAAGACTGTCGTGATCGACGACATGATGCATCAGGTGATCCCGCCAGATGATCCACGTTTTGCGGCTTTGCCGAAATCGGGGGTGCAGGCCGCCTTCGCAAAGGCCCCCTTTCATCTGAGCGCGGACGGTAAGGAACTCTGGAACGGCGATCTGAGGTTCGAGATAGGGGGAAGCAAGCCGTGAGGACGCGAGCCGCTCTCCGGCAAATCCTGCTCGACGCCGGCCTCATTCTATCGCTCTCGGCCGCCGCTGCCCTCGCCGGGCAATCGGCCACTAGCCTCATCGACGCGGGGATGCCCGCGAACTGCGCGAACTTCGCCGCCAAGGTTTCCGGGAGCGAGGGCAATTTCGGAACGACAAACCAATTCGGCTGCCTAGGCGCCTTCCAATTCTGCCCCGGTACGTTCGAACGCTACTACAGCGGTAGCGCACAGAGCTTTCTGGACGATCCATCGGCGCAGACCGCAGCTTGGACGAAATACGAACAGGATTCCTGGGCCCAGGCGCAGACGAACGGCCTCGACTCTCTCGTCGGCCAGCAGGTTTGTGCGGGTGGCCAGTGCGCAACGATTGACCAGTCGGCGATCCTGATGGCCTGCCAATTCGGCTGCGGCGCCAAGGGTAAGCTCGCCAACTATGCAGCGGGCGGCGACTGTAGCGCCCGCAATGTCAAAGACGGTAATGGCGTCAGCGTCTGTTCCTATCTGGTCCGGGGCTCGGGTTACGACGTGTCCTGTTTTACCGGACAACAATCGACGGCATGCGCTCAACCGCAGATCGGTCCTGGCGACTTCCCGACCGCGACGGGGATCGCGGCCAATGCGCCGACCCCCGCCAGCGCGTCGATCGTCGTCGCGCCGACCGATGTCTGACCCAGGGGGCCGACGTAATGTTCGTCAGTTTGACTCGGATTCATCGCGCAGGATGAATTTGGAGAACGCTGCAAGCTGGTCTTCCACCGGTGCGCAGAGGTCGCCGCCGCGATAGTGGGCATGGACCAGAGCCCAGAAGACGACTTCGTCAGAAAGTCCGGCAAATAGGGCTTTTTGCAGAATGCGGCTGATGATGGCCACCGCCCGCGGGGGATCGTAGCGCGATCTCAGTTCGCTGGCGAGGGTCTTGGTATCGGCAATTCGGATCAAAGTCGTTCCTCCTCTTGCACTATTCCACGGTCATGCCGCCCCCAGCAGTTCGGACTGTCCAGACTTGTGCTCGCTACTCAAAGCGGGGCGATCGGCACTCCTGACGATCCGTATGACCGTAATGATGGATCAGCGCTGGGCGTGGTTCTCCGCTCACGACAAGGCGGGCTCGCGAGGATCAGCGCGTGGCTGTGACGAGCCACCTCTCGGCCGTCCAGTCGACCGCGGCTAGCGCACCGTCCCGTGCCAAGGCACCGCGTGCAAGACGAGACCCGCGAGGCCCTTCGTAACGCGCCAACCCCTTTAGGCCATCGCGTCCGGCGAAGTGCTCGGCAATCGCGATCTGGTCGGCGCGCGGGCGGGATATTCCTAGGACCTATAGCCATGCCAAGCCGGCAGTCTCCCAGGCCGTGCTTGCGCATTAGGCCACCTCGAAAACCGGACCAGACGGTATTGGACAAAGCCTATAGAGGCAAGAAATTATCTTTCAATTTTCCTGAAATGGTGAGAAAATGAATGTCATTCAGGTTGCTTGTCACAATATTAGCGCGATCTGATGGTAGTTGGAGCTCGGGCACGGATCTGAAACCTTAACAAATATAGCTAACACGGCCGAAGCCTTCTCTATCGTAAAGAGTGCACTGCTATCGATACTTAACGAAATGAAGGTAAAATAACAGCAATGGCGTTAGTCAGAAGAAACCATCGGTGCGGCAATATTGCTTAGCAATGCACGTGTCCTTAAATCCTAGCTTCGGCAAATTGCGCCCGGATCAGCAGGCGATCGTCCCCTGCCATTGTTTGCTACTACTACGGTGTCGACTATTGGCAGCGGTTCGTCTCCTGCGACCAACTGGCTGACACACTCATAGTCAACCAGTCCATCAGGTCGTCCGCTCGCAGCTTCCGCTAGCGTTGCCCAACCGGTCGCGGGATGCCTCAGTTGGCGCGGGAGAGTGAGTGGCGACCTCGTGCTCGTCAGGAAGTGCCCTGCGCGCGACGGCAAGTCGTCCGCGATGGAGCGAACCCGACGTTCAGACGATCGGCACATGGGCGGCGTCGCTACGCGTTTTGGTATGAAGGCTCTTGGAACTCGGGACACCGCCTTGCACAAATGCATCCAATCATTTGCGTTACCGTGTCATCCAGATCGCAGACCTGACGAAACAGGCGGACGGTCTGTGCGCGGGATTGAACAGTTCTTGGCACGTTTGGGGCCGTTAGAGTTTGAAGCGGCCAAATCGTCGAGGCGGTACCGTCAGATGAGGCTCGGACCCTTGGTTGATGCCGGATGTCGACCGAGGCGAGCGATCGGGCTTTGCAGCGTCATGTAAGGGAAGATCGTCATCACGCGCGACAGCTGTAACGAGGAGAAAAGACGATAGCGTCCGAGTTTGTGCGTCAGAAACGCGATGGCGCAGACTGCGGCGAGCGACAGGATCACGAAAGCAGTGGAAAAGCCGAGGATGCAAAAGGCCAGCCTCCCTGATCGGGCAGGGCGAAGTCGGCGAGCACGCCGCGGCAAACATTGTGAACGCTAGCTTCATGAGCATGACAATGGCTCCTCCTATTCCCGACATTGATCATTATAATGCCCTGAACGGAAAGTTATTATAATGTTCAGCGGGGGGGCAGGATGGAGCTCGTGTATCAAGCGTTTTTGACTGGGGCACGCCGCCGCTCCTGGTGGCATCAGATCAGAGTGCTGGCCCGGCGTGGTTTCGGGCTCGAAAAGGAAAAAGATTGGGTTCTCGCCGACTCCGTAGGACGAAAGCCTGCTCGGCTCGCCTTTGAGCGTGATTGACAGAGCAAATGCGAGTTGTGCCGCTTTACCTGGCTTATCAGGCCGCCGTGAGAGGCCGACTCTTGAACCAAGGGGGTGGCGCCTTCAAGTTTCGTTATGGGGGCGACCCAGCGGGGGGACCAAAAGCTTTATGTTCACTTTTGGAGGTATGGGAAGGGACGCCCCGACACTTTAATGGAGTAGCAAGCCCTCATCTCGTCCGACTCCGGGGTAGGCCGATCACTGGACTTTTTAATAGAATATGGGTTTTATCCCAGTCAAATAAGGCAGGAGTGCACCGTGCGAGTTTCTAAAAACAAGACAGAAGACAGCGATGGTTGGCTTTCGATCCTACTCGCGCTGCGACTACGCCAAATCGAGAAAGAGTACCCGGACTATGCCAGTTTCGCCGACGCCACGGGGCTCTCACGTGGCACGCTCTACCAGTTGCGGACGGGGAAGGGGAACCCGACGTTCGTTACCCTGGAGCGTCTGGCACGGCATCTGAAGGTGCCGGTGTGGACGCTCATTGGTCGGACAGGTGACGACGACAGCGTGAAGCGGGACATCGAGACGTTCGGCTTCAACTTCAACGAGATTGCGCGGCATATTGAAGCCACGCGTGCTGTGATGCGCTCGATGACGGAGTTCAGTGGTGTACCTTCTTCGAGAGAGGCAACCAGCCCCGCTGGGGCAACCTCAGAGAAGAAGCGGCTACCTTCGGCCAAAAAGGGACGCAGGACACGCCAGTAGCATATAAGAAAAGTAGAAGGTGCCAAACAACCTGCGTAGATTAATTTTTTACAGTAGGCAGACAAACTTTTTATATTTCTTTGACTGGCCTCAGAAAATCCGCCAGCGTCGATGCAATAGCATCGTTTTGTTGGAGGGTTCACGATGCAAGCGAATATCTGCCAAGTCGCAAGAGACGACGCCGAGGGCGTGTGTCTTCAGGGCCGTGTCGACAGCTCAAGTTCGCTGAACGTGCTTTTCATGCCATGAAATTCAATAGCTTAAAGGACAGCATTCGCCGCATTGCATCGAGAAGGTGGGACATGCACCGGCCCGCTGGGCATCCCGTACTCACCCAGAGCTTCGATTAAGATTTCCCCAGAACTAGACAAAATATCCCACATTCTGGACGCGACTGGCGGGCCGCTCTGTGGAACTACTCGTCACACGGACGTGGTCGAACATTGGGGGGTCCCCAGGGTGTTCAAGCCCAGTATACATGCCACAATGCAGTACAGCCAGCGAGGTATCCCACTGGTTCGGCTCACTGATTTCCTAAGGCATGCGGATTGATGTTGAGCAACTTTTACTCGGCCGAGGCTCCAACAGCGATTTGCAGTTCTGCGATGCTGGTTATATCGAGCTTCAGGCGCTGACACCCTTTTGAGGTCCATGACCGAGTGCGGACGGACACGATGGACCACTGACTTCAGGCATGGCAGATACATCGCATATAAAGACCGATGCTTGGCGCCGATGGTTTCACCCCATGAAGAGAAGCATCACGGCGGCCTCTTGGGCGGCCTCGACGAAGCCGATATCGGTGATGACCACTTGTCCCTGAGCTCATGTTGCTTCGGTAGCCAGCTAAAATCACTGTCGTGATATCGTAGTAAAAACAATCATTATCAAACCGAGATCGCATTTCTTTTGCCGTCGCGAATAGTAGGGACAAGTTGTCTTTCCGCGTGAATGTCACACAACTGTAAATTAGCCGCTGCTACTGTCCCGACAAAGTTGCTGTTATCGGGGGATAAAAGTGCCGCTAGTGATCAAAGCCTACGCGAATGCGGACGACGTTCTGATTGCCTGGAACGCATCAGACTGGGATGAATCTTGGGTCGGCTTCAAACTCGACCGTCGCGACACCAAGACAGGCATAGAAAGTGTGATCATGAACCGGATTCCGGCTCAGCCCGGCGGACAGCAGGTCCCTGACACAGGCATTTCCTCCGACCAGTCGCCGATCCGTCGTTGCATCTGGACGGATCATTCAGTGGCGTCCACGGACAGTGTCTCCTATCGAGTGACGGCCATGCGCGCGGCGAAAGATGGCTTTAGCGCAGATGAAAGCAGCCTATCCGAATGGACCGATCCGTTGGTTGCCTCCGGTGAGGTAGGGGATGGGCTTGCGGCCTATTTCAATCGCGGCACCTTGATGTCCCAGGTCATCAGCAGGTTCGTGCACGGTGATGTCACCCCCCAATCGCTTCACCAATTTGCCAACGACCTTAAAACGCCGGGGTTTCCTGCGCGACGATACCTGTCTGGAGATGCCCGCCATCAGATCCTGACCTTCCTGAGCGAGGCAGATCGTCGACAAAGTGAAATCTTCGCTGCAATCTACGAGATCAATGACGCCGAACTGATCGATGCGTTGAAACCGTTCGGATCGCGCGGGCATATCCTTATCGGCAATGGCGACGGAACGGACCCGGAGGTGGGACCTGATCTGGAACGCGCTGGGCTGGACGTCCATCACCGCGATCTGTCTCATGCGGGAAGGTCGTCACCAAGCGTCCACAACAAGTTCGTCGTCGAAATGCGTCGTGGCCCCGATGGCGACGGAACGGGTACGGCGGTGCTGACCGGGAGCACTAATTGGACGACCACCGGGCTTTGTACACAGCTCAACAATGTTCTGATCGCCCAGCGTCCAAAAATCGCGGACCGCTATCTTCAGCAGTGGAGAAGGCTCATCGAGGCGGGTGACGACATGCCCCCTGCCCTGCGCACAGAGAATTCGATCCCAACGACCGATAAGGAGATTGAACTCTACTTTGCCGCGACGACCGGGCAGGCTGAGTTCCAACCGGTTCTCGAGGACATCAGGGGTGCAAAGCAAGGCGCGTTGTTCGCCATGTTCATGCCGGGAAAATCCCCTTTGTTGGAAGCCCTCCTAGAACGCGCTCGGGAGAACAAGATCTATGTGCGCGGTGTCGTTTCGCGGGTGGTCACGTCCAAGAATAGTGACATTGTCGAAGTTCAGGGCGAGGTCGTGAAATCAGGGCCAGGCTCAGGCAGTTTCCACCGGGACGTGCTCATTCCATCGGGCATTACAGATAAAAACAAACCTGCCTGGGCGGAAGCGGAGTTCACGGCCCGGGAAATGCTCGAAAACCACATGATGGCCATCGTGCATTCCAAGGTCATCGTCATCGACCCGTTCGCCCCCGACTGCGTCGTGGTCACCGGGTCCCACAATTTCTCTCCGAACGCATCGGAGAACAATGACGAAAACCTCGTGATCATCAGGGGCAACCAGGCCTTGGCGCAGGCCTATGCCTTGCACTTGAACGGCATCTACGACCACTATTCATGGCGCAACTATCTGCAGAACGATGGCGACCCAAATTCGCTGTACAAACCGCTGGACGGATGGAAGCCGGGAGGCTCCCGCGCTCAAGAACTGAACTTCTGGATGTCGTGAGGTCCGGCCAGTGTCTCTCAGCTATGGCTTCGCGAAGGCAAAAATCAACGGCGCTCCGGTTCTCAAGTCAAAGCCGTTGGGCCACGAAACGCAGTACCATCTTCATGTTCCGCTCGATGTGGCAGGCGCTGCTTGGGATGTCGCCATCAATGTCGGGACCAACGACTCCGACGACCTATTGCAATATAAGCTGGTGTTCGATTTTGAGCACCCTGTTATCCGAACCTTGGCCGCAGCGCCGGCGGGACGGAACGAACTGACCGACCAGAATGCCTTGCCGGCGCTGGATTTCATGCGCTCCGACCTGCTTTCGGGGACCGGCCGCTGGCGTTTAAGCGATCCCGTGGACGGAAGCATGGAGGCAGAACCGGTGGCATCCATGAACCGGCTGCTTCGTCAGGCGGCGCAAAACGGCTGGGACGTCTATGTCTTTGGCCGCTTTTATGCCGAAGGCGATGGCATCCACGACACCCACATGAACCAAGGATCGACCGGCAAGCAATTTGCCCACCGCAAGGGCGACGATCGAAACGATCACAACGACATCTGGCAGGACGGGGCAGTGCTGTTTGCCACATCTGCCGACCGATGGGCGGGCTACTTCGCAGCATTCGAGCACCAGCTCGTGCCGACCGACGCGCTTGGAAATCCAACGGCCGATAGCAAGCCCATCGAGTAGCCGACATGGGTGACAGACTAAGACTGATCATGATTGTCCGGCATGCCGAAAAGCCGTTTGCCGAGCGCGCCGATCGCGGTGTGGATGAGCTTGGCCAGGAAGACGACAAATCACTGACTGTTTGTGGCTGGCAGCGTGCCGGCGCGCTGGCGCATCTCTTTTCCAACCCTTCGCCAACGCTGCAGGTCCCTCAGATGATTGTCGCCTCGGCGCCGGTCAAGAAGGATGGCAGCGGAACCCGTAGCCTGCGGCCCACCCAGACCATCACACCGCTTGCCCAACGCCTCCAGATCGAGCCTGATACACGTTATTCGAAAGGTCAGGAAAAGCTCGCCGGCCGCGCGATCGGCCAATACGATGTGCCCACGCTGGTGTGCTGGCAGCACGAGTCCATCCCAAATCTTGCGACCAAAATCACTCAGTCGACCGAGGTAGCACCGGACCGATGGGACGATGACGATTATGCCAGCGTCTGGACACTAGCTTTTCTGAGGCCGAACGCTTGTGGACTTTCAAGCTGGAGCAGCAGCGTTTGCTGTCGGGGGACAAGCAATGACATTGCCCGAGCCGTTGGAACAAAGCGCTGTCCTAAGTGTCCGAGCGTCGTTCCGACCAAAGCCGTTGTCTGCCCGTTTTGCCCGGTTTTTGGCATATGGCTGAATTCTCATTTCCGGAAGAAGCACCGTCCCGATCAGATAACGCCCTACTCGGTAGCTGCCCGTTCAGGCGCGTGCCGGCGAGCTCAAAGAGCGCACAAGCTATCTCGTCCTCGGTCCAGCCGGATTCCGCTGCGCGCTGAACCAATTGCTCGAGGGCTGGTTCCAAGGCGAGCTGGCACTGAAGGGCGCGGTCCGGATGGTCGCCCCAGCTTGGGTGCACGATCGCAATGCTTGATCGCTTCATTACGGGCCATGGGCTCTCGCCACTCTCCTTTTGCCAAACGAGGCGCACCAGCTCACGTGTTGTTTGTGCGTGGCTCGGCAACCGCTTCATCTTCTCAACAAGCCGCTCCAGCGATCCCTCGCGTTCCAACTCCCTAAAGATAATGACGCGGCGTGACGCTACCGAGCCCGTGAATTTGGGCCAGGTTCCACACATACGGGTAGTCGACCGTGAAATCGGTTCGAGGTGACACCTTGGACGGTTGAGCCTCGGTCAGGATGCCGCCGCCCACGAGCCGATCGGCTCTCTCGACGATTTGACGCACCCTCGATGTCGACAAGTCATGTTCCTCCGCCAGGTCGGCGAAGCGCTTACCCTTCAGAAAGCCTTCGACCAAGGCGACGTTCCTGTCGACGTTCGAGCTAAAACCCCAACAGGCCCGCAGTTTTTCCAGCATCATCTCGTTCGTTCATCCGGTTGTTCGCCTCTACAAACCGTAACCGGCCAAATCGGCGCTTGGAAGCCTCCAGACTCAGGTTTGGCCACGGTGCTTACGTCGCCGCCTGCGGCGCGGCCAACTGACAAAACAACGAGCGAACTCTTGTTCTGACCGGTACAGCCGACCGTGACCTTGTGAACACGAAAGATCCGGCCGATCACCATGATCGTTGTTGTCTGCAAACCTCGCGAATGTCGGCTTCAACAGGACACCCAGTAGCTCTCGGGGACGTTGAATACTTCCGTTTGAAGATTGTTGATTCTTGTGTCCGAGCTCGATCCATCAGGATCGATGGCGTAAGCCGCTGTCGACCCATGCCAGCGAGGCTAGCCGCCTCGGACGCATCCGGGCGTGACCTCCATCACCGTGCTCAACGCCATCCTTCGGGATGGCGTTGAGTGTCAAGGGCGGTAGCTGTTCAGCGGCTTCTTGATACCGCTAACTAACTTGCGAGCTGAGTGCCTGGAGTTTTACCGTCATTCAACTTCGTGAAAACTTCAGACCAAAAGCGGTAGTCGCGATCGCGACCGTCGAAGCGGGCCGTCAGGGTGCAGTGAGCTGCAGCAGTGACCGCGTTCGGCCCATACAGGTCGAGCGCGGCCTTGACCGCCTCTTCCGGCTGCGCCACATCCCAAAACGCAAAATCGCCGCGATCCAATCCATCGGCGCCGATCTGATCTTGGTCATTTCGTGGCATACCAAAAAACTCCCCTCACCTTGACGGCCACGTCTCAGGCCTTCGCTTTGCGTTTCGCGGCAGGTTTTTTGGCTGGAACTGGCTTCCTGCCCAAACCCAGCGACTTTGCCAAAGCCGATCGGGTCGCCGAATAACTCGGCGCAACCATGGGATAGTCTTTCGGCAAACCCCATCTCGTCCGGTATTCGTCAGGCGTCAGCCCATGACTGGTCGCAAGATGGCGCTTGAGCGACTTGTATTTCCTACCGTCTTCGAGGCTAATAATATAGTCCGGAAACACTGACTTTTTGGGATTGACTGCTGGCTTAGGGGCGGGTTCTGTGATGGGAGCTGACCCACCAATATTAGACAGTGCCGAATTCACGCTCGCGATCAAATCAGGCAATCCAGCGACTGGCACCGCGTTTTTCTGGACATAGGCGGCAACGATATCGGCAGTAAGTTCAATCATATTATTGCTTGGTTCCCCGGGCATCAACGTGCTCCTTCAATCATCACATCCTCATATCCGTCAAAGGGACGATATGCCCCCAACCTATGCCACTCGGATTTTCTCCGATCAAGCCGGATATTTGACATTTCTGCGCGACTGCACCTTATGGAAGGTGCAGGCCAAAGGATGTTGAGATTGCGTCAATTGACGATAGTCGAGAGGCGTCAAAGGCGGGTTCTGGATTATCCAAAGCCAGATATAATGGACTATAGATCGCAGATGCCTAATAAAGCGGTTGCTGTTGCTGCGGACATCCTTGGCGGGACCGCCTATGACAGAGAGAGCATCTCACCCAGCCTCCCAGATCTCGGGGTCAGCCAGTGCCGGAGATTCTTCGTCGGCAAACATGCCGAGCAGTTCGTGCACGATCGTGGAAATCATAGCCATGACAAAGCCTCCAAAGTGGGACGCGCCGGCCAATCTGGCGGTTGCAACGTCTGTTATCAGAACGATCGCGGCAAAGGCCATGCCAGCCCGACCATCACGGGCGACCCTGCCGGCACGCATTGAAAGCCATTCGGGCGTAAAAGGATAATCAAATGGAAGATGGGTTTTTTGGGACATGTCAGCGATCCGCGCCTACTACCGCTACGACGGCGAGTTGTCGAGCGTGGGTGCCCACGACGCTGGAATTCGCCGCCAGTACCACATCGGGAAATCTCACCAAAAATTTCCGAGGAGTCCCACTAGGTTAGGCGGGTTTCGTTCCGCGGGCAATGGCGCGGTTAGCCCCCGTTTGATGGCGGCCCCACATCGATTGCTTTCATCAGTTGGAAGCGGATGTCATAGGATTGGTTCAGGCAAAGCAACTTGCTGCCGCAGGAATTCCATTGCTTGATCCAATCGCGTTGGTTTGCCAGCAATGCCTTGCGAACCTTTGGGTTGTCATAGCTCCGAATGAAGAGATAGATCGCGTTCAGGGCGCGGTCTTTCGCCCATAGGTGCTGGCGCCAGGCTGGGGTCAGTGTGGATGCGATCGCTGAGAAGCTTGGCCGCCATCGCTCGACGATTTTCCGTGAGATGGCGCGGACTAAGTTCGAGGATCGGGAGATGCCGGATCTGACAAAAGCCAGCGGCAGTAGATGGCTTGCGAGCCCTCGCAAGCCATCTGAAAACAAACCGTTTGCAAAAAGGCGGGAATGGCCCCGCCTCGGTTATACTCGCGCACGTCATTGTGGAAGACTGTTGCGCGCTCCAGCCGTGATCTCAATTAGCGAAATTAAGCTGCAACCCTCTTGCGGCTCCGCTTCACTGGCGCCGACGGTTCCGGCTCTTTCGGCTTGCGGCCTAGCCCGATCGTCTTGGCCAATGCCGAGCGCGCCGCGGCGTAGTTCGGCGCCACCATGGGATAATCCGCCGGCAGACCCCATTTGGCGCGATATTCGTCCGGGGTCAGCCCATAATGGGTCGACAGGTGGCGCTTTAGCGACTTGAATTTCTTTCCATCCTCAAGGGAGATGATGTACTCCGGAGTCACGGACTTCTTGATCGGCACAGCAGGCTCGATAGGCTCCGGCTTTGCTGCGGAACCGCCGGCGGCCGTGCCTCTCAAGGCAGCATGCACTTGGCCGATCAGGCTAGGAAGATCGCCCATCGGGACCGGATTGTTGGAGACATAGGCCGAGACCACATCGGCTGTGAGCTCTATGAAGGTGTCGGTGTTTTTGGCGGCTTCTTCTGTCATGAAATTCTCCGGGTAGCGTGAAAAGTCGTTCGGTGAAGCATTGCTTCATTAGTGGTGATTGCAGCTGAAGGCAAACAAAGCGTCGCGATCTATTGCCCTGGTCGTCCGCACTGTGGGCTGTCGCGCTACGTCCCGCCGTCATGCACCTGTTGATCCAATGATGCTGGGCGCCCTGGGACCGAAGGGAGTTTCGCTTTGATCTCCCGATCTCTCTGCAAAACGAAAAGAGCCGCAGATCTTTCGCACCACCCATAGCGTAGCGACTCGTTTTGGACCTATCATTGAGCGCGAGTCTGCGGGGAAAACGTCAGCCTGTCCGCCGCAAATCCTGATGCCGGCTTCAACCTCTCCCCTATCGACGCATTCTCTTTTCAGATCGCTACCGACGATCGCGAAGCCAAGAAAGCACCTGCGATTGGTGCAAAAACTAGTGGGTTATTTTTCCCGGCAAATCACCGCGCACGTAGACGAACGCCCTGGCGGCCGGCCCGCCGTTCACGCTGCCAAAGCTATTTCGGACCGTTTCAAAAAGTCGCCCCCTGTTGAGCCAGATCAACGAACCGACAGGCAGAGGCTGGTTTGTTAGACGTCGGCCTGCGATCCAAAAACAGAGCAGACGCATTATGGATCTAACTAACTAACGTTGCGCCAGAACGATCTGGATGAGTTGGAATTCGCCCCGACAATCCATGCCGCCCACATAGGTCGCGGTGGACGCGGAGATTGCGATCCTGACTGGGCATGTCTCCTTCCCATTGGGAAAAAGACGGCTGCCGAAACGTGTTCAATCGGGTCGAGCGCGTGAGAGGCTTAGCCGAGAATCGCGAAGTCAAATTGGTTGCACAGCAAGGACGGCAGACGAACGTGAGCGAGCTGTTAAAGAGTGAACGCCTCCATCTGGTGCCTGGACCTCGCCCGACATCATGAGCATGGAGGACCCCCAATATCCCTTCGGTTCGGTGGGCTCGCGGCGCCCCTTGTCGACCACCGCTGAGAGAACTCTTTCGGTTCCCGATCGCTCACCGTGGGTAAGGCAACACGTTGGACTTCAATGTGCCTTGCGAAGGAGAAAACAAGATGATTGTGGCTCATGGTACGGTTGTTGCGGTAACCGATGGTGAGAAGTTGCGCATTTTCTGCAACAAGGGTCACGAACCCCAAATCGACCTGGTTGAATTGCCCGAGCTGGCGCTGCACGTGGGTGACACAGGCTCGGCCGGCCGGCATCGCGGTTCCACAGCCAATCCCGACGGCTGCCGCCCGCGGGACGACGACTTTGCCGCAGCTGTGGCGGCCAGCCTTAATCGCGAAGCGCAGATGAAAGCGTTCGAGCATTTGGTAGTGATTGCGGATCCGCGCACACTCGGCAAACTACGCAAGCACTTCCGGGCCCCTTTGAGGTCACGGCTGGTGGGTGAACTGGCCAAGGATCTCGCGAAACATTCCGCCAAAGCCATCCAGGACACGCTGGCGGCTGCCGGCGTCTCGCGCCCGATATTTCCAGACCTGCTTGAGCTCTTTCGGAGGACGCCTGAAGCGTCGCCTGGATCGCCAAAACGTGGCAGCCTGTGATTTTTCATGGAATCCGCGATCATTGACAACTGCGTTACCCTTTGCTCAAGGCGCGTGTCGCCCATCTCTTGGCACAACGCTGCCATGAATTACGTTGTTTTCACAAAAGCGGACTCGGCCAAAAAATCTTCAGTAGGCGAGCCGAGTGGGTGAGTGGTCGAAGCCCCCGCCTAGTGCTTGCCGAAGGCAGGGCGGCAGGTCAGTTGCGGGTCAGTTTTGAGGGTCAAGAATGCGTTGGGCTTTGCGTCTTCAACAGCACTGGCGATTTCTAGGACGATCTTCGCGACCTCTCGCCACTCAGCATCGTCGGCCCGGGCAGCCTACATGAAAACCAAAGTTCTTGTTATGGGCGGATCAGGATTTGTCGGTAGCGCCCTCGTACCGGCACTGCTTGATAGTGGCTGCAACGTAACCACACTCAATCGAGGTTCCCGGCTCGTTCGAGGGGCGGAACAGATCACGATGGACAGGTATGACGCCGCGGCCATGAAAGCGGTCACCGCGCGCTTTGATGTTGTGATCGTCAAGCTCCTACGATGGCGCGGCGACGCGGATCGCCTATGAGGCGTTTGGCGGCGCCTCCACACTGTGGCTTCACCTGAGTAGCGCAGCCGTCTATCGGACGATCGGCAACACCGGCGCACTGGAATCTGATGCACTTGGCAGTGCAGACGTCTGGGCTGAATATGGGCGCGCCAAGCATGCGGCGGAAACCGTCCTTATCGACGCTGCCAAGGGGCCGTTGTTTATCTTGAGGCCGCCTTACCTCTATGGGCCACAAAACGACAGCGATCGCGAAACATTTATCTGGTCCCGGGCTCTGTCGGGCGGGCCGGTCATTGTCCCGGGGACAGGGAGCGCCTTGATTGCCTTGATCCAGTTCCTTCACGTTGAAGATTTGGCCGCGCTTTTCATCTACCTCCTCAAATCTGTGCCGGACATCTCGCAGATCTACAATGTCGCAGCGCCGGAGATCATGACAAGCTACGAGTGGGCCAGGCGGCTCGCAGCGATTGCAGGCCGGGACATTGAGCTTTTGCGGGGCGCCGAAGTCGCGCCAAAAGAACGCCCCCGGGATTACTTCCCGTTCCGGGACACGAATTGCATAGTAAACCCGCAGAAACTCTTCGCCACCACAGACGGGCGGCCGCAATTCGATTGGCAGAAGAGATTCACTGCAACCTTTGAAAGCCATGCGACCTCAGACCTGATCGTCGCCTCGCCGACAACCGCGGTCGAGACGTTCGCACTTGAAGGCAGAATGTCAGGATAAAAAGAAAAATAGGGATCGGGAACGAGGAACTCACGCGCGTTATTGAGCCTACTCGACTTGCTTCCTTTCAGGCTTGTCGCGGCGTTTGTTGTTTCCGCTCGCGGGACTCTAGCGGGAAGCGTCGTCTTCCAGGATACGACAGGAATTCCGGCTCTGTGGTTATGTGCTCGCTGGACCCCCTATTCGGGCAGCACCGAGGCGTACTCCGTGTGCGCAAATTCACGTCAGCTTCACAAATCCGTTGCGACGATTTCGTACATGAAGGATGCGCCTTTGCTTTGCGGCCGCCCCCGCAAAAAGGATGGAAACATGTCCAAGATCACCCGTAAGACCGAAACGATCGAAAACGCCGACTTCCCTACCTTCGACCCGTCAAAGGCTATCGAGCAAGGTCGCGCCGTCGCCGAACAGGGTGTTGAGCAGTCGAAAGAAGTATTTTCCAAATTGAATTCGGACGCCGGAGCTCAAAAGGCTTTCGAGCCAACCTTTGAGACGGCCAAGACCACCGGCAACGAGATAATCCTGAGGACGATTGCCGATCTGCAAGCCAATGCCGAAGCCGCCTTCACGCACCTTGAAGCACTGGTTGCCGCGAAGTCGCCGTCCGAGTTCTTCGAACTGCAGACCGCGTTCCTACACAAACAGATCGAAAAGTCCGCCGATCAGGCCAAGGCCCTCCAGGAATTGATGTTGAGAGCTACCGAGGACGTGTCCAAGCCGATCAAGGATGTCTTTGAGAAGGCTTTGAAGGTGCGGAAGGCCGCCTGATACGGCGATCGAGACTGGAGGCCAGTGCCTCGTAATCTGAGGCACCTGGCCCCGATCTTCTTTCATCGGTCGGACGGCTTTGTGCGACCAGGATAACCACGTGCACCATGTCGTGCTTAAGCATTTCAATGGGAGTGCGACCATCAAGACCCGGGCGAAGTGTGGACCAACCAAAACCATGCGAGCCTGGGATTAGGAATCAGAGGTAGCACCTCACTGATCCCTGGCGCCGGCCCGCCGTCGACGAACTGGGCAAGCGGAAAGACTAGCGGAGCCACGACAGAAGTGGCGGCATAGCTGCCCCTTCTCCTTATGGTTTCGACGGTATTTCGCCGACGAAACGGACCTCGGGGGCTATCGCTCCGATCGGCTTGGACGGGCGGTAGTCCGGATCGAAGTCGAGCAGCCTGCCCGCCCTGGAGCGGTTGTAGATGAGCCCGGGGATTGATACCCAACCCATCAGCGGTACACTGCCGTCGCCGGGGAAGAAAGCACCGAAGGCGAGCATATCATTGTGTGGCGATCTTTCGGAGAGCAGCCACTCCGATCCCGTGTCCAGCGAAATGATTCGAACGACCGGGAAATGATCGAGAGAGCGTCCGCGCTCTGCTGAAGCTCGGCCGTTTTCGAGCAACTTTTCCATTTGTGCGATCGGAATCATTTTGCCTCTCCAGCGACCCTGTTGTTCAGCCTGCTTTTCATCAAGAGGCATGCTGTAGGGTGATCGGCCATGTCACCCACCCCTTCGCGGCGGTGCGGTAGCGACTAGCGGTCCTGCAGGCGGTCGCACCCTCTGTCCGTGCTGCGTAACCCACGCGGACAGTCGCCAGGCAGACACGTGCGGCGACCTTCGGCAGCTGCGCGCCCAGCACCGTTTGAACACGTTGCTCTCGACCTGACGGCGCTGAAGGTTCGCAACCTCAGCTTCCTCGGTCCGGACCGGGTGGTCAGCCTGAGAAGTCACAGCTAGGCGAATAGGCCAAGAAGAGTTGGGCAGCAGCCGCATAGCGTGATCACGGATATTGGCATATTCACAACAAAGCAGCTTGGCCTTAGGTCGCTATTCGGCGTACCGGCGCTCCAGCGCGGTTGCAATTCGCTCGCAAAGCAATTCCGAGGTCATGACTGTGAGGTGGAGACGGAGGCGAACTCCGCGTGCATCAACTATGGTAGTGACAATACCGCGATCAGAATACTCTGCGAGGTCGAGAACATCGTTGATGATGAAGTCTGATATTTCACGAAGCCTCTCAGGGTGCCCATCCACTGGGTTATCCTCCCAGATTGGTGGCTTTCCAGGCAGGCCGAGCCTAACTCTCTGGAATTCGGCGTAGCTCTCGGCAACGGCTTTAGCACCGAATGAATGCCGAGCTACTTTGCCATTTTCGACGACCTGAACAATCCATTGGCCGTTGAGATTTTTCAATCGCACGTCGTTCGGTTCTCCGACAACCATATTCGCCATCCGTTTCAGCAATCAGTAGTGAGGAATGACAGTGGAAGCCCAAGCCGCTGTATCGGCCCTTAAACCAAAAACGACATCGACAACCCTCGGTATTTAGTCGACGAACGCAGGGCTACTGGTCACGGACCGTCGAAACCCACCTCTCAGCAAGCTGTGGCCCGAAAGCATAACCTCTGCGGCCCAGCCGAACCTAGACGGCGAGTCTCTTAAGGGTGATAATGGCGCTACAGTTGCATGATCGAGGGAGCCGTACGGATGGTCTCTCCGCCCGTGAACAATAAACGGCGTTAGGCTGCGAGCGATTTCGGGCTTTGGAACGCCGCGAAGAGCAGTCACAAAAGTTGCCTGAACCAGTTGAGCAGGAGCGAGAAGTTGTAGCCGGCGGCGCCGAGGATGACGGCGTCGCCCTGCTCGCCGGCGAGGTAGTTACGGTCCATCCGGTTCTCCGATCACGGGCTTGATGGCGGAGCCAAGCGAGGCAATTCATTGTTCTCCTAGCAGGGGGGGCCTATTCGACGGTAACGGACTTCGCAAGATTGCGTGGCTGGTCGACGTCTAAGCCCATGAATGCGGCCGTATGGTAAGCGATCATTTGGATCGGCAGCGCATAGACAATCGAAGCAAACAGCGAGTCCATATCCGGCATGATGATGGTCGTTTCAGGAGTAATGCCACATTCGGCCGCGCCCCTCGAATCCGTAATCAGAATAATGCGGCCGCCGCGCGCCGCGACCTCTTGCATGTTCGAGGCTGTCTTCTCGAAGAGCGCGTCATGCGGGGCAATGACGATGATCGGCATGTCCTTATCGATCAACGCGATGGGACCATGCTTGAGCTCTCCGGCCGGATAGCCTTCTGCATGAATGTAGCTGATCTCTTTTAGCTTCAATGCACCTTCCATGGCCAGTGGGAAGCTCGTCCCACGACCAAGATAAAGCGCGTGCCGGGCCTTGGCGAGCGTATGACTCAGCTTCTCGATCTGTGGTTCCAGTTCTAGCGCCTTTGCGAAAAGACCTGGCAGCCTGATAAGACTTTTGACATGACGAGTTGCGGCCTCTTTGGAAAGCATGCCGCGGCTTCGTGCCGCTGCGACGGCGAGACAAGCCAGTACCGTCAGCTGACAGGTAAAGCCCTTGGTTGAAGCGACTCCGATCTCTGGGCCTGCAAGTGTGGGCGCAACCGAGTGGCTCTCCCGCGCTATCGTCGAGGTCGCTACGTTCACCACCGAAAGGACAGTTTGTTTCTCTTGTCGCGCATAGCGCAGGCAGGCCAAGGTGTCGGCCGTTTCACCTGATTGCGAGATGAAAAGCGCAAGGCCGTTTTCCGGTAAAGGTGCCTCGCGATAGCGGAACTCGGAGGCAACGTCGATTTCGACCGGTAGGCGCGCGAGGTGCTCGAACCAGTATTTGGCGGTCAACCCTGCATAATAGGCCGTGCCGCAGCCTGAAATCGAAACGCGTGTCAGGGCCTTCCAGTCGACATCGATGTCGATGGGCAATCGGACGCTGCCTGTGGCCATATCGACATATTGCGTCAGCGTGCGGCTGACCACTTCTGGCTGCTCGTAGATTTCCTTTGCCATGAAATAACGGTGATTGCCTTTGTCGACCAGGAACGCGCCCACGGCGACCGGCTGCGCGCTGCGTTCGACCGGCACATTGGCCTTGTCATAGAAGGTAGCGCCCTCACGGTTGAGAACGACCCAATCGCCCTCTTCCAGATAAGCGATGAGACTCGTGAAGGGCGCAAGCGCGATCGCGTCCGACCCGAGATACATCTCACCGTCCCCGATGCCGACGGCCAGCGGCGAGCCCTTGCGCGCTCCGATGAGCAGGTCTTCCTCGCCCTGGAAAAGGAAGGCGAGCGCGAAAGCGCCACGCAGCAGAGGCAGGGATGCTCCGACGGCTTCGACCGGGGTTCTGCCGCGATCGAGTTCGCGTGTGACGAGATGTGCAACGATCTCGGTGTCGGTTTCAGTGTTAAATACACAGCCGTCCGCCTGCAATTCAGCCCGCAATTCACGAAAATTCTCAATGATGCCGTTGTGAACGACTGCAAGCTTCGCAGTAGCGTGCGGATGGGCATTGGTCTCGCTGGGTTTACCGTGCGTCGCCCATCGAGTGTGGCCGATACCTATCAACCCGTCGAGCGGTTCCATCGAGAGCCGAACTTCGAGATTTCTTAGCTTGCCTTCGGCCCGTCGGCGCGTGAGCAGCCCGCCTTCAAGCGTAGCGATGCCAGCCGAGTCATAGCCGCGATATTCAAGCCGCCGCAACGCTTGCAGCACCTTCGTCGCAACTGCTTGCTTGCCCAGAATTCCAACAATGCCGCACATACTATGATCCTCAAAAGATTTCATTGGGGTAGAGCCTGTAGCGATCGCGGGGTCAGCACGACTGTTTTTCCGGTTCCGAGCGGGCAGGAAGGACACGGCAATCTAGCCCACCCTCACGCGATACGTCCGACACAACGGGCGAAAGGGTCCGGATCACGAGAATTCGGTGAGATCGGCGGCCGCCGGCCGAATTGACTGGCCCGCACAGCAGACATGCCCCTTGAACGTTTTGCATCCATGCGCCGCGGGCAACACGCTAATCGTTGGATCGCCGGTGATCATCTGGTAGGCAGAATATGCCTCCACTTCGGCTTTCTAGCGAAGTGCTTCATTGGCGTCCAATGTCCACCAATGCGAACCGTTCGGCTCCTCATTATACCAAATGCGGTCGCCGGAAGACCGGACCAACGTTGCGCTCTGTCAGCCAGCAAGCTTTGCGCCCGCTCGTGATTGCGCCGCCTTCTCGAGGTTCGCCTCGATGATCGACTGCGCTTCAGTTGGCGAGTAGCTTCTGTCGTCGGCAACCCCGATCTTTCCGAAGAGCAGCAAGTCAGAACTTTCCCGGCAGCTGTCATCCGGGTTTCACCGTTTGCCATCGGCGCGTCGGCGTCCTACAGCATCTCATCATCCGCCTCGGCAAGGTCAGCTCGGGTGTAGCGAACCTCCGGGGCTGCAACCATCGGGACGGAACAGCAAGTCACGTCGAACGCGATGCCGTCATCGCTCTTTGCGGACACCACGTAGATGTCCTTGGGTAGGCTAACCAGTCAGCCAGTTCGTCGCTCATGATTGCACCTCGGCTTTGGAAAGGGCTGTGAGGAGCCTAGGGAAGGCGTTTCATAACCGCTCATCCGGCTTGGCAAGGCCTTCATGCAGAGCCTCGATGGCTTCCCGATGAAATATTCGGAGCCGTCGAGATTGCCGGTTTCGACAAACCGGCATGCGGCGGCGATAGTCGGGGCGTAGATAACCGAGCATGGTTTTGTCAGGCAGAACGCCTTTTTGGACTGCCGTGTAGAGTCCGCGAATTGCCCGATAGGTGCGTTCCAGCTCGGTCCTAACCTTGTCAAGTCTGGTTATTGTCAGTCACAATCTACTCCTTGAAAGTCCGAAGTAAGGCTCGAATAATCCGGACACTCTAGATGGTTATCTGCCACTTCGTTGGCACGACGCCGGCCACTCGAGTTCTCCATACGGTCCTACTTGCGTGATGACGCAGGCAAGCGCATCGCGAGCGCCAAGCGATCTGAAATCGATCCTTTCAAGTTCCGCACCACCAGCATACGCGATTTGCGGAACCAACTCAGGCCGGTTTTGGGAAATAATTTCATTGTCATAGGCTAAATTATTTTCTGAGCGGATAGCCGCCTGTGACTCCAAAAGTGTTATGCCTGGCGACGTTGTTGTCGTGAGGCCGTAGGCTGGGCGCCCAGAAAAGGGTACACCTAAGAAAAGATTGTCTCGAGCTGAAACCAAAGCTCCATCGCTTGCAAAAATACCATAGGTCGACCCTGAAGTGCCATTGCCTCGATCGAATGGGGTGAAGGCAAATACATTGTTAGTGGCGTCCAGCAACACTCGACCGAAGGCTCGCGGTTGTCTTTGCCCCGCCCATTCGAAGAAATTGGCAAAAAGAGTCACCTTGTAGAGCGGAACTAGGGGTTCGGCGTTGGCTTTCGCATAGTTAGGGCAGCCAACTGGACCAACGCCTGCATCGCCGCATCCGTCCGTTCCCAAAAGCATAGCTTTATCGTGATGCCCAAATCTATTGAATGCGATCGTCATATGTCCGCCAGCGTTTGGCATAGGTTTGCCCACGCCGGATGTGATGTCGAGTTCGCCATCACCACAAGTCTCGAAATCATTATGAAGGAATGCCAGCCGATCAACCGACCCGGAAACCGTTATACAATCTCGGAAATCCTTACCATCCGCTCGCGCCTTGTTCTCGCCGGTATAAGGATATTTTCTAAATTTCATACCAGAAATAATCACATTGTGCCTGCCGGCAAGAATTATCAGTGCTATATCGGCATTTGCAATAAGCGTTACTCCTGTACATTTTGCATCGATAGTTGTATTGTCACCTGGTCGTAGCGCTGAGTAGAGTTTAATCACGCGCCCCTTCAATTCCGGAGAAAACACGATACGAGTTGCCGTGCGATGCCTATATCCGAATTCCACAGCCTCTCGCAGAGTCCCCGGCAGTGGTCGAGTTCTCGGTTGGTTGTCCTCATCTGAATGAACCTGCAGGACTACTCCCCCCTGGCCACCGCTCGTTTGCGAATCTCCAGCAAATCCTGGTATTCGGTCAACATCCTGCTTTGGCTGCTGGCAAGCCCCCTGAAGGCCGCCAATTTCTTCAGCCCGTGCTCTCGCCGAGCTTACAAGCGCTGTAGCTTTAGCTTGGGCAGATACGTCCAGATCTGCCGATGAGGCCGAAATTGCGATCTGGGGCGTAAAGAATGCCAACAGCGCAAATAGACGAAAAGAGGCCACTAACATTTTGATGTCCGTCACCATGAATGACTCTCTTCTGTACGTCTATGCAGGCTAGATCGCAAAGCAAGATGGTCCTGCTACCAGGGGAAACCTTGGCGGTATCACGGCCTCGCTTACAACACTTGATGCAGCCCAGCGGTGAGCGTTGCAGGCCCCAGTTAGATGCTCAAATATTACGCCATAGGCCGCCATTGAGGCGCAGATTTTCTGGACCCGTCACCAATACGTTCTTAACCTCCTCGAAGAAGGCTTGCTGCCAGCGACTGGAAAACTGTCTCAGTCCCTCACCTGCATCGGCGGTCGGCAGCCGTTTGACTACAAACCGAAATTGGTTTTCTGCCCAGAAGGGAGAGGTAAAGATCGTAGGTACTTTGGTCTTGTAAGAGAGCATCGCGCAAAACGGGGAATATGTTATAGACTTTCCCTCCCAGATGATGCGTGGCGCATTGGGAGACATCGCGCCGTCGGCGGCGAGGGTGACAAGGCAGCCCGCACGCAGCGAATCGATGACACATCGCGCCACTTGAACTTCGTTTAAGTCGGCGGTGGAGATCAAGGTATTCGCAAAGCTGGTGGTCGAAATTCTTGGCGTTGACGATAGCCACCTGTACGGCTTTCCAAACGAGTGGATGGCCACAGGGCCTGCAAACATTGGGCCGATATGCGCGCTGACTAGCAACACGCCTTTCCCTTCGTCACTGGCCTCGATGACGGTATTTCTATTGGCTTCACTGACGTCGAAAAAGTGGGCAATTTCTCCAGCTTGATCAATTGAGCACTCCAGCCAATCTTGGATAAGTTTGTCCAGAAGATGTCCCCATTTTGCCCGCCGATCCCAGTCCTCGCGACGGGGTGAAGGTGAGTGTCCGAGCTTCTGGCTCACGATCTCCCACGCCCAGTCGAGTCGCCTCTGCGGCAGCTTTACCTCATCCAGACGTGCATCGAGCGCCGCCAATCCTGCGGAGAAAGTCGTTGTTAACTTGTTCTGCCGTTCGCTCACCATGGCGCCATAAAGCTGCTTCGCTTCGGCTTCGCGGCCTACCTGCAACAGCGAGGCAACTGCGCTGCGCGTGTTCGTTACGGATGGGTCAAGCTTCACGACGGTCAACATCTCTGTACACGCCTCTTCAAACCGATGCGCATGCTTGAGAGCACGAGCCAAAAGAAGCCGGGTATTGGTCGTGTTGGGCCTCATCGATACAATTGGAGCGAGTACATCGACGGCCTCTGCATAACGCCCGACAGACAGTAGAAGTTCGCCGTAGGCACGCAGAAAAATACCATCGTTGCCGGCCACGCTTTTAGCATTTTCGAGGATCTCCAATGCTTCTGAGACCGGCTTCTCGCTGGCGAGAGCTGCGCGCGCCGCCGCTTCGGCGAGACGAGGTTCGACCTTTCCGTTGCCCTCAAGTAGAGCGCGGGCAAAGGTGTAGGCTTCGCCGGCTCGATCAGTGCTAACCAAATGCCGAATGGCCAATACGGCGACTTCAGGCGATGCGTGGCCTTGGGCGACGACGTTGTCGACCAATTGTGTAGCCACGTCGTTTCGATGACCCCTCAGAAACGCCTGCAGAGACACTTGGGCAAGCCGGGGAAAGTCCGCAGCATAGGAGATGTGGGGGAGAGCAAGGTGGATGGCTTCCTCGATATTGCCGGCCTGCCCGGCGCGCAAAATGCCGACCGATGCCGCAGCGATGGCTCTCACGTCAGGTTTTTTGACAGCGATTTCCACATTCATGTCAGCGTATCACCTTCGTAGAGTCCTGCGAGCAGTCGGACGGTGCGAAGAAGCATCGCTTCGGTTGAAAATCGCTCCTCGGCAATCAGACGAATTCTGGTCGGCGCCTCAGGATTTGCCTGGGCAAATCCAAGCACCTCGTCGACCTTGTCGCAGCATTCCTCCAAATCTACTTCCTCTACAGCCGACAGGACGCAGCCAGTGACACCCTCCACCGCCGTGTCGGCCGCGCCGCCCGCCGGCGTGGTGACAACCGGAACACCGCACAGCTGCGCTTCAATAAGAGCGTTGGGCAAGCCTTCGAACCGGGAAAGCAGTACGAAAGCATCCATTTTCTTCAACCAGAAACCGACATTGTCGGATAAGCCAGTGAATAACAAACGATCGATAATGCCGAGGCGGGCAGCCTTCTCTTTTGCCTCCTTGAGCATGCGCCCACCGCCGACTAGCACAATTTTCGTCCGCGGATGGCGCTGAAGATAGGCATGAGCGAAATCTATCCAGAGAGAGGGCCGCTTATCGGTATCGAAGCGAAACACGCTGCCGATGGTGGTCGTTGCGTCAGCGTTGGACAACTGAAATTTTTCCCACAAATCGACATCGCTATCTGCCGCAGGAAGCAGCGGAACAAGAACGCCGTTATGCACAATGCTAAAGTTAAGGTTGTCGACCTTCAGCCAATCCTTATACGCCTTAACCGCCGCCTCACTGTTGGAGGAAAAGCGCACGCCAGGAGTCACTGCAAGTGCGCGATACATGTCGTGATAAGCAGGATGAAACAAATGCACACGCAGTGAAGGCGGTAATCCGCGAACGGAGACTACGATTCTTGGAACACCCGCTATTAGCGCGGCCAAGGCGGCAAATAAGACGGCCCCATCCTGCCAGATGAATGCGACCTCGATCTTCTCTTGGCGAAAATAGTTCACCATCCTCTGGATGCCATAGAGCGCAGACTTAGGAAGCATTGGCAGAAGAGTTGATATCTCGTCATCGCCCAGGGCAAGGTCTTGAATGCGTACGGTAGGAAAATCATCGATCTCACGTGTCTCCACGTCGTTCCGACGCACGGCTGGGAGAAAAAAATCGTATCCTTCCGCGCTCTTGAGCGATTTAAGCACGACATGGCACGGCTCGGTTAATACGACACCCGCGAGAGATGTCTCCTTCCGGAAAGCATCCGTCAGGCGAATGCCGACGCGCGCTATTTGGCGTTCCGCCCCGCCCGCTGCTAAGCTTCCGGTAATAAGCGAGACTTTCCCCAATCGGTTCGTTGCCGGCGGCTCATCGCGCTTGGATGCGTACTTCTCGATCGCTAAAGCTAGGGCCAATCCTGAAGTGTGTCGCGACTTGAGCGAGTCATCGTCATAGCGTTTTGCAAGGACCGCCATGCCATCGCGCAATTCCCTAATGAACTGTCCGGAGGCATGGGACCCCACCGTTGAGGGGTTTATGCCTTCCAAAACCGACAGCGCGAGGAAACTGTTGCCCCACTCCTTAAGGCGGCGTGCATAAGATATCCTTCCGCGTACGTCCCCAGGAAATCGTTCGATAAACTGCGTGAAACAAGCCTGAGCGCGCTCGGTTTTACGGAGTTCGCAGTACAGTTCTCCCTTTTCGAGAAGGTTATCTGCGGCCTCCGGGACAGACGGCAGCACGGCTTCGATGAAATTGCACGCCTCGTCCACGCGCTTTCCCCGGTAGAACCACCGGACAATGTAGCGCAAAGGCTTGAGTTCTCGGGGAAACCGTTCGTGCAACTCGAGCCACAGCGAGAGCATATCGTCCCTCGTGCGACACAGTTCCAAGGCGAGCACGTGGCTATAATTGACATCGAATTCCAGCGGATAGAAGGCTGCCAGCTCGCGCAAGCGAGGTTCCACGCGGCGTGCGCCCGTCGCCGTACCGGTCTCATGCATCAATCGCCGAATTTCGCCCAGGTACTCAACACCCTGTAGGGCGGGAATTCCGTCTAGTGCTGCCGCATTTACGTCCAGCATTAACGGACATTGAAATGTATTCATGATTTCACCTTGCCCTAACGACGGCAAATAGACTTGAAAGGACGGCGCGCAAAGATCTTTCACTCGCAAGCATTAAAGTGCGATTTTGTATCGGAACCTGGAAAAGGAAGAACGTCGATACCTATGTCCCGCAGAGGTCTGGTATCGCTAACAGGATTTCTGCCGCCACTAGGGACGCCCAGCAAGTATGTGCTTCCAGTCAATTGAGGTAGGCCGCAAGTGTAAGTGCAAGCATGCTGTCAATTGAAAAGCGCTCGGTAGCATATTCGCGAATTTGCTTCGCCAAATGCTCCCGTTCAGGAAGAGGGCGACACCAGGAATTCAACACCTTGGCGACCTCCTCAGGATCTACCCTTTCTATGCCAGGTAGCAGCGTTCCCGTTCGGCCGTTTTCAAATGTTTCACCGGAACCCCCGGCGGGCGTGGCTACCACAGGCAGCCCGGAGTATTGAGCCTCAATCAGGACATTGGGCAAACCCTCATGCCGCGACAGCAGCAAGAACACATCCATCTGGGAAAGCCAAAAGCCAACATGTTGCGACCGTCCGGCGAAAAGAACCCGCTCTTCAATGCCTAGCTTTCGAGCATGGTTCATCGCTGCATTACGAAGCGGTCCGTCGCCGACCATTATGAACCGCACCTCGGGACGAGATGAGGCGAGAGCTGCCGCGATATCGAGCCACTCCAATGGCCTTTTGTTGTTGTCAAATCGCATTGCTGAGCCAACAGTAAAGCAGTCGCGGGGATTATTTTTACTGAAGGCCCGTGCCATTGCCAAAGTTTCCTCGTCGGTGGCCAAAGACAACGGCTCCAAACCGTTCGGAATGATCCGTACGGTTCCACGCGGTAGATCGAGCCACTCCTCGTAACGCTTAGCCGCTGCGCGGGAGTTAGAGACGATTACCACACCCGGCGCGGACAATAGTAACCGATAAACGATTTTATATTCCGGCTTATTTCGTTCGGCTCGGTCGACGGGCGGCAAAGTTCGTACACCCAGCACTATACGCGGTACGTTGGCGAATAGCGCGGCTAGTCCCAAGGCCAATACAGACCCGTCCTGCCAGATGTGTATGACATCCGGCGATGCCTGACGCAAAACGTCGGCCGCCTGAACCAAGCCCTCACGCATCGGAAATGGAAGGTAGGGGAGACAATGGATTACCTCCCGCAGGCATGACCACCCTGGTCGCCCGGCAAATTTCTCGAATTCCACATACTGGTGAACATTGAACCCCGCGTTCGACATCAGCGGAGCAAAGAAATCCGACCCCGAGCGCGAATTGAGCGATCGACATAGAATTTGAACCGGGCCTATCACCTCATGCCCGTCGACTGAGCGCCCCGCTTCGATAGCCGATTTGATTGCGAGAGCGGTATTGGTTAACTGGCGCTCGGCGCCGCCGGAGCCAAGGCCGCCATTGACAAGAACTAGGTGCCCCAAAAATCCTTTATTGTCCGCGGGAGCGCTCGGCCGACGGCGCTTGGCTTCATTGAAGACGTGTTCGATAAGAAACTCTTGTGGATCAATGTCGGCGCCACTGCTGCTTTCGACAGCCCTTTCTAGCGCAGATATATTCGCGTCGACCTGTGAAGCGACACTTAGATTTTTTACGGTAGGGCCAAATCTATCCTGGCTCGCATTAACGATTTCTCGCGCTCGAAGCGGCTGGTTTACGGATAAGTATAGCTTAGCCACGTCAAGAAGTATCGCCTCTGAAACATCAGCCGTTTGGGCTATTTTCGATAGAGCTTGCTCTGCCTCTTCGAAGTCTTTTAGTTCTATAAGCGCACGCGCAAATACGAACATGGCTTCAGAGTGCTTGGGTTCTTCAGGGTAGCGCGCAGCTTGAATATTCCGCCCGGCATCTGTCCCGCCTAACCGTATGGTCCAGCGCAAGAGACGCACATATGCATGGCGCGAATTTGGAAATCGAGAGTCGATGCCGCGCCAAACGGCTAGTGCACGCGGGTCTTGGAACCTTTCAAAGGCCTGCGCGACTATCTGTTGAAGCCTCTCTTCTTTGGGGAACCGCGTGATTTCTGCAAGAAGATAAGAGAGAGTGTCAGGCAATTCTGCGATTTCTCGCAATGAATTAACCCGCTTTCGCGCCCTTCCAACAGCTTTCGTGTCAGGACGTACGGCGATTTGGCTTTCTTGTAGCCCCTGAAGAACGGCAGCTGTTACGGGATCGACATCATGTCTCTCAACTGATTGTACCTCGTCGATCCGATTTGGACCCCGAAACCACTTCTTGGCGGTGAATAACATGCTGCAGCTGATCCCGTTCGTAATGAATATTACGCAGACGAACTAAGACTAATAAGAAGAGATGATTAGGCGAAAATGGCGCAAACAATATCGTGTGAATCTGGCGGTTGTCCAGATGACGTACCTACAATATGTGGCATTTCAGTTTGATTATGCTATGCCTGCACTAAGCGTTTGGCGGCGGCTGCGACGGTCAAATCGTCGGCGGCGTTGGTTGCCGCTTGTGAAAGTTGTTCCAAGCTGCCCGGCTTAAGGATGAAGGTCGAGACTGCTTCAACCATTGCTGCGACCATCTCCTCTCCAAAGGCCTCGATGCTTTTCAGGCTAGGTTTCACCGCGCTTGCGACCGGCCCTGCCGCGAGTACAGCGCGCCCATACGCAAGAGCTTCTGCGATTTCGAAACGTGATCGCTCGCAGCGCTGGGTCGCTGGCATCGCTGGGATGACGACCAGATCAATCGCGGCGAAGGCAGCTGCGATATGTCCGTTGCGCGGGCGTCCAGGAAATAGGCATCGGTCTCCGTGGCCTAAGGCTTCCAGTTTGTCGCGAATCCGGTTGAAGCGCGTGCCGACGCCAAAAATGAGCAGCCTAACTGGAAGCCCTCGCTTGACCAGTTCATCAAGGATCGCCGGGAAAGATTCGAGATCCACATCGTCGTAAGCGTCGCCGATATATCCGATGACGAAGCCGCCGTTGAGAATAGGCGACGAGGACCAGTCGGCGGAATTCTTGTCCGCGCTGAATTGGAAAACCGATTCCCCGATGGATAGAACCTTGTTTGCCGACACGCCAGCTTCGGCTAAGCGGTCAGTGAAAAAGTCGTCGCGCACCAGGACCGTATCGGCCTCGGCCAAGAGAGCGTTTTCCAGCGCAATAAGGATTTCTTCGCGCTCGCTAGCTGCACTGCTCTTCGCTCGAGTCATAGTCGTGCAATCGAGAATGAAACGAGATCCGTTAAGGCGCGCCGCTATCGCCGCAGGATAGGCAAGTTCAATCGAGCTTGGCGCGACAACAGCTCCGGCATTCGCGGCAGCAATTCTCTCCGCGAGCAGTTCGCAGACATCCCAGGAGTGTGTGTCGAGTATGCTACCCTCGACTTCGATGGCCGGCAGTCGGAAGTGGGCAATACCCGCAACTATATCCTTGGTAAGTTCGACACGGCCGGATTTCTCGATTGCGGGGTAGCCGGGGACGGTCACTATCTTGACTTCGTTACCAGCCTTCTGGAAGGCACTCGCTAATGAGAGGCCGCGCAAGCTGGAAGCGGACCAGTGGCCAGGGAAAGATTTCGGCCAGTAGAGGATGACCGAGTTGCGACGGCCGTTTTGGCTGGCGCTACGCTTCGGCAAGGCGAGGCCAGTCACTTCGAGCCTGGCCAGCGCGGATAATTCGTCGAAGCGTTTGAGTTCGCTCGGGTTGAAGTTGACGCCGGTGGCGATCGCCGATCGCATCACCTCCAAAGCCTCTTTGACCACCCCTACATCCGCGAGAACGAATGCGAGATGCTTAACTCTCCACTGTTGCGGATCGGCTGCCAGGGCGGCCTTGGCCAATGAGACGGCGACGGGAATATCGCTGAAGCGCGCGCGACGCGATAGTTCCAAAAGCACTCGCGATAAGATGCCCGCAGGCAGTCTCTGATCGCGAACCCATTGCTCGGCAGAATCCCAACCATCATGCTCGGCAATGGCCAGAGCGCGATCAGCATGCTGTAGGGCTTCGGCCGTGGCCAGATCGAGGCCCATCTCGACCGGCAAAGCAGCCTTGTCCTTCATCGCTTGTTCTTGAGCGGCGCGGAATTTGGCTGGAAGCGAAAAAGCGCGTTTCCAGTCTCCTTTGATTGCCAAGACCTCTTCGCCCAAACTGAAGATTGGGCTACTACGCAGCGTCTCTAGTTTACTATTCATAGTTTTGACTTGGGCTAGGAGGTCGAGGTTGAGAATGTCAACATTCTTCTTCGCCTGCTTGTAAGAGTCCAGCTCCTTCTCGATCTGACTCACGCGTATCGAAATATCGCCTCTCGATATTTCGATAGTGAGCGCATGAATATTGGCTTCGAGCTCGCGGATACGCTCCCGGTCCCGGGCCTCCTTTTGGCTGGCCAGGCCGATCTGCACTTCATAAGCTTTTCGCTCCTCAACTGACAGCGCATCTACCTGCGCTGTCTTGAGAGGTTCCTCATTCTTGGCACCTTTGGCGAGCGGCGGGAGATTTTCGTCGATCAATCGCGAAACCGACTTCGTCCCGAGACCTTCCCCAAATAGACTATTGAGCACACGACCGCTTTGATGATCTTTAGCCCCTGCCATGTCGAAATCCTTGTGGTCCGATTTTCCGCGACGCCATGCGCAAAAAAATGAGCGCAGGGCATCGCGCCCTTAAGCTACTGGCGCAAAAGCGGTGACAATTTGCTCTGCAATTTGATTTCCAGGCGCAACGGAAAGGCATCTCCTTGCGGCTTCAACAGCTCCGGGAAGATCGCCAAGCTTTTTTCGACTCCGCGCCAGCCCGATCCAGGCCTTCACATTCGATCCGTCTACGGATGCTAACCGCTCATAGTAGGATGCTGCCTGTTCGAAATTGGTAACCTTGAGGGAGTATTGGCCGAGGTTCGTCAACGCAAATTTGTTGTTGCCGTCGATATCCAGCACCAATTCCGCCAACTGGGTAGCTTCCTTAACGCTCCCTTCCTTCATTAAGCGTTTGTACTCACGGACGGTGCCGCGGAAGACGCGCTCCTCGATGTTGTCGTATTTGGACAAGTCCACAGAGGATTTCTTAAGGACTGAGAAGCGATGGGCAGCCAAGAGATAGTTGTGAGCGCGCAGGAATTCCCTAAGCTGAAGGAAGACAGCGCGCCGGGTTGCTTCGCCGATCTTATCATCGGGCACGGCAGCACCTACGCTCGACAAGAGGACAAGAGCTTCCAGTTCCTGGTTAGTCAAAAGCGCCAGCCGCAAGACGCGACGCACCACCGATGGATTTTCAGGCGTCAGGCGCACCAGACGCGCCCATAATTCCAGAGAGGCTTCGTTATGTCCGCCTTTTTCATACGCGGTCGCCAATCTCTTCAAAGCAGTACTGTGATCGGGACTGAGCGCTAGGACACCGTGCCAGGTTCGAATATAGGTATTTGCGTCCGTTTCAAAATTGGCCTCGATCGCCTTTACGGCGGCGGCATGAATGAGTTGGCGCAACCTGCGCTTCATCTTGGCGTCTCCGGGGCTGAGGCTCAGTCCCAATTGCCAAAGCCTGGCAGCCTTCTCTTCGTCGCCTTCGTTTTTCGCTTGGAGGCCGGCGGCGGCCAATTGAGCGGCGATGCGCCGTGACAAGGTTTCGCGCTGTTCCGTTTTCTCCGCGTTTTCCGGGAGTGCCAGCAGTAACGTGGCTGCATCCTCCCACCTTCGTTTCGCGGCGAGCTGCTGAGCCGCACTTTGAACATCAGGCCCGGCAATGGCCGCTGCGGCGCGGGCAGTTGCGACGATGTCTGTGTCGTCCCCTCTGCGAATGGCTGCTTTCAGTTGGAGTTTCAGCGCATTCTGGTTGTCGGGGATCAGTGCCAACAGCGTTGCCGCGGCATCTCCGACTCGGACATAGTCTCTCTGCTTCCAGGAGACTTTCAACTCCGTATGTGCACTGGCGACGGTTTCAAAAAAACCGAGATCAGGTGATGTATTGGCGGTTACGATCATGTCTTCTGGAGTCCTTATTGGGGTTTTAGGCTGGTATTTGCGAGACTTTGGTTTCATAATACCTAATCCTATTTTCGAATATATACAGGCTATTGGTAGGGTACATCGACGGCCTCTGAGCAGGCCCAATCGTACATTTCGCTATTGTCGTGCGGATCTACATAGTAGGGAACTTTTGCCCGAATGCCGCTTCGGGCTCCTTCATGCCGCCCGCAATTGGTCCCAGTGATCCGCGCAGCTATGAAAAGCCTGCAGCCGGATCGGCCTATCGGGCTGGAAAAATGTACTTCCAGAAGTTTGTCATCGCGAGCTGATATGGCCAGGGAGGTTATTGTCGGGCCAGCCGCTCCCATCCCAACTGCATCAATACCTAGTCCGGCCCCTAGATTTGATACATTTACCCGATCATCGTTTTGCTCCAGAGCGATCGCTCTGGAATATTCAAGGCCGATCACATTTGGCCGTAGCGATCGGACATGACTGACGCGTAGCGGCTCAAGCCCAGGCCCGAAAAGGTCATCAAGTAAAAAACGGCCGAATTGGAAGCCTATGCGGCGGTAGCCGATTGCTTTCAGATGAGCCGACCGACCATCAGAACGCATTTCGGGTTCGTGATGGTAAACAGGCCCAACACACCGTATGTGAGGGTCAGCTTTAGCCACCCGAAGCTGTGACCAGACGCTGTCCGCAATTATCCCTGGTCGCGATGCTCCGCGATTGGCTTGATATGTGAGCATAGGTACAGCAGCCACTTGGCCAGTTAGGTGCCGGATATCGGCATCATATTGCTGCCGAAGCAGGATCAGGCCTCGCTGATAAGAATCGCCAGGCGTTCCCCGCCCGGCATCGGACTCGCCATGTGCGAGACAGATCGCCAGCACTCGGACACGTTTGCCTTCGGCGCGGGCAAATTCCGCTGCCTTTGCCACCAGCCGTATGGCCTCCAGATGCTGTGCCGATCCTCGAAGTAACCCGTCAGCGCTCCCCTGATTGAGCCCGCTCAGCGTTGTGCCCCCGCGTCCAACAGAGGCAAACACCACGGTGGGCTTCTTTCCGAACCGACTTTCGCAGGTACGCATCAAATAATCGGCCAAACCTCCGCAGGGGGTTTCCTTGGTCGAACCGGTAGCTCTCTCAAACAGGTCAACCAGTTTTGACACGCGCCTGCCACGAGGAGCAGATCCGGCATCGAACATCAGCGCGCGCCCAGGATGTTCAGGTACGGAGGTAAGAGGCGCGTCCCCTGCCTCATCGTTATTGCCACCAAGTGCCCACGACTGGCCAACGACAAGAATCATGTTGAGCACACGGGCGTCGAAATCGAAATGAGACGCCGTTGCCGGGTGATAGACGAGATCGTGTCCGCTTGTCCCACCGTCCGTGGACGGCAGTAACTCTTCAATATCTCCCGGGGGCATCTCACGCCCATCCGTTGAGTCGTGCTTCTCTGGCCCCTCGACGCTAGTGGTTTCGCTTAGACGCTTATCGGGAGCCTGGCGCTTATTCGGGATCTGTGATGGTTCGTCGTTTTCAAGCTCGGTTGGAACGAACGTCCTCTCAATGAGATCCTCTGGTGTCCCTCGCCCGGCGACCCTGCTTATAAATTTATACAGATGGTTCGCGATCTCGGGAAAAAACCCGGGGTTCCAATGGCGGCAATCATCAGCGAGGACACGTTTCACGCCGTGGCGCGCTACGAAGGGAGCGAAGTCCATCTCGTGGGCTTTGAGCCGATGTGCGACCTCGATGGATTGGTCCTTAAGTTCAGTTGGCCAGGAGACAGGCCTTCCATCGGGCATGTATCTAAAGTTGTGATGAACCATCGCTAGCGGGACATCCAGCGTCTCCTTGATGCGTCCGATATGCGTGGTCATATCGTCAACGTTCAACTGACGCGTGGTCGTTCGTCCTACTAGATCGTGAAGCCACTCGAATTCCTCCGTACGCGGGACCATTTCAAGCAGCTGCTGAGCATAGTTGACGCGTTCGGCTTCGTTCTGCTTGACAAGAGATGACCTCCACTTGGCCACTATTCTTGGCGGCACATTTAGGTGTTCAAGTTCAGGCAGGATGATTTCTTGGAATCGATTAGTGTTAACAATGAATCCGTCGTATAGGATATCAATAGAGGTACTCATTTCGACGATTATCAAATCAGCAGTATATGGAATTGCCATCTGCTCCTTGTTAGGCTCACGGCTACTATCAAGATAACAGAACCGCCGCACGTGCGGCGGAATTATTTTGCTTCCCGTTATAAAATCCAAGAGCTGAGCAGCACTCGCGGCAGAAATAGAGAACGGCGTCCTGAGAAAGCCCATCTCCTTATAAATTCCACCCAGCTTGTTATTCTGATGTAGGGCCGAAATTAAGTTATTGAGCAAACAGCCGCCGAGTGATAACGGGCGAATATTATCCAATGCGATAACTCCTTTCATCGGACTCAACCACCGCTGTAAAGTTGTCAATGCCAGATTGTCGCCAATAAAGGAGGCGAATAGCCTTGCGCAGCGGCGAATCTATGCCGTTCATCAAGATAAACAGCTAAGTGCCCGATCTGACCTAGTGTGGATTACGGACCATAACGCGAATCGGAAAGTCTGATTCCGATTGGAACTGAAATCCTAGCGAGGTGTGCAGCTTTATGACGATCGCGTTGGTGTTTGCAACGTGAAGGCATATCGGAGCATCAGGATAGCGATCAATCACATGATGCATCAACCGCCGCGCAACTCCTTTTCCCCGGGCCGCCTCGGCCACGGCCATGCGCGGGAGATATTTCCCCTCCGCTGATGCAAGGGTCTCAACATTCGAGCCATGGCCTTCGAGGGCTCTTTTGAAGTTCATCCTTGCGTCCCGATCCACGTGCCGAACGATGTCCAACATTCCTGTCCGCTGGCATAAATCCAGGTCGCCAGCGTCGACAACAGACAGAAGTCCCAAAACCGCCTCCCCTTCCAAAACGGTCCAAGTTTCTGAAAGCTCCGTCGATGGTGAGTCGATTTGAGCGGCTAGAATGAGGTTAAGCTTTGGCCGATCGATCGGGACCTTATCATACAACTCGGGCAAGGCTTGATATACGAGGTCGCCCAAGAACGCCCGGCTGTCTTCCGAAAGGTCGTTCTCTATCTCTATTCTCGTCAATCGTTTGATAGTTTGGCGCAAGGTGCCACTCTCCCATAGTATACGAAAGTCATGTGGTAATTTTGGCAGTAGTTAAGCGCTACCTCTTCGAGAGCTTTTCCTTTAGCACTTCGAAAAGACCCCCGACGTTCTCGAAATTCACGATCTCCGCACCGCTAAAACGGACGTCGAACGCCTCCTCAATCATTGCTATAAGACTAACGTGCGCCATGCTGTCCCAACCAATGACGTCCTCCGCAATGGTCTCGCGCGAAATTTCCGTGTCATTCTCTGGAAACTCGCCGTTGATGATGTCGACGACCTTCTCAAACAAGTTCTCGTCCGTCATGTCCGCTCCTTCTTCATAGCAAGATTTTCCTCGAACCAAGCCGCTGCCGCTGTGCGATCCAGCTTGTCATTCTCGCTCCGCGGCGCCCGCGGAACCTCAAGGATCCACGTCGGTATTGCGTGGGCTTCCACGATGTTTGACAACGCTGCCTTCAGGTCGCGTTCATCGAGCGGTTTCAAGCCGTTAGATTCCACGACAGCCGCGAGGCCATCGCCTCGTTTAAAGACGATTGCCACAGGCCACCCGCACTGCCGAATGGCGGAAACGATTTCATCGAGTTCTATCCGGTAGCCCTTTACCTTGACCTGGAAATCAATCCGCTCCTTGAAAAACAGGCGATCATCGCGGAGTTCCGCCCAGTCGCCGGTCAAATACCCGCGCTCACCCGATAATTCCTCCAATGCGCGAAACTGCTGCTCGCTCTTTTCCGGATCGTTCCAGTAGCCCTCAGCAAGCTGCGGACCGCTAATCACAATCTGGCCTTCGTTGGCCGAACGTCCTCCAATAAGCGAAATTTTCATCCCTGGTATGGTTTGACCCAAAGCCGCAGATGTATGGCAATAAGATTCATAGTTGTCGGACGTAAGAACTTGCTCAGTTACTGAGATTGTAGCTTCGGTCGGACCATAGGTATTCTGGGCAAGCGTGTCTGGTAATACGGAAAAAATCGCGTCCAGTTGCTGTTTGACGAGCGGCTCGCCACAGAAATTAAACAGGCGAACACTTCTTAGATTGTCGCGTGTTACTTGTCGCGCCCGCATCATCAAGCTAACGGCGCTGGGCGTGGAATTCCAGATCGTAATAGATTGCCTCGCGATAAATTCGGCGGGCAACATTCTGTCGCCCTCATCCAGCAACGGGTGAAGCGATGCGCCATGGCATAGCGCCCCAAATATATCTGTCATGCTGATATCAAATGCTAGATTGGGCTGTTGCGAAAGACGGTCATCCGGGGTGATGCCAAGGCTCTCCAGCCACGAAACGTAGTTAGCCAATGCCGCGCGCGAAACCATGACGCCCTTCGGATCGCCAGTCGATCCCGAAGTGAACATGACATAGGCTAGATGATGACGCGTTCCATTGCCCAGGAAACAGCGATCTGTATCAATCGCACCTGGATCCAGGACCTTCAAGTTGGGAACCGCAGGCGCAATTTCGGCCGCCAACTTTGGCCTGGCCACGAGAAGATCGGGTTGCAACCGATGCAGGATTCGTCGAAGCTTTTGTATCGGCGCAGCCGTGTTCAGGGGCGTATGGAACCCCCCGGCTAAGCCGGCCGCTAGGATGGACGCATACGCATCGGCCTCTTGAGGGAGCGCGATCGCAATTCGCGGCTGCTCGAACGACGAAAAAATCTGTGCGTAGAGTCGGACACGCTCCTCGAGCCAGGCATAAGAATACTGACACGCGCCAACGTCTATAGCCAAGCGCTCAGGGTAAAGAGACGCCATCGAGAGAAACCGATCAACTACATCCATCATCACTTCATTTATCTCCGCGTAACGATGAGAATATTAAACTTTGGCTGCGGGAAGGAGCACGCACGTGATCTTTCACCCGAACCTGTCAAACTCAGGTTTGACGCGATGCGTGACATATCCGAACCAAATGACGGCGAACTGCATGCCGGTTATGTGAACTAAGTAGACGACATAGGCGTTTGAGAAACCGCAAGGCCTCGTTTTGAGTCTCTCTTGCGTGTCGTAAGCAAGTCATGCCGAGTGCTGTTTTGAATTATTCGTCACCGCAAGAGCACGACGGCTGGCGGTATAGAAGTCAATTTGCAAGGGCCACACCGCGCAATGAGCCTGCTGTTGAGGTAATCCCTCTGAGCATCGTTACAAATTTGTTGAACTGAACCACTGGCGAGTTGGCGACGTAGATGATGTCCCTATCACGAATGGCGAGCTGCTGTGCATAGAAGTAGTTATCCGCCTTATTGAGCCGCAGACGATAGATAACTGGTACTGTTGCAGACCCGACAAGATGGTGCGAATTGGGCTTTAGTGCGCGTACCAAACTTGCGTCTTCGCGACGAAAAAGAAATATGGCACTGCTGTCAGCTTGCGCATCTTGAAGCCCGCCCGCCTTGGCGATTGCTTGAAGGAGAGACATGGGCTCTTTGTCTATGGGGTAGTCTTTTTGGGCGGTAACTGCGCCAAGCGCGACAAAAATCGGAGGGTCGCGATACACATAGATGTTGTCCCCCGGATATACGAAGACATTTTGACCGGGGTCTTTTAGGATCGTGTCGAGAAGTGTGACCTCGCTCAGGGAACCGCGTGTGAGCCGAACCTTGGTCTCCTGCGGCATCGTCCTTATGCCTCCAGATTGGGCGATAACGTCTAGTAGACGGTCACCTTTCAAAGAAAGCGGCAAGCGCGCCGATCCCGTTGCGTCGCCCGAGACCGTCGCGGTGGCCGCGCTGCCTTGCGTCGAAACGATGACCTGTGGCTCAACGGCTTTGTTAGCTAACCGGACCTCAATCGCCTTTGCCAGGGTTCCTGGCGTGCGGCCGGCTGCAGTGATACGGCCTGCGTAGGGCACGCTGATTGACCCATCCCTGTCGATGGTCTGCTGTGGAAGTGAGATGCTGTGCGAACTTCCCATGGGCGCGCCTTGCGTCGATGATCCGGAGAAAAGCCCGCCGGAAGCTGCTTCGAAGATCGTTACGACGATCTGGTCTCCGATCGTGAGTGCCTGCGAAGGCGCCGGCGGATGACGTGAGAAGTGGCTGGCAAGATCACCGGACGGGCGCTCGCGTAGTGAAGCCAGCGTAGCATCAGTGATATCGACCACTTCATAGAGTGCGGAATCGGTACCGTTACCCTGCGCATTGACTACTGCACTGGCTGTAGGCCCCGAGGCCGGCAAGTTAACGCAGCCCATCAGCAGCCCGGGCAACAGTACTAATATGTGAAGTCTTTTTTTCATCAGGTTGATAACTTTTCCTAGCGGCAGCAGCTGTTGGAATGGAGCCGTCGTAGAGCAAGCGGAAAGAGGCGTGCACTGGACTTCGGAACGATGCAGAACCACTCGCCATCGACAGCGGCGGCGACGATCGTACTGGCGAACTGCATAGCGATGTTGACCTTGAGCCGCGCAGCAAGCCCAGTCATCCGTAGCTCGCGATCCAATCAATCGTAGGTGAGGCTCGTTCGGCGATGGACATCATTTGCCGTATTCGCCAGTTGGACGGTCATCGAGCCCTGTTGCGCTCTGGCCAATGACGGCCTGACGTCACGCCGCGAATTGTGACCGAACAATGCTTACTATCAGTGAGCCGAAAAAAGCGAGACCGACGCCGATGATCGATGCCGCCAGTAGGCTGGTGACCGGGTCGGGATAAGATGGTCTTCCATCTGCTCTGGGCTCGGCGATCACAACCACATATTTTTGCTGTCGGATAGCGGCTTGCCGAGCATAATCGAGCGCCTGCCGGGCCGATGTCAAATTGGTCTCGGAATATTCCAGGGCGGCGTTCAGGGCCTCATAGCGGGAGATCTGGTCAGTTGCTGATCCACTGGGGCCGCCTAATCGCTTGCGCGTCTCCGCGATACGATCCGTCAATGTCTTGATGTCTAAGAGGAGCGGTCGACGGCGAGGATGATCGCTCGCACCGGACGCGTCGATCGTGGCGAGCTCGTTTTGATCAGCTGTCCGCTGTGTTTCCAATTGATTGATCAATCCGTTTAGCATTGTCACGTCGGCCGTCGGATCGACGATGCCGGTCTCGCTCCGCCAATTAGCCATTTGCTGCCTGGCTTCTGTCGCACGCTTCTCTGCGCGGGCCAATTCTTGTTCGCTGAATCGCAAAGCATCTTCACGAGCGCGTTGGTTCATTTGATCTGCGAATTCCTCGGTCATCCGGACGAGAGAGGACGCAATGAGCACCGAGTCCTCTGGCTTAAAAGAGCTGACGTCCATCACAACGATCTGTTCCAGCATGTTGAAGCGCGCTGTCACGCGCGCCCTGTAGGCGTCGAAGAGCTGATCGTCATCAGCATTCTTCGGTAGCCGCACCAGCGGGTCAGAATTCGTTCTGATAAACAGATTTCGAATATCGATCCGGTGTTCTAGCCTCGCCAGAGCCTCCCGCGAAACCAGAAAGTCCCGGGCAGCATATCCATCAACATAGCCATCCATCGGTCCACTGCCTGACGAGAATAACGAGTTGACAGGTGACGTCGCTTGCATGGTGTCAGATCCTCCGCGGATCGCGAACCTCACTTCCGTCGTATACATCGGGGTGGCGATGAAGAAAACGAACAATGTCGTCGTCAAAATCGGCAGCGTTACACAGAGAGCTGCCGCCCAGGTGCCCCATTTTGATCGCCGGCGCGTTACGCGACGTAGTTGGATAAACCGGCGTTGGTCGTCCACCCCTCCAGGTGAGACTGGGAAGGTTGGAGCCTCTGCAGGTGAGACCGGTAAGTTTGGGGTTTCTGCATCAGACAGGGTCGTCGGCAGGTTCGTCTTCGAACTCTTTCTGAGCATCGTAAGAGGCAACACGAGGCGGATACCGATCAAGGGCCTTTTTGAGATCATTCGCAATTGTCACCCGTCCCCTATTAACGACAATAGCCCTGTCGCAGTATTTGCTCAGATCGGCAACCCGATTGCTACCTGCGATGAGCATCTTGCCAGATGACCGCTTTTCGAAGAGTGTATTCCACAGGTAGCTGAAGCGGTCTTTAAGAAACGGGAATACCCCCTCAACTATATAAATATCAAATGGCGGCAGAAGTGCGGCGGCAAGGCCGAATTCATATCGAAATTCTGCCGGCCAATGTTCGACTTTCCCATTTATATGCCTAGGGTCTGTAACCATCGTCTCTAATACCGCATTTGAGACGTGCATATCCAAGCCGTAAAGCCTGCATATCAAAGCAATCACGTGTCGGCCAGTCACATTGCCACGCAAAAAAGCCGGCCGGCCAATTGGCCACGACGTCAAGCCAATGAAGCTTATCCTCCCCACCTGCGGAGGCCTGAGCCCGGCCAGAAGATCAACCGCGGGCTTTTTCGCAAGCGGATCACTTGTAAGCAGTGCGTAGCGTCCCGTCGGGATATCGAGATCTACAGCCGATGCGATTTGCCGACGAATGCCAGCGATCTCAGGATCGTCCGAAGCTCGCTGAAAGGAAATCATCAAATTTAGCAAATCGCCGATAACGCGGTAGCGTTAAAGCAATCTATTTCTGCTGCCGGCCTTGTTGTGTCCGTGCTGCCACGCGCTGCGAAAGCCGGCGGCCATCTCATCCACGTTTGTGCCAAAGCTGCCAGCATTAGGAGCTGGGAGTTCCGGCAATTCATGTCAGTCTCACCCATATCGAAGGCCACCGAGCGTTTCTGGAAACCAGTTAGACCGGCTGCACGTGTCGCCGGAACCAACTCTCCAAAACAAGGGCGGAGCAAGCGAACGAAATAACCGCGAGCCAAAAATATGAAGGCTCTGCATCAGTGCATGGATATGAATGGAAATACGCGCCGCGTAGCAGTTGCATGCCATGACTCAAGGGGTTCCAAAGGACATATTTTCTGTATACCTCTGGGAATTGCTCCGTAACATAAAACACAGAAGAAAAAATCTGCAACGAACGCTCAACCGCACCGGTCAACCGTGCAAAAAAAGGCCAAACTCCGATGATAACGCCAAATATGAATCCGATGCTTACACCGCAGAGCCACATACCAACAAAGTAGAAAAACGCAGTAAGAATATCATCCGGCAGTGATATGACACCAAGGTAGCGACCGATACTAAAGAGAAGCGCTATCGAAACGATGTAAACGATCAAGTACAATATTGCTGTCGTTATGCCTTGGTGGAAAGGGGACACCATCGGCAGATTTAACATTACGCGGTTGTGCGCTATTTGGCCACTCACGCGAAAAATCGTCATACGGCAGGCCACCCACGTTCCTGATCCAAGCAAGGCAAATGTGGGAACATCCATGTTGAGAATGTAGTGAGTTCCGACCAATAGATAGACTGAGCTGATAATTCCCAACATAATCATCGGCTGAATCAATAGCCAGATAAAAGCAAACGGACCGTCGCCGTTAATGACGTGGAAATTATGGATGAACAGTGCCCATATTATTGTTATCGATTTTAAATTATGATTGTGGGCGTCGATCGCGGTGCCCGCCAGGCTCATATTGAAGTTGGTAATTTCGTCCATGTATTTTACTGTTTCTTCTTGACTTTGTATTAAGGCGGCGTATTCACCGTCCTTCTTTGCCCTAAGCGCTTCTCGATCAGCGCGTATGGCCGTTAACTCGCGACGTGCCTGGATGTTAGCTTTAGCCTGTTCGTTCTTTTGAATGAGGGCGGCCAGTTCCGCGGGTTGGTATCCCGCGCGCCAAACATCTACGCCGGCTCGAATGTCTTGCTCTAGCAGACGGATTGTCTGTCTTAGTATCCTAAGTTCGATGTCCTGAAGCTCACTGTCGAGCGGAGCGCGCATATTTCCCATGCCGATCTTAAGTTGCTCTTGAGCTTTATCATAGATAGCACGCCGCTCTCCCATCTTTATGTTTGGGGTGCGTGCCAGAATGCGAAGTATTATCCTCAAATACGGGACTCTTCTTGATGATGTGCCGCCGACCGTAGATTCCATTCCTCATCCTCAAGCAGCCAGGTGGTCACCAACTGAGCCTTGTCATCGGAGCCGGCGTTTCATGAGCGCCGCAGCTAGTACGACCTCGTGGCAGAGCCTCGACGCCGGCTCTATTCGGAACGCCTGAAGTGGATCGGTGGCAATCACCTTTCGCACCGGCGTCGACGAACGGCATGATCGGCCGATCGAACCAATTCGCCCAACGCGCCAGCGTGCATCAATGCCGGGAGGAGCCCAAATCGGCGTCGACGCCGGCGCGAGATGAAGGTTTCTCAGGATTGCTGAAAGCATGGAGCATTCGTCACTGGAATGCGCCGCCGCCAAAATACACCTGATACCAGTCCACAAACCGGCCGACGCCCTCCGTCACGGACGTGCCGGGGCGATAGCCGACCGCCGCTTGCAACGCCGAGGTGTCGGCGAAGGTGTCCGGCACGTCGCCGGCCTGCAGCGGCAAGAGTTCAATGACGGCCTTGCGGCCAAGTGCGTTTTCCAGCGCCGCGACATAGGCGGTCAGCTTCACCGGATTGTTGTTGCCGATGTTGAAGATGCGCCAGGGCGTGCTGCTCGTCGCCGGGTCCGGATGGCCGGAATCCCAGGCGGGGTTGGCCGCAGCGGGGCTGTCGCTGGCGCGGATCACGCCCTCGGCGATGTCCTCGACATACGTGAAGTCGCGTGTGTGGTTGCCATTGTTGAACAGCTTGATCGGTTCTCCGGCCAGAATGCTCCTGGTGAACAGGAACAGCGCCATGTCGGGACGCCCCCAGGGGCCGTACACGGTGAAGAAACGCAGCCCGGTGGTCGGCAGCCCGAACAGGTGGCTGTAGCTGTGCGCCATCAGCTCGTTGGCACGCTTGGTCGCGGCGTAGAACTGCAGCGGGTGGTCGGCCGGGCGATGCTCGGAAAACGGCATATCGGTATTGGCGCCGTAGACGCTCGAGGTGCTGGCATAGGTCAGATGCGCTATGCCGCTATTGCGGCAGGCCTCCAGCATGTTGGTGAAAGCGACGATGTTGCTTTCGACATAGGCGCGCGGGTTTTCCAGGCTGTAGCGCACCCCGGCCTGGGCGGCGAGGTGGATCACCCGGTCGAAGGCGTGGTCAGCAAAGCACGATTCGACGGCGGCGCGATCGGCCAGGTTGGCGCGGATGAAATGGAAGCCGGAGTTGGTCGTTTTGTTGAATTCCTGAAGGAGTCTCAGGCGCCCTTCCTTGATGGTTGGATCATAATAGGCATTGACACTATCGAAGCCAACAACGTCGTCACCTCGCTCCAGCAATCGCTTGGCGACATGATAGCCGATGAAGCCAGCCGCGCCGGTGACCAGAACCTTCATCAGAAACGCCCATCCGTATGTTCCCTAGGGAAGATGCCCTTTATATCGTAAATAATTCCGGGATCCTCGCTCAACGCCTTCAAGCCGGCAATGCCCAGCGTTTGGAACTCTCTGTGTCCGACCGCCACAACGATGCCGTCATAGCGGCACTCAGGCTTGCTCCTTGTGCTTGGAAGGCCGAGTTCATGCGCGCATTCCGTTGGCGAAACCCAAGGGTCCCAGATATCTATTACGGCATTGTATTCTTGAAGCCGGCTAACGATGTCGGTCACTTTGGAGTTGCGCAGATCCGGGCAGTTTTCCTTGAAGGCTGCGCCCATGATCAAAATCCTGCTGCCGACGACCGATATGCCCTTGCGCATCATCAAACGCGCTGCCTGGTCCGCCGCATGCTGGCCCATGCCGTCATTGATGCGGCGGCCAGCCAGGATCACCTCGGGGTGGTAGCCAAGCTCCTGTGCCTTGTGCGTGAGATAGTAAGGGTCGACGCCTATGCAATGGCCGCCAACCAAGCCGGGCGTAAAGCGCAGGAAATTCCATTTGGTTCCCGCGGCAGCCAGCACCTCAGATGTGTCGATTCCGAGCCGGCCAAAAATCAGCGAGAGCTCATTCATTAGTGCGATGTTGAGATCGCGTTGTGTGTTCTCGATGACCTTGGCGGCTTCCGCGACGGCGATCCTGCTAACCAGATGCGTCCCCGCGGAAACAATCGAAGCATAGAGGGCATCTATGGCTTCGGCCGCTTCCGGCGTCGAGCCGCTGGTCACCTTCACGATCGTTTGCAGGCGGTGTTCGCGATCACCCGGGTTGACGCGTTCAGGACTGTATCCCAAAAAGAAATCCTTGTTGAAACGCAGGCCTGAGGCTTTCTCGATCAACGGCGCACATATCTCTTCGGTACAGCCTGGGTAGACGGTCGATTCAAAGACAATCACGGCACCGGGCGAAATCGCTTCTCCTACTGTTTTCGAAGCCGCAACTAGCGGTGTCAAATCGGGCCGATTGGCCTTGTCTATGGGGGTCGGCACGGTGACGATGAAGATGCCGCAGGATTTGAGCTCTGCCCTGTCGGTGGTGAACACCAAACCTGTAGCCGCAGATATTTCCGCTCTGTCGGTCTCAAGCGTGGAATCTTCGCCGCGCCTAAGCTCAGCAATCCGCGCCTCGTTTATGTCGAAGCCTACAACGGGCCGCCTCACGCCAAAGGCGACGGCGAGTGGGAGCCCGACATAGCCGAGCCCGATAATCGCTATCTTCCTGTCATCCAGATTCACCTGTCCCTGCTCCGTCTCTTTGCCTGTTCATGAACTATCGGACGTAGCCAAACCACGGCTACCGCACTTCCGGGTGAAACCGGAAGTCTTCAGATGCAGTCGTGACATTGCGCGACGAGAAGGAACGCCCTCTGACTACGCAATTCCTACGAGACCCCTGGACTCCAGATCGACAGGGATTTCGCCATTCATGATAGAGACCAGCACCCGGGCCCGCCCGGTTGAATCAAGCCGCTCAAGGCGACCTATCAACTCGGCAAAAGGACCCGATACAATTCGAACCAACGATCCCGGCTTGAGGCCACCGCTGAAATCAAGCAGGCCATCTGTGCCAGTCAATGCAATGAACCGCTCGACCAGACCAAGAGGGACTGGCGAAGGCCTATCCCCTTGCATGATCAACGAGCTGATGCCGATAGTTCCGTTGACCGAGCGCCAGCGTTGCTGAGTGACGTCGAAGGCAACAAACATGTACCCGGGGAAATATGCCGCGGCCCGAGTGGAGAGCTGCCGAGCATGACGAACTGTTCTTTCCCCACGTGGCACGAATGAAGCGAAACCCTGCCGACGAAGGTGTCGTTCCGCCACGGACTCCCTGCCCTGAAGTACGCCGGCCACATACCAACGAATACCAAGATGGGCGCGCACCTTCTCGTGCTCGCCGTCGGCGCCGGCTGCCGTCATCGGCATCGGCACATCAGACACGGCCATGGTCTCAGCTGTTCTACTCATGTTGGTGGGCCATGCTCACCCGTTGACCAGTATACGCCGTCGCAAGCGTGAGCCTCTTGAGAGGGTCTCGCTCACGTTGATCACGAATCTTCGCAAGCGGCACAACATCCAACACCTGGTCACCCAGTTCTCTCCCTGCTCTCGAAAGTACTCAACCTCACGAATCTTGGTATAGTCAGACAGAAAGCCAATCTATGAAGACATGAATAATTTGATAAGCCTCGACCGGTTTCCTGTCCTCATGGAAGAGACCATCCGCCTGCATAAGAAAACGCCCCTGGCTTGTAGGTCGACATCTCACGACTCCTAGGTGCTGGCAGCACTTACTAACAAGCAATACTTCACCGCTCGGGATTCACGTAAGCCTACGCGAGTTCCAGATTGACGGCATACATAATTTTTATTAGTAGTAGCTAATATTGTGCCGTGAGCCCCGTATCCATCCTCACGTCTATCCTTCCACCAACCGCCGCTATGCTATAATTCTTGATCTCGCCGGGGTTATGGCAATGGGAATTTGCCAAGTCAAGCTTGTTTCTAACAAGAGAATATGTGATTTGTTCGCCACCTAAATTGCCGCCATGAACTTACTGTTACCGGCAAAAAGCAATCGACAAGGAGCAGAGTATTCCGATTGCGTTTCGGAGTTGAATTACTCATTTTTTCGGTTCCGGGACAGGCGGGCAGAAGGGGTTATTGGTGATGATTGAATCGATTGAAACGACATTGGAAATGTGGGCGACGTCACTGCGCGAGGTGAAGTCACGGATTAGACATCTTTTCCATCAGGAACGCTTGGCGATTTCGGCCGGACTGTTCCTTGAAGGCCTACTCTTAGACGAGCAGCGCAAGACTGGCGTGATGAGCGTCGAGGCTGCGGGAGATCCCGGGCCGTGGCGTCTGCAGGCCATTCTCGGAAGGGCAAAATGGGACGCAGACGCCTTACGCGACATCGTGCGCAAATACGCGCTTGAAACGCTGGCCGACAATGAAGCGGTCCTCGTGATCGATGAGACGGGGTTCATCAAGCAAGGCAACACTTCGTGCGGAGTAGCGCGACAGGTCGACGGTTCGACGGGCAGGATGGCCAACTGCCAGATCGGCTTGTTCGCGGGCTATGCATCCAGGCACGGGCATGCTTTCCTCGATCGCGCCCTGTATCTTCCAAAGGCCTGGATCGATGACCCTACCCGCTTGGCGCGGGCCTACGTGCCTACCGGCACAACTTTCGCAACAAAGTCCCGCCTGGCATTGAGCATGATCGCGCGCAACGTCGCTGCCAATGTACCGTTAAGCTGGGTAGCTGCTGACCGAATCTATGCTAGCGTCGACATCGAGATGGCCCTGCGACGCTGGTGCAAGGGCTATGTGCTCGCCGTTAGCGCTAACCACCATTTTGCTTCCCAAAATGGCGAGCTCCCTGCAGAGGGGGCGGCCGAAGACATCGCAGGGAACCTCGATCCCTCCTTGTGGCGGAATTTCGACCCAGGAGAGGGCCTGGAGGACTCTGGGTCGCAGCAATGGGCTTACTATCGGTTTTCTGACTTGGATGTCGCGGAATACGACAGAACCCGTTCTGGGCTCTGGACTCCGGGGCTTTTGATCCGACGCGATGCGAACCAAGCTCTCTCCTATTTTTCAACATGGTCTCCGGCGGGAACCGAGATCGCCACACTGATCGCAGTGCAGCAATGTTGCGGGATTATCGAAGAAGGCCTCCGCACTGCAAAGAAAGAACTCGGCCTCGACCATAATATAACCCGTTCTTGGCACGGATGGCATCGCCACGTTTCGCTGGTCATGCTGGCGTTTGCGATGATGTCAACAGTTCGTCACAAGGCAAGCCACGAGCGCGACGAAACCGTCGGAAGGCTCACCCTGACCAGTCGCCGGTTCGAACGCCTACCGGGGAGCTCCACAAAGCCGAAACCGGGATCGCTTGGCGCCGCAGCCACCGTCGCACGCCAAGATCAATCCGGCGAATATCGCCGCAAGCCCTTCCAGAGGAACTTGCCGACCGAAAAGCAATAAAAAGGGAGGTATCAACCGTGACATTATCCAAGAAAAAGACCTCCGCCGCCGTATTTCGGATCGTGTCCGAAAGGATCAGATTCGCCTCGACCGGCAGAAATAAGAGATGGGCATGCGACAAAATGCCGTAATCGGAGTCAGTCGGTCAGGCCGAGATATTCCGCCTGCCGGCTTGGCGCGGTCTAGCGGTTCGTTGCGATCTCGCTCGCGAAGATCCGGTCCACGGCAGTTCTTTCATTTCGATATCTAGGTAATGGGTTGGTGCGAGGAGAGCAGGTCGATGAAAGTTTCAAAGGCGAAGAGATGGACGGCGCAAAATTCATCCGTAGCGTTCAGTCGAGGAACAAAGCCATGTTCACGCGGTCGTGAAAGCGATACCGCGACCGCTCAAGCCCAAGAAGTGAAGACATACTGCTGCAGTTACATTTCGTTAGAACGGATGAAACAGGTCGAATTTCGGCGTGTCGGTGGCACCCGCTACCGCTCACGGCCACTTGCCATCAAATGGAAAAGATGAGCCGGCAAGCGGACTGCTGGGGCAAACGACACCGTTTTTTTGGACAGACGTCTGGAGGGGCAATGTATTTTCCGAGATTTCTAGTGGGCGCAACGGCTGCATTGGCAATTCTTCTGATTTGGACATATAATGCGACAGGCTCAGTTTGGTATTCATTAATTTGGACTACGCTCGGCGCTTTCGTGCTCCAGCTTGGATACTTTCTGGCCGTTGGATTTCTTGTTTTTCGCAGCGAAGTAGCGAAGTCAGAGAAATTGTCTGTAAGCGACGAAGAAAAACGCGCCAATCTATTCGGCGGGACGGGATCGTTGTTCGGTTGAAATTGACATCCAGATGACGCGCCTTTAGGGGCACGATGGGCGGGCTGGGGGCGCATCGAGATGCCGTCGCGGGATTTTCGTGGCCGTCGTGGTATTGCTGACCGTTGTCCGCAAGGCGAATCGCGCAGCCGATAAGCTTGCGGCAGGCGCACAATGTGCCCGAAAACCGCATGCGACGTGCGCGGCGACAACTACGGTGGCCGGTTCAGCGACGACTATGATGGCCGGTGGGATCGCCCGTCGGGCCCGGTTGTAGGGAGGGGCGGAGCCCCGACCGGAGAGCGGGTCTGACGGGCGGGCGCGACACAAGCCCCTGCGAGGGGGCTCTGATCGGGGCGCGTGGAGTGGTGGTATCGGAGCACCTATCGAACATAGCAGCGATAGGTACCGATTGTCTCAGCGTCGTCACCACACCCAGGCCGTTGCGGCGGCCAAGGCCGGTATCAGCGAACGTAGTGCACGCCGGATCGACAAGAATCCGCAGCTGCCATCCCAGAAGAAGCGCGAGCGGCACTGGCGTACCCGGCCTGACCCCCTCGAACAGATATGGCCACGCGTGGAGGAGTTGCTGAAGATCGCAGGCATCCTCTCCGTCACCATTTTCGAGACTGTGCAGGACGAGTTCGGGGAGGCCGCCGTCCCCGATGGCGTCAGGCGGACCCTCGAGCGCCGGATTGCCCGGTGGCGGGCCCTGAATGGGGGCGAGAAGGAGATCTTCTTCCCACAGCATCACGAGATCGGCCGGCAAGGCCTCTTGGATTTCACCGTCGCTGACGATTTGCATGTCACCATCGCCGGCCAGCGCTTCGACCATCGCCTCTTTCATTTTCGCCTCGCCAGCAGCGGCTGGGAGGATTCAGCGGTCGTGCTGGGTGGAGAGAGCTTCACCGCTCTGTCCGAGCATCTGCAGGATGCGCTGTGGAAGCTGGGAGGCGCACCCGCCGAGCTCCGCAGCGACTCGTTATCGGCCGCCTACAAGAACCTCGACGCCGACGCCCGGCGCGATTTCACCCGCAACTATGAAGCGCTGTGCCGACATTATGGCATGACGCCGACGCGCAACAACAAAGGTGTCGCCCATGAGAACGGTTCAATCGAAGCTCCCAATGGCCACCTGAAGCGACGGCTCGATCAGGCCCTGCGCCGCCGGAGCAGCCGCGATTTCCCCAGCATCGAGGATTACCGCCGCTTCGTCGATCAGGAGGTGGCCAAGCAGAACCGACGCCGGGCCAGGCTCGTGGATGATGAGCGCCGCGTACTCAAGTCGCTGCCGCCGAAGCGAACCACGGATTTTACCCTGGTCAGCGCAGACGTCACGCGATGTCTGCATTCGATTGCGAAATCCTGCGTAGCGCCCTCCGCCGTGCGATCACCGAAGGGGACATCCCGGAAAGCCAGTCCCGAGAATACGCCGCCCAGATGATCCGAGATTTCACCGGCGACGATCAGGTTGACCCTGACCTGCTGGATTGGATCGTTCGGGAGCAGCCAGGCGCGTCCTAAAAGACGGCACTGCCAGCGGCGATTTGACGGCATCAGGGCTGGAGCGGTCGCTGCTCGCAAGCAATCCGGTCTTGGAAGAGAAATGTCGCGGGATCCAGACATAGCGATTTAGCGATGCCAGCAATTGTATCGACACTGATATTTCCAGCGCCGCGTTCCAACTTCGCTAACGTCATCTCCGAGACGCCGATCAACTCTGCCATCTGATAGCGCAGGAGGTTTCGGTGGTCGCGCTCACCATTGATAAAGGCGCCAAGACGCCTCCGGATTGCTTGGTCTCCAAGCTCATGAACCCAGGGCTCGATATCGGTTTTGGCTGTCAACAACGTCGCAATGGAGATCCGAAGAGAACGGGCCATCATGTCAAGGGTACGCAAGGTGATATTGTTTTTACGCCGAGCAGTTTTGATATAGGTCCGGTAGGCGAGACCCTTACCAGGCGAAGTATGAAACAACTGCGCCATGTCTTGGTGACGAAGCCGCCTTTGTCGGCGTTCGGCCTTGAGAACCTTCGCAATGTTGGCGCGAAGCGGGTTGTCCACTTCGCCCTTTCCATTTCGCCTCATAAATCGATGCGTGCGCACAATTTGCCTGTCGCTCGGCCCTTTTGCCCTGACGATATAGCCCATAGTAAAATGACAGACAACATAGCCAGAACGCCTGTCATTTCCGACCGCGGCGTGCATACCGCAGCCTTAGAGTGGCGCCCCAGTTCCGCTAGCACACCATGCTTGCCAGTGTGTGAGCGCGGTCACCCATCACCGTCGAGAAACCCTTGGCTCTGACGCGAGAATGACCAGACATCTGCGCCATCGTGCTGCAACACCCAGATGCTGTCGAAATCCTCGTTCGGCCAAGATTCCGGGGCGATACCCGCGCCACCGACGAGCGCAGCCGCCAGGCTCGGAATCGATTCGTGCTGCCAGCTTTTCGTCACCCTCTAGAATGCGCTGAATACGGGTGGACAGGCTAATGGAGCCAGCCGGACGCCCACGGTTCTCCGGTTGATTTTCCGAGCTGAAGGGAACACCTACCGGCAGGCCATCAGCCCGCGTTTTAGCCGCGTTTTTCACATCAGGGTTTAGGCTTTGGCCACTGTGGATTATAGGGGCACCCGGAATCGTCTGGCAAGGATAAACCAGAGCCCACCAGTAGGGCCTCAAAACAAAAAGCAGCCCGGTTGGGCTGCTCAGACTGCTGACAAACCCCTGGCATTTGCCGGGGGTTTTTGATTCACTGGGTCATGTTGAAGCGACCCGGCCCAGAACAGACCGCGCTCGAGATGGTGACCCTGGATCAGCTGCTTCCAGCTGATCACCTGTTGCGTAAGATCGAACGTGTGATCGATTTCTCCTTCATCCACGATGTGACCGCGCCGCTGTATTGCCCCGACAATGGCCGCCCGCCGCTCGACCCGACGTTGATGTTCAAGGCGCTGTTCATCGGCTACCTGTTTGGCGTTCGCTCGGAACGGCAGTTGGTGCGCGAGATCGAGGTCAATGTCGCCTATCGCTGGTTCCTGCGGCTGAAGCTGACGCACAAGGTGTTCGACGCCTCGACACTGTCGCAGAACCGGCGGCGACGCTACGACGACACCAGCGTGTCGCAGGCGATCTTCGACCGCATCGTGGAGCAGGCGATCCGGGCGGGCCTGGTCGACGGCACGGTGCTTTACACCGACTCCACCCATCTGAAGGCCAACGCCAACAAGACCCGCTTCGATCTGGTGGTGGTTGCCAAGTCGCGTGCCGATTACTGGGAGACGCTGGACGCGGCGATCGATGAGGAGCGTGCCGCCCATGGCCAGAAACGGCTGAAGGAGAAGGAGCGTAAGCCGCCCGAGAAGGAGACCAAGGTCTCGCGTACCGATCCCGACAGCGGGTACATGGTGCGCGAGGGCAAGCCGAAAGGCTTTTTATACCTTGACCATCGCACGGTGGATGCGGCGCACGCCATCATCACCGACACACACACGACGGCGATCGTCCACGATTCGACCGTCTACCTGTCGAGGCTCGATCGGCAGGTGCAGCGCTTCGGATTTGATGTCGGCGCCGTCGGGCTGGACGCCGGCTATGCCACGGCAGGCATCGCCAAAGGCCTGGAGGATCGGGCTATACGCGGTGTCACCGGCTATCGCCGTCCCAGGCCGCCCAAGCCCGGCATGATGGCACCGTCATCCTTCACTCATGAGCCCGAGACGGATGGCTATCGCTGCCCACAGGGCCAGGTGCTGGCCTACGCCACCACCGACCGCAATGGCTACCGCCACTACAAGAGCGACCCGGCTATCTGCGGCGACTGTCCGTTGCTTGCCTCCTGCACCACCAATGCCAAGGCCCAGCGCACCATCATCCGCATGTCTGGGCGGATGCGAAGGAGCACACCGACGCCAACCGGCTAACCGCATGGGGCAAGGCCGTCTACCGCCGCCGCAAGGAAACCGTTGAGCGCTCTTTCGCCGACGCCAAACAACTGCACGGTCACCGCTATGCACGGTTTCGAGGTCTCACCAGGGTCGCCTGCCAGTGCCTGATCGCCGCCGCGGCACAAAACATCAAAAAGATCGCCCTTTGCCTGTGGCCAAAGGCTAAACCGGCCCGCGCATGAGGCCCCAATGCCTCCTGCCAAACCACCCGCCGCACAAAAGGAGATCTTCGGCTCCTAGTAGCATCTAATGAACCAATCGCAGTCGATGTTCGGCAAACTCCATCCGGTTGGCGGGTTGTTTTTGAAATACGCTCTCTCTTTTAATTCTACCAAATCGATAGAGTTAAATGGCGCGCTGATCGCTTTGAGGGAGACAGGAATGTCGAAAAAGTTCGCGATAGGGGTATCGGGCAACGTTACTCGTCCATCGAAAACCCGGGCATTCGTCGACCATATCGTCGGGCAGGTGGCGAAGAAGATCGTCGCGTCCTCGGCTACTTTCGATATCGAGGATTTCGGACCCTCCCTCGCGCAGGCCAGGCGTATTGGTGACCTTGATCCGTCGGCCCGAAACATCGTCGAGCAATTGTCGAACGCCACTGTCCTTGTGGTTGGCTCGCCGACCTTCAAAGGCAGCTACACCGGGTTGTTCAAGCATTTCTTCGATCTGCTCGAGCCGACCTCGCTTAGGGGAAAGCCAATCATCCTTGCGGCGACTGGCGGCGGCGAACGTCATTCCCTCGTCGTGGAACATCAGCTTCGCCCGCTCTTCGGCTTCTTCGAGGCATTGACCATCCCGACAGGTATCTACGCTTCCGACCGGGATTTCGCCGATGGCGTTATCATATCCGAGGCAATCCGCAATCGCACGGAGCAAGCTGTAGTCGAAGCGTGTCGGCTGGTTGGAGGCGCGGGCAGCGTCAGCCTGGCCGCCTAGGCATTGTGCTGCGGAAGTGACGACGCCGGCAACGGTGCCGGGATCCTGGCTGATCGCACACTCCCGTAAAACGCCGCCCCGTCGTGAATTTCCGTTGTTGATTGAAAGGGTGACTGAAGATGAGCAAGGTAGGAAAGCTGCGGCTTGGCGCCTTTATGTATCCAGCTGGCCACCATGTGGCGGCAAGGCGCCATCGGGACACCGCCGCGGATGCGACGACGAGCCTCAGGCAGCGTATTGCATTCGCCCAGGCGGCAGAACGTGCGAAATTCGACCTGATCTTCCTAGCTGACGGGGTCGCGGCCCATACGGATGATCTCAAATCCCTCTCCCGGACTGACGAATGGGCCGTCGGCTTCGAGCCTTTGACGCTCCTGTCGGCGCTCGCCGTGGTGACGGAGCGTATCGGCCTTGTGGCAACAGCCTCCACCACGTTCAATGAGCCATTCAATCTGGCACGCAAATTCGCCTCGCTCGATCAGATCAGCGGCGGCAGGGCCGGCTGGAATCTCGTGACCTCGTCCAATCCGCTCGAATTGGCGAATTTCGGCAACATCAGCCAGTTCGCCCATCAGGACCGCTACGCCCGGGCGGAAGAGTTCGCCGATGTCGTGCTCGGGCTTTGGAACAGCTGGGAGGATGGTGCCTTCCTGCGCGACAAGGATAGCGGTCTCTTCTTCGACCCGGACAAACTGCATATCCTCGGACACCGAGGACGGCATTTCCGGGTGCGCGGACCCCTGACGGTCTCGCGCTCGCCGCAGGGTCACCCGATCGTCGTCCAGGCGGGCTCCTCTGAGGCGGGCAAGGAGTTGGCGGCCCGTACCGCCGAGGTTGTCTTCACCGCCCAGCGGACGCTCCAGGAGGCTCAGAGCTTCTATGCCGACCTCAAGGGCCGCCTTGAGAAGTATGGTCGCCATCCCGATGATTTGAAGATCATGCCGGGCGTCTTTCCCGTGGTGGGACGAACCGAAGCCGAGGCGCGCGAGAAGTTCGAGGAGATCCAGTCGCTGATCCATCCCGACGTCGGGCTGGAACTCCTGTCGAACCTCTCGGGCGGGGTCGATCTTTCCGCCTATCCGCTCGACGGGCCGCTGCCGGACCTGAGCGAGACAGAGCGCGGCAAAAGCCGCCAGCAATTGATCATCGATCTCGCCCGACGGGAAAATCTCACCATCCGTCAGCTCTACGAGACCATCGCCGGCGCGCGCGGCCACTGGCAGCTTGTCGGGACGGCTGCGACCATCGCGGACGAGCTCGAAGAGCGCTTCAGCAAAGGCGGCGCCGATGGCTTCAACATCATGCCGCCGACCGTACCCGGCGGGCTCGACGATTTCATCGAGCTGGTCATCCCCGAGCTGCGTCGCCGTGGCCTGTTCCGTACCGAATATGAGGGCCGGACCCTGCGCGAGAACCTCGGCTTGAAGCATCCCGCTCATCGTGCGCCGCACCGCGAGACCGGCAGCCAGGCGGCCGAATAACCCAACCTCCAATCAACCAACCCGGCAAAGGGCCGAGCCACGCCGGCGGCCCACCCAAGGAGCAAGTCCGTCATGACCACATCCCAAGCCACCATATCCTCACTGACGATCAAACCGGTAGCCGCCCGGATCGGCGCCGAGATCGCCGGCATCAAGCTTTCGGGCGACCTTTCCGACGAGACGATCGCAGCCGTCAATACCGCTCTGTTGCAGCACAAGGTGATCTTCTTCCGCGACCAGGATCAGCTGACCGATGCCGAGCAGGAGCGTTTTTCCAAGCGCCTCGGCAATCTCGTTCCACATCCGACGGTACATGTCCGCAACGGCACGACATCGATCCTTGAACTTGACTCGTCGCGAGGTGGCCGCGCCGATGCCTGGCACACGGATGTCACCTTCGTCGACGCCTATCCCAAGATCTCAGTCCTGCGCGGCGTGACCATTCCCGAGGTCGGCGGCGATACGGTTTGGTCCAACACCGTGGCCGCCTACGAGAGCCTGCCACCGGCGCTCAAGGCGACCGCCGAACAATTGTGGGCAACCCATAGCAACGCCTATGACTATGCGGCACAGCGCCCGCATGCCAGCGAGGCCGACCGCCGCCACTACGAGGAGGTTTTCGCTTCCACTGTCTACGAGACCGACCATCCCGTGGTGCGCGTCCACCCGGAGACCGGCGAGCGATCGCTCGTACTCGGCTCCTTCGTGCAGCGTTTCGTCGGCTATTCGAAGAGTGATTCCGAGCAGCTCTACGCCCTCCTGCAGTCCCATGTCCTGCAGATCGAAAACACGGTGCGTTGGCGCTGGCGAGCGAACGACGTCGCCATTTGGGACAATCGTGCCACTCAGCATTACGCCGTCAACGACTATGGCGACCGCGCCCGTGTCGTGCGCCGCACCACTCTCGACGGCGACGTGCCGGTGAGCGTTGACGGCCGCCACAGCGTCACCCGCAAGAAGCTGGTTCGCGACCCCGTCACCCGCGCCGCCTGACCCTTTTCTCCAGCTAGGATCCTCACCCATGAAATTCGCGCACATTGCAGCTCTGATTGGGAGCCTTCTTGCCACCGCTCCCGCGTCGGCCGAGACGCTCATCCGCATCGGCTATCCCGGAACCGGCATCGATGACCGGCCCTATGCCTATGGTGACTACGCTGCCGTGGCCAACGTGCAGCAACTCGTCGAAGCCGAGTTCAAGGATGATCCCGACGTCAAGGTCTCCTGGACCTTCTTCCGCGGTGCCGGCCCGGCCCTCAACGAGTCGCTGGCTGCCGGACAGCTCGATTTCGCCGCCGGTCTCGGCGACCTGCCTTCGATCGTTGGCCGCTCGCGCGGCCTGCAGACAAAATACCTGGCCTCGGCCGGCAGCCATGATGCGCTGTATCTCGCCGTACCGCCGGATTCGCCGCTCAAGACAGTAGAGGACCTGAAGGGCCATAAGGTGGCGCAGTTCCGCGGCACCAATTTGCAGATCGCCACCGACCGCGCCCTCGAAAAGCACGGGCTGACCGAAAAGGACATCCGCTTCGTCAGCCTCGATTCGAATGCCGCCACGGCCGCGCTCGTCTCGGGCAATGTCGAGGCTTCTTTCGGCGGCTCGGAATATCTCGACCTCGCCAAGCGCGGCGTGGTCAAGATCATCTACTCGACCAAGAACGACGACCCGACGCTTGGGCGCAACGCCGGGCTGCTCGTCACCGCGGAGTTCGAGACGGCCCACCCGGAATTCACGGCCAAGGTCGTGCGCGCCTTCGTCAAGGCCGCGCGCTTCGGCTCAGACGAGGCCAATCGCCAGGCAGTCTTCGAGCTCTGGTCGAAGGCCGGCCTGCCGGTCGAAAGCTTCGAGGCCGATTTCAAGGACGAACCCCTGGCCCATCGCCTGTCGCCCGTCGTCGATGACTTCATCGTCGCGCGCTACAAGGACCAGGCCGAGCGCGCCAAAGCCTATGGCCTGGTCAAGAAGGACGTCGATATCGATAGCTGGTTCGAGACCAAGTACCTCAAGCAGGCCCTGGTCGACCTCAAGCTGGAAAACTACTGGCCCACCTTTGACGCGAAGGGCCAGAAAGTGACCGGGGGCGAGGTCGAACACACCAAAGCGGCGAGCAACTAGGATGAGCGGCGGCCAAGCCGCGGCCCAGACCGACCATGGGGACAGCATCGCCTGTGCTGCCCCCACCCGCCGCCGCGTTCTCCCGGCCGCCGGCGTTGTGGTTCTCGGCCTCGTGGTGCCACTAGGGCTGCTGACGGCCTGGACCGTCGCCGCCCTCCTGGGCCAATTGCCGGAGCAGATCCTGCCGCCGCCGTGGATCGTGTTCGACACTTTGCTGGACGGCATACAGGACGGCTCGCTGCTTTCCAGCACGGTGACGAGCCTTGCGCGCGTTGCGGAGGGATTTGCCGCCGGTGCGCTGGCGGGCCTCGTCGTCGGCACCGCGGTTGGCCTGTCGAAGACCCTTCGCGAGTTCGTCGATCCGCTGTTCCTCGCCGTCGGCCAGGTCCCGACCCTAGGCTGGATGCCGATCCTCATTCTGATCGTCGGCATCGACGAGGGCTTGAAGATCATCGTCATCGGATGGTCAGCCTTCATTCCAGTCGTCCTGAACACATCTCAGGGCGTGCGCGACGTTCCGGAAGCTTACGTGGAGCTTGGCCGTGTCCTTTCGTTTAGCCGCTGGTCGAAACTCACGACGATCGTGCTGCCCTCCGCCGTGCCGTCGATCTTCACAGGGCTGCGAGAAGGCCTTGCCAATGGCTGGCAGACCCTGGTCGCGGTAGAACTCATCGCATCGTTCGAAGGCCTCGGATACCTGATGGCCTATGGCCGTCAGCTCTTTCAACTGGAACTCGTTCTTTCGGCCATGATCGTGGTCGGCCTGATCGGATTGGTGATCCATGGCCTGCTCACGCTTGCCGAAAACCATCTGCAACGCTGGCGTCCGGAGATCTTACCATGAGCCTGATCACGATTGCGGGTCGGGAGCAGCTTTCGCACAGCGCTCCCATCGCACCGCCGCCCTTCCGCCTCATCGGCCGACATTTGCGGCCGCTTGCGGTACCGATTGCGCTGCTCGCGATTTGGGAGTTGCTCGCCCATGCCGGCGCTGCTGCCCCGCGTTTTCTACCCCCACTGGAAGAGGTGGTGGCCCGCGGCGTTGCAGAGTTCAGCCACGGTGGCCTCGGCTTCAATCTTCTGGCGAGCCTGGAGCGCGACCTGATCGGTTTCGCGTGTGGCAGTGTGGCCGGAATCGCGCTTGGTCTGGCGATCGGGTTTTCCCGTCTCATCGAACGCCTGCTCGGGCCGGTGCTGCTGGTACACCGCCAGATCGCCCTCTTCGCTTGGGTGCCCCTCATCTCGATGTGGTTCGGCGGAGGCGAGGCCGGCAAGGTCGTCTTCATCGCGCTCGCGGCGTTCCAGCCGACCTTGATCAATACCTGGCAGGGCGTGTCCGGCATCCCGCGCAGCTATCGCGAGCTTGCCGACGTGCTGACCTTCGGCTGGTTCGACTTCGCCCGGATCATCGCCATTCCGGGTGCGCTGCCGCAAATCTTCACCGGCCTTCATTCCGCGCTGATCTACGCCTGGACCGCGACGGTGGGGGCCGAGCTTCTGCTCAACATCGCACCAGGTATCGGCGGGCGCATGAACGAGGGCCAGCATCTGTTCCACATGGATCTATTGCTGCTGTGCATCCTCCTCCTCGGTGGCGTCGGCGTGGTCTTTAATGTCATCGCCGGCTCCCTGGAGCTGCGCTTTCTGCATTGGAGAACCCGATGACCAGCCCTGTCGCCAGTGAGCAACGGGGACGTGGCCAAAGCCGCGCTCTGGAGATTGCTGACGTCAGCAAGAGGTTCAGTGTCGCTGGCCGTCAGGTCCAGGCGTTGTCGCATATCCATCTTGCCGTCGACGAGGGCGAGTTCGTCAGCATCGTGGGATCCTCGGGTTGCGGCAAATCCACTTTGCTGCGCCTCGTCCTCGGCCTCGACACCGACTATGACGGCGACATCCGGGTCGATGGGCGCAGCGTGGAGCGGCCGGGTCTCGACCGCTCGATCGTTTTCCAGGAGCACAGGCTTTTGCCCTGGCTCAATGTCGAGGCCAATGTCGCGGCGGCGCTACGCCAAAGCCGATTGAGCACTGCCGAAAGGAGCGAACTCGTTCGCGACCATCTGCATCTCGTTGGCCTCGATCAATTCGCCAAAGCCTATCCCGCCCAATTGTCGGGCGGCATGGCGCAGCGCGTGGCGATCGCCCGCGCGCTCGTGACGAGGCCGCGCTTTCTGCTGCTCGACGAGCCTCTGGGGGCTCTCGACGCGCTGACCCGGCTGCGCTTGCAGGACGAACTTCAGCGGATCGTCCGACGCGAGGGAACGACCGCCGTGCTCGTCACGCACGACGTCGATGAAGCAGTCTATCTCGGAAATCGGATCGTCATCATGCATCCCCATCCTGGGCGGATCGCCACGATTCTGCCTGTGACCGACGCCGTGTCTCGCGACCGCTCCGATCCGAATTTCATTCGGCTTCGTGACGAGGTGTTAGCCTGGCTTGGCGTGTCACGGACGGGAAACGATGCTGACGCCGAACTCGCTCGCCGAAGTGCCTGACCACCGACATGGCTTCAGGCAGCCCCAGACTGGCTGATTGCGAGATGTCGCAGTCCTGCCGGCAACGGCGCTGGTTTCATACTGCAAGACAACCGTCCCTAACCACGAAGCCGCCGACGCTATGGCCATCCGAAAACACCGTTCGAAGTGGAAATGCAATTGACCTCCGCCAATCCAGACAAGGCTGTCCTGTTCCTGCTCTCGCCCGATTTCGAAGACGCCAAACTCCCGGGGCAGCGTTTCTTCTGCCGCCATTCGGCGCTGGTGGAAGGCGTGCTGACCTCGTTTCCGAGACTTGTTGATGTTATCGATGTTCACCGGATCGCTTTTCCTCGGCCGCGGACTCAAGTGGTCGATCTGATCGGCGAAGCCAATCAGGCGCTGCCGGTGTTGATCCTGCCGGCCGGCGAGAGGTCACCCCATGCCTCCGGCGAAGCCAACGACCGCCAGTTCGTTTCCGGCGCCGAGCGGATCATCGATGCCCTGGTCGGGCGCGAGCTAATCCCGCCACCGCACCCTTAAGCCGGGACCTTGATGCGAGACGCGCCCACAGGCCGCACATTCCAAAGCCGGTGCCCGATGGGAAAGGTTTTTTCCCTCAAGGACTGAAACTCGGCATATAGTCTATAAATTCTATAGACTATATGCATTATGATCTTCACCTGTGAAACATGTGGCCGCCGCGCGGCCGAGGGTGGAGATACCATGGCCTATGCGCTCAGCCTCCTCGACAAGAGCCCGCTCGCCAGCGGCGAAAGCGCGGCCGACGCGCTGAAGCGGACCGTGGCGCTGGCCCAGCTTGCCGAGCGGCTCGGCTACGTTAGGTTCTGGGTCGCCGAGCATCACAATGCGCCCGAGCTCGCGAGCTCCTCGCCGGAGGTGCTGATCGCCTACCTGCTCGCTCACACCAGCCGGATCCGCATCGGCTCCGGCGGCGTCATGCTCCAGCACTACAGCCCCTACAAGGTGGCCGAGAATTTTCACGTGCTCGCCTCGCTGGCGCCCGGACGCGTCGATCTCGGCATCGGCAAGGCGCCCGGCGGCCTGCCATTGTCGACGCGCGCCCTGCAAGGCAGAAACGATCCGTCGCGCAAACAGGATTTCGGCGAACAGATCGCCGAACTTGGCGCCTATCTCGACGGCGCCGGCCCGGTCGAGGGACTGAGCGCGACGCCGCCTCCGCCGGTCGCGCCGCAGCGCTTCCTGCTCGGCGCGAGCGTCGAGAGCGCGCTGCTCGCCGCGGCGCATCAATGGGACTTCGTCTTCGCCCGCCACCTCAATGGCGACGACGCGCTGCTTGACGACACGGTCGCGGCCTATCGGGCGCAGACCGGCCGCGCGCCGATCGTCGCCGTCTCGGTCATCGTCTCTGAATATGCCGGCGAGGCCGAGGCGCAGGCCGACAAGATCAAGCTGTTCAAGGTGCATGTCCCCGGCGCCCAGAGCGTCACCGTCGGCAGCGAGGAGCAGGCAAAGGACTACGCGCGCCAGCTGGGCTCCTCCGAATACCGCATCGAGCCCAAGCAGCCGAGCGTGATCGCAGGAACGCCGGACCAGGTCCGCTCCGAGTTCGACCGCCTGCATGCGCGCTCCGGCACCAGCGAATTCATCGTCGAGCCGGCCGTCGGCGGCCTGTGGCGCCTTGCCACCGCCGAGATGCTGGTGCGCGAGCGGCCGGCGGCCGCGGCCTGAGCGAACGGATCAAGGAGCTTAGCATCATGAGCAATCAACGAATTCCCTTCGGCATCATGCTGCAAGGCCCGGGTGGGCACATGAACGCCTGGAAGCATCCGAGCGTGCCCGCCGATGCCAGCACCAATTTCGACTACTACGTGCGCATCGCGCGCCAGGCGGAGGAAGCAGGCATCGCCTTCGCCTTCGTCGCCGATGGACTCTACATCAACGAACAATCGATCCCGCATTTCCTCAATCGCTTCGAGCCGATCGTGCTGTTGTCGGCGCTGGCGGTGGCGACGAAGAGCATCGGCCTCGTCGGCACGCTGTCGACCTCCTACAGCGATCCGTTCACTGTCGCCCGCCAGTTCGGATCGATCGACACCGTCAGCGGCGGCCGCGCCGGGTGGAACGCGGTGACCTCGCCGCTCGAAGGTTCCGCCAGGAATTACGGCCGCGACAAGCACCCCGAACACGCGCTGCGCTACGAGATCGCCGCCGAGCATATCGAAATCGTCAAGGGCCTGTGGGATTCCTGGGACGACGACGCCTTCGTGCGCGACCGGCAGGCCGGCCGTTATGCCGACTTCTCCAGGATGCACCGGCTGAACTTCAAGGGCCGGTTCCATTCGGCCGAAGGCCCGCTCAATCTCGGCCGCTCGCCGCAAGGGCAGCCGGTGCTCTTCCAGGCCGGCGGCTCCGACGACGGCATCTCGCTTGGCGGCCAGCACGCCGATGCCGTCTTTGCCAACGCCGCCGCCTTCGAGGAGAACCGCGAACTGTCGCGCCGGCTCAAGGAAAGTGCGGTGGCGCACGGCCGCAGCGCCGATCACATAAAAATCTTCCCCGGCATCGCCCCGATTGTCGGCTCGACGGAAGAGGAGGCCGAGCGCAGACATCGCGAGATACGCGACCTCGGCAGCGTTCACGAGGCGCTGCTGTATCTCGGCCGTTTCTTCGACCACCACGATTTCACCGCCTATCCGGTCGACGAGCCGTTCCCGGAGCTGGGCGACATCGGCAAGAACAATTTCCGCTCCACCACCGATCGCATCAAGCGTGTCGCCCGGGAGAAGAAACTGACACTGCGCGAAGTCGCGCTGGATGCGGCGACGTCGCGCAGCGAATTCATCGGCACGCCCGAAAAAATCGCCGACCAGCTGATCCGCTGGGTGGATGGCGGGGCGGCTGATGGTTTCGTGCTGGGTTTCCAGGTCATCCCGTCAGGGCTCGACGATTTTGAAGCCCATGTGCTGCCCATTCTGGAAAAGCGCGGCCGCCACGCACGCAGCCAGATCGGCACCACGCTGCGTGACCGTCTCGGCCTGCCTTTCAAGCAGAGCCGCTATGCGCAGGCTGCCTCTCCAGCGGCACCGGCCACCGAGGAAGCCGCCTGATGACGTTCCAGGCCCCTCCGCAGTCGATCACAACCGAAGCGGCGATCCACGACCATGCCGACGAATTCGTCGCATTGCGCCGCAAGCTGCACAGCGAGCCGGAACTGGCCTATCACGAGAAGAAGACCAGCGCGCTGGTCGCGGAACGTCTGCGATCCTGGGGCTACGACGTCACCGAGAAAATCGGCGGCACGGGCGTGGTGGGCACGCTGCGCAACGGGCTCGGCCAAAAAAGCATCGGCATGCGCGCCGACATGGACGCCTTGCCGGTCTTCGAGGCGACCGGCCTGCCCTATGCCAGCACCAATCCGGGCGTGATGCATGCCTGCGGGCACGATGGCCACACCGCTATCCTGCTGGCCGCCGCCCGCCATCTTGCCAAAACGCGAGACTTTTCCGGCACGCTGCGCCTGATCTTTCAGCCCGCAGAGGAAGGCGGCGCCGGCGCCAGGGCGATGATATCAGACGGGCTCTTCGAACGCTTCCCGGTCGACGCCGTCTTCGGCCTACACAATTGGCCCGGCGTGCCAGCAGGCCAGTTCGCTTTCCTCAGCGGTCCTGCCATGGCCTCCGTCGATCTCGCCATCATCAAGATCATCGGCAAGGGCGGTCATGGCGCGCGGCCGAGCCATACCGTTGACCCCATAGTGGCCGCCGCCTCGCTGGTCATGGCGCTGCAGACGATCGTGTCGCGCAATGTCGACCCGCTGGAGACGGCCGTGGTCACCGTCGGCACGATCCACGGCGGCATCGCCGCCAATGTCATCCCCGACAGCGTCGAGCTCAAAGTCACCATCAGGACCTTCAGCGAGACGGTGCGCGAGCAGATCCGAACGCGCATCATCGCGCTCGCCGAGGCCCAGGCGCAAAGCTACGGCGCGACCGCCGAAATCACCTATCCGCGCGGCTATCCGACGCTCGTCAACCACCCTGAGGAAACCGAGTTCGCCCGCCAGGTGGCACTCCGGCATTTCGGCGCGGAGCGGATCCAGACGGATTTCCCGCTGATCACCGCCAGCGAGGACTTCGCCTTCATGCTCGAGGCGCGGCCGGGCAGCTACCTCTTCATCGGCAATGGCGACAGCGCCGATCTGCACAGTCCCAACTACGACTTCAACGACGACATCCTGCCTGACGCCGCGCGCTACTGGGTGGCGTTGGTCCAGGACTATCTCGCCGCGAACGAGGCTCCGCGGACAAGCGAGCCGGCAACAGGGCCAACGCCATGACAGACAGCTTTCTCTACACGACGCCGCTCGATCCCCGCGCGGCGCCGCTCATCGAAGCGCTGACCTGGGAATACACGACCCGCTACGGCGACCACTTTGGCGAACCCGGCGAGGAGATGCGTCGCTACCCCGCCGAGCTGTTCGCGCCTCCCGATGGAAATTTCCTGCTGTTGCTGCGCGCCGGCGCGGCGATCGCCGGCGGCGCCTTCAAGCGCTACGACGACAGCACCGCCGAGCTCAAGCGCGTCTGGACGCATATCGACCTGCGCCGCCAGGGCCTTGCCCACAAGGTGCTCGGCGAACTCGAGCTGCAGGCGGCGCGCCAGGGCTATACGCGGCTCTATCTGACCACGGGTTTCCGCCAGCCTGAGGCTGCGGCTCTCTATCTCAGCGACGGTTACACCGCCCTGTTCGACAGCAGCGTCGATCCGGAAATCCACGGCACGCTGCCCTTCGAGAAGGACATCAGCGCGCTGGCGCTGGAATTCGGGCCGAACGCGTTTGAACGCAAGGCAAGCTGACCGGGCGCACAAGCCATGGCACCGCACCACGAAGACAGAGTAATATAGACGAATTAACTCCGGATCACTGAAAATATAAAAGCATGTGTCGTGATACTGCTCCGGTATTCGCTAATGTAATGTTGATTTATTTATTAAGCGTACAATACACCACGCAACATTACTCAACTGGAGCGACGGCGATCCATGACAGTGACGGCCGACATAGGCGAGGCAGCCTCCCCCAGGACCATACCGTTCACTCCAGAGCCTCAGGGATACAGGGTGGTGCCGGCGCGGCATCCGTGGCGCGTGGTCGGCACCGTCGTCGCCATCCTGGTCATCTTCTTCACGCTGCAGTCGATCCTGACCAATCCGAGATGGGGCTGGGATGTCTTTGCCCGCTTCTTCTTCTCCGAACCGGTACTGGTCGGCCTTGGCCGGACGCTGCTTTTGACCGTCCTGGCCTCCGCGCTCGGCTTTCTTCTGGGAACGCTGCTCGCTTTCGCCCGCGTTTCTCCTTCGCCGCTGCTGTCGGGCGTGTCCTGGGCCTACATCTGGCTGTTGCGCTCCATCCCGCTAATCGTGCTGCTGCTCGCCCTCAACAATCTCGGCTATCTCTATCCGACCATTGATGTCGGCGTGCCTTTCACCAGCCAGTTGTTCGCGCAATACAACACCGTCGAGGTGTTCAGTCCGTTCTGGGTGGCGGTGGTCGGGTTGAGCCTCAACCAGGCCGCCTTCTCGGCCGAGATCATCCGCGGCGGCATTCTTTCGGTCGACCAAGGCCAGCATGAAGCGGCGGCGGCACTTGGCCTTTCGCGGCGTCGACAGGCGCTGAGCATCGTGCTTCCGCAAGCCATGCGCGCCATCCTGCCCAGCGGCTTCAATGAGATCATCGGCTTGGCCAAATCCACCTCGATCGTCTACGTGCTCGCCCTGCCCGAGCTCTTCTACACCGTCCAGGTCATCTACAAGCGCAATCTGGATGTGATCCCGCTGCTGATGGTGGCGACCATCTGGTACCTCATCATCATGAGCGTGCTATCCGTTATCCAGCTCGGCATCGAGCGGCGTTTTGCACGCGGCACCGTGCGCACCCCGCCTGGCCCGCTGCTTCCCAATTTGCTTGCCTTCCTGTCCGGACGTGGCACAGCGCCGGCGACCAAACCAGCACCCGTCGTCCCGGCGCCTGCGACCTCGGTTCGCAAGCCGCTGGTTACCCCGGGCGAGAGACTGGCGCAGCGCGGTGTCGGGCGCGTCGAAATCCGCGGCGTCTCCAAGCGGTTCGGCACGCTGACCGTGCTTGATGGCGTCGATCTCGATCTGGCGCCCGGCTCGGTGACGGCGATCATCGGTCCGTCTGGCGCCGGCAAGTCGACGCTGTTGCGCACCATCAACCATCTCGAGCGCACCGACACCGGCTTCGTCACCATCGACGACGAGCTGGTCGGCTACCATCGCGATGGGCAGACGCTCTACGAGCTCAAGGAAGCCGCGATCCGCCGGCGCCGCGCCGCGATCGGAATGGTGTTCCAGAATTTCAACCTGTTCCCGCATCTGACGGTGCTGGAAAACATCATCGAGGCGCCGATATCTGTGCAGGGTGTCGCGCGCGACGAGGCGGTTGAACTGGCGAAGGATCTGCTCGCCCGCATCGGCCTGCCGGAGAAGGCCGATGCCTATCCGCGCCACCTCTCCGGTGGCCAACAACAGCGCGTCGCAATTGCGAGAGCGCTGGCGCTGAAGCCGAAGGTGCTGCTCTTCGACGAGCCGACCTCGGCGCTCGATCCCGAACTGGTTGGCGAGGTGCTTGACGTCATCAAGGAACTGGCAACCTCGGGCACGACGATGGTCATCGTCACCCACGAGATCGGCTTTGCCCGTGAAGTCGCCGACACCATCGTCTTCATGGACAGCGGCAAGATCCTCGAGGTCGGAGCGCCGTCCAGGGTCTTCACCGCACCCAGCCACCAGCGCACGCGCGAATTCCTCGCCAAGGTTCTCTAGCGTCCGGAACCTTTCAGCAAAACCGCTGCTGGCGGCGTGTGCGAACCGCCAGCTTTCACGCCCCCCTGCCGGGAGCGTCAACCCCGCACGTCCATCATGCAAGGAGAGACCCCGTGACACTGTACCGAAAACCACTATCCCTCGCCTTCGGCGCGGTCCTGTCCGCCATCACCTTCGCCTCCGTCGCCCATGCGGCGGAATTCGACCTCAGCCCCGAGCAGCCAGGCCGCGTCCATGCGCAAAAAAGCGACAAGGCCGCCGCGGCGATCTCGCCAAATGTCAAATTCGCCAAGGAGGGTTACCTCACCGTCGCCACCAGCCCGGGGGACCCGCCGCTGGCCACCTATGCGACAGACGCCAAGACGGTGGTTGGCACCGATGCCGAAATCGCCTTGCTTATCGCCGAAACGCTGGGCCTCAAGCTCGACCTGGTTCCAGTCGCCTGGGCCGACTGGCCGCTTGGCCTCGCATCGGGAAAATATGATGCTGTCATCAGCAACGTCACGGTGACTGAAGAGCGTAAGGAAAAATTCGACTTCTCGACCTACCGGCAGGATGTGCTCGGCTTCTATGTGAAGGCCGACAGCACGATCACCTCGATCAAGGAACCGAAGGACATCGCGGGCCTGAGGGTCATCACCAGCGCCGGCACCAATCAGGAGAAGATCCTGCTCGAATGGGACCGCGAGAACGTGGCGGCGGGGCTGAAGCCGATCGAGGTTCAGTATTATGACGATTCCGCCGCGAGCCAACTCGCCATCCAGTCGGGCCGCGCGGATGCCGAGTTCAACCCTAACGCCACGCTGGCCTACGCCGCCGCCGTGAAGGGCAAGACGAAGCTGGTCGGCATCGTCAGCGGCGGTTGGCCGCTGACCGCCGAGATCGCGGTGGCCACGCGCAAAGGCAGCGGCCTGGCCGATGCCGTCACGCTCGCCATCAACGAGCTGATCGCCAGCGGCAAATATGGCGAGGTGCTGAAGAGATGGAGCCTCACCGCCGAAGCCATCGACCAGTCGCGCACCAACCCGCCCGGCCTGCCGAAGCCCAACAGCTGAGCCCCATTGCGTTGAAGGCGGACGCCGTCGGCGTCCGCCTCTTCGGTCATGCAGGCGTGCCGACGGCGTGCTCAGACAACACCGCGAAAAAGTTGGAAATCAATGTTCCTGAGAACCAAAGCGATCCCTGCCGTCATCGGCATTTCGGCGTTTCTGGCGGCCTCTCTCGTGTCGCTGGCATCGGAGCCTTTCGACCTCAGCCCGGAACAGTCCGCGCGGCCGCGCACGGAGAAGGACCCGGCTCTCATCGCATCGATCCCGGCGCGTTTCAAATTCGTCAAGGACGGCACCTTCACAGTTGGCATCGCGCCTGGCGGGACGCCGCCGATTGCCACCTATGCGACCGATGCGGCAACCGTCATCGGGGCCGATCCAGACATCGCCCAGCTGATTGCCGACAAGCTCGGCCGAAAACTCAATCTCGTCGCGGTGGCCTGGGAGGATTGGCCGCTCGGCCTGGCGTCCGGCAAATACGACGCCGTCATCTCCAATGTCGGCGTCACCGAAGAGCGTAAGCAGAAGTTCGATTTCTCGAGCTACAGGCAAGGCCTGCATGGGTTCTACGTCAAAACCGACAGCCCGATCACCTCGATCAAGGAGCCAAAAGACATTGCCGGGCTGCGCATCGTCACCGATGCCGGCACCATCCAGGACAAGATAATGGTCGAGTGGAACAGGCTCAATGTCGAGGCAGGCCTAGAGCCCGCCGAAATCATCTATCTCGACGATACCGCAGCATCGAGCCTGGCGATCCGCTCCGGCCGCGCCGACGCGATCTTCAGCATGAATTCGGTTCAGGCCTATCAGGCGGCCCTTACGGGTGAAACCAGATCGGTCGGAACCGTCAACGCCGGCTGGCCGCTGACAACGGATGTCGGCGTCACCACAAAGAAGGACAGCGGCATCGCCGAGATCATTACCGCGGCGCTCAACGAGACCATCAAGGAAGGGACCTACGCGAAAGCCCTCGCCAGATGGAACCTCTCCGTCGAGCAGATAGCGCAATCGCGGACCAACCCGCCCGGCTTGAAGAAGTACTAGGCGCTGGCATGATTCCGAAACGGAGGTCAGCGAAGGAAAAAAGTGGGACCCGGTGTTCGCAAAAGATCATGGCCAAACAAAAGAATGGAAGGGGAGGCAGCGGCCTTGACGACAATCGCGCACAACATCCGCAAGCTCGCCTTTCTCACGCCCGGCAACTATCCGGACAGCGATCCGCATTCAGGGCTTGAGAAGACGCTGCAGCTGTTCGAGCTCGGTGAGGGGCTTGGCTATGACGGCGCCTGGGTACGGCAGCGCCATCTCGAGCCGGGCATCTCGTCGGCGGCCGCTTTTCTGGCCGCCGCCACACAGCGCACAAGCCGCATCGAACTCGGCACCGCCGTGATCCCGATCGGCTATGAAAGCCCCTACCGCCTGGCCGAGGACCTGTCGACGGTCGACGTGCTGTCGCGCGGCCGGCTGAATGTCGGCTTAAGCGCCGGCTTCCCGCCGCATGCGGAGATCCTCGGGCCGCTCGTCTTTGACGGCGACTGGCGGAATTTCGATTTCTCACATGAGCGCGTTCTGCGCCTCGTCAACAATCTGCGCGGCGATCCGATCGGCGAGCCCGGCGCTATCATCGAATTTCCAGGCGGGCGCTTGCGCCCCCGCCTGCAGCCGCACGCTCCCGGCCTGCTCGACAGGATCTGGTATGGCGGCGGTTCGCTGAAATCCGCGGAGTGGGCGGGCCGTAACGGTCTCAATCTTTTGATCGGCAATGTCACCTCCGGCGAGGGAACAGACGACTTCTTCGAAGCGCAGTTGCATCAGTTGGAGACGTTCTTCGCGCAGCAAGGCGAGAGCCCAAGGCGCGTGGCGCTGGGACGGGTGATTATCCCCTTCGACAGCGCCGATGCGCGGACACGGAAACGCTATACCGACTACGCCGCCGGCCGCCACGAGCGTACGCTCAAGGCGCATGGCGAACGCCGCACGCTGTTTGCCCAGGACGTCGTCGGCACATCCGAACAGATATTGGAGCAACTGGCCAACGACCCAATCCTCGCCAGGGTGGATGAGCTGCGGCTCGAACTGCCCTACGAATTCGAACAGCATGAATATGAGCAGATCATCACCGACTTCATCGCGCATGTCGCTCCGGCGCTCGGCTGGCGGCCGCGTCCCGGCCTTACCGCGTCGGCGGCCGAGTAGAAGCACTTTGATTGGCGCGGTCGAGAGACCAGATGGGTCCGGTGGCAGCCATCGCGATCCTTTGCGAACCGCTCGAACAGAATGCGGCCGCCTTGCTCGTTGCCGTGATCGCCCTCGTTCCTCAGATCGCCACGACCCACTCGTCTCACCAAGGGAGCAGCGTACTCCAGCGTTGTAGTCATCAAAGAAAAAATGCACGTCGGGATGTCGTCATTGTTCAATTTGCCACCAATCGCCGTCCCGTGCTTCACGCAGCGAATGGTATATGCCGGTTTGATGCATGTGGTTCGTATGTTTGGATGTAAAGATCCAGTTGTTCTGGCGTCACAGGTCTCGCATCTGGGCCCGCGGCGCCTGAAGGTATTAGCTTCCGCCAGCGGGTCACGATCGCACCCTGCTCGAGCACGAACCCTGTTATGGAGCCCTGGATGAACTACTGGCTTCGAGTCGCCTTCTTCTCGGCCTTGGCGATCGCGATCCTCGCGTTCATCGTATGGGTCGGCATCAGCACCGAGGGTCTAAACCCCCTCGCGCGTTTCGTCGTGATAGCCATTCTCATTGGCCTCTCGGTACTGTCCCTACCGCAGCTCAAGCTGTGATCTAAGTATCGCCCCGCCGTGTCCTGTCGCGGCAGTTGAGAAGGTCGACCAAGTCGTCGGCCTCTTCGATAGGCATGTCGATTAAGGGGGTGCCTACCTCGACGACCGGCAGCCCCGTGAAGACGTCGATAATGTCCCACGTGCCTTCGGGCGTCTTCTCTATGTCGTAGCGCTGGGCCATTGGTGGTTTGGGCGGGATATCTAGAGGTTACAGGCCATCCTTTGGCTCCGAGAATGGCCTTCTGATTGGACTGCTCCAGCGCCTCAATTTAGCGAAGCGAGCGGACTTGGCAATCCTGGGGTCGACCGCCAGATTTCGCATGGCGCGTAACGTCGGCTGCAGGACGACCGCGACGTAGATCCAAAGGGTTGGCAGAGCGACGTTACGCTTGAGCAGAGGGGTCGCAAGCAATCCGGTCTTGAAACAGAAATGTCGTGGGATCCAGACATAGCGATTTAGCGATGCCAGCAATTGTATCGACACTGATATTTCCACAGCCGCGTTCCAACTTCGCGAACGTCATCTCCGAGACGCCGATCAACTCTGCCATCTGAGAGCGCAGAAGGTTTCGGCGCTCGCGCTCACCATTGATAATGGCGCCAAGACGCCTCCGGATTGCTTGGTCTCCAAGCTCATGAACCCAGGGCTCGATATCGGTTTTGGCTGTCAACAACGTCGCAATGGAGATCCGAAGAGAACGGGCCATCATGTCAAGGGTACGCAAGGTGATATTGTTTTTACGCCGAGCAGTTTTGATATAGGTCCGGTAGGCGAGACCCTTACCAGGCGAAGTATGAAACAACTGCGCCATGTCTTGGTGACGAAGCCGCCTTTGTCGGCGTTCGGCCTTGAGAACCTTCGCAATGTTGGCGCGAAGCGGGTTGTCCACTTCGCCCTTTCCATTTCGCCTCATAAATCGATGCGTGCGCACAATTTGCCTGTCGCTCGGCCCTTTTGCCCTGACGATATAGCCCATAGTAAAATGACAGACAACATAGCCAGAACGCCTGTCATTTCCGACCGCGGCGTGCATACCGCAGCCTTAGAGTGGCGCCCCAGTTCCGCTAGCACACCATGCTTGCCAGTGTGTGAGCGCGGTCACCCATCTGCTTTGTCCCTAGCCCAGTCGTGCTCGTCTGCAAGGGGTGCTCCGCTCAAGCCCTTCCGGACTGCGCGCGCCAGCGCTTGACGGGACGCGCGACGGCGGCTCCGGGGATCAGGCTTGGGTTCCAGCCCACCTCCGGTGGGACCTGAAGGGAGGTACAAGGTGGAGAAGCGACTACTACGCCTTTCCGTTCTCCGACCAATGCGAAACCGATGAACCGGGGTCTATGTATCGTCCGATGGTTCGTAAGTAAGCGGCGATCTCAGGTAACAGAAAATCGCGATCACCAAATTCTTCCCCTATGCGTTGGAGTTCGTCTTCCGCTGCCACCATTTCCTCGACGTCGCCTAGGCAATAGTTGAAATGGCCGATGGCACAAATGTCACAACCGGCCTTGATTACCCTGTCTACGAAGGCAGGTATGTCGCTAGCCTTCATAAGTCGCTTGTCTGCCATTTGAGAAGTCTCTCGTCACGCTCCTCTCCACACGATATCAATCGCTGCGTGCGGAGACAAACTGTGTGATTGCACAGGTTGCGGGTCGAACCGGCAGCATACTCTCGCCAGGAACCCCCATTGCATCTGTCGAATTCCCGCGTATCCTGCGGCTGCGCATGTGAGCACAAGGTGGCGCCTGGCGCTTCGACGAGCCACCCCTTCAAACCAGCGTCGGCATGGCGACCGAAATGCTGAGGCAAGAAACCGCCATTCCAAGAAGGAAATATCCGTCATGGACTCCCATGCCGTTATTGCGTCCCTGCCAGTCGCTGGGGCCGACCGTACTGTGCTTATCGAGGCCGCCAATGCCGCGTTCGAAAAGGTTATTGAGCGGATTGAGCCTGCCAACGAGGAACTGACTCGCACCTTTTGGGATGCCGAGTCTTACATCGACAATGAAATCACCGCGGACATGTTGCCGATTTCACGGGACGAGGCTGCCTATCTCGTCGACGTGTTCCTGGTGCATCATGTCATCGAGTTGGCGGTCGCAGCAAACAAGGAGGCCGCCGAATTCCGACCTTGAACCTCGCCGCTTGGAGCCGGGGCGCACCGCTCCGATCTGGCGGGCTGCGCAATCAGCAGGGTAACCTTTGCCGCCACCTCCTCGAGGGTGGCGGTGAGGCGGTTTATCTGCGAGGCGGTCGCTGCCAGTTCCGGGCCGTAGCGGGTGACAAGATATTCTCGGTTCTGCTGAGAGACTGAAGATGCTTAGGCCGTAGTGACGATTTAACGGGTTGGGATTCCCAAGGAGGTGCAAATCAGATTGAACTAAAACCGCTGCCGCGGTAGCTGATGCGCGGGTCTGGCCTGAGGAGGCCCCTGTCTGAGAAGATTTGGTGTCGAGCCAACCTTCCAGACAGGAGAACCCCAGATGGCCCAGATAAGCCCTCTGCGTCAGCGGATGATTGAAGATCTGACGATCCGCAATTTGTCACCGGAGACCCAGCGATCCTACGTGCATCACGTGGCGAAGTTCAGTCGATTTTTTGGACGATCACCCGATCAACTGGCATACGAAGAGGTGCGCGCCTATCAGGCCCACTTGGTGGGGCCGAAGGGTCTCGTGGGGCGCGTTGAACCAGACCGTTTGCGCCTTGCGTTTCCTCTACGGCGTGACGCTGGGTCGCTCCGATCTGCCTGCCCGACAGCACCGTGATGGACAAGCTCGTCTTCCGGCCTTGATATGGGCGAGACCGTTGAACGAGCCAGGGAAATCCGCCATCACGCCGAAATCAAGCTTCCCGGCAATCTGCTCATTGGTGATCGGCGCACCGCTCGTGAAGTTCTTCCACTGGATGTCATAAGTTTACTTGAGCGCGGCCGGCTGAATGTCTCCAGCGGGATATTCCCGACATATCCCAAATGGGTGATGTGCAGGCCGGCACAAGAACCCAAACTACGGTCCTCTAAGGGCATCACACGCCACCAAAAGGGGACGGAAAATGAAGATACTCCCAGTCGTAATCGCACTTTCTGCGCTCAGCCTTCCAATTCAGGCAAGCGCCGGATCAGAAACCGTGTCACGAATTGCCGACGTTCCAGCGATTACCTACGTAAACCTTCCGGTCATGACCGAAACGCTCAAGCACTTGCACCTGACTCCATCGGACAGGCTCCTTCATCACGTGAGCCAGTGCACAAAGGGTTGCGAGATAGTATATCGACATTGCAAGGCAGTCGGAGCGCCGAATTGCGAGAATAACTATAACGTTTGCATGAACTCGTGCGACTAGCACCAGATTTGCTTATCGCGACAATTCCGGCGCCAACGCAAAGCCTGACCGGCCTGCCTGATCAATGGGAGCGCCGGTCATCGGAAGGCACGCGATCGATGATGTTTGATGCACTTGCCACGCCACCGAGGAGCTTTACCAACTCGGTCTGCCTGTGTGTTCCGGTCTTGGCAAAAATCGACTTGAGCTGCACGCGAACTGTATCGATCGAGACCCGCCGCGCCCGCGCGATTTCTTCGAGCGACGCGCCCGACAGTATGCTGTTTGTAATGGAAATCTCCGCCGGCGTAAAATCGAAGAGGCTGAGCAGAATTTCGGGCGCTATCTTTTGGCTTGTCTCGCTTGACGCGAATATCATCAGGGAGTCCGCGACTGGAAATATGTCCCTTCCGGCCCCAGCCACAGGAAGAACATGCACGATGATCATCGGGCACTCTTCGGTCGAGGCGATGGGAAACGTTCCGTTCCGAAATGCTACCGGCTTGTCCAGGATGCTGGCCCACCTCTTGTCGGCCGATGCCTGCTGGAACGTCAGGCGACTGCGCCGATCTTTGGCGACGTCGGGCACCAGTTTTTCGAAAAGGCTGTTTGCCAATACCAATCGGCCATCTCTCAACGCAGCAGAGGGCAGTCCAACGGAATTGAGCACTTCCACCGCGGCGTGAAGCTGCGCGAATCTCAACCTTGCGGTCAGAGTGCAAGCTCGTGCGATATGCGGCCTCAACCAAGTAAGCCTGTCGACAAGTGACGGGTCTAACGGTCCCGCGTCAAAGCTCCTATGGACCGAAAATTTCACCGTATCCCCATTGGGCGACATTATGTTGGTTCCGGCGTGCCAGTACATGCCGTATGGCCGCATGAAGTTTTGGTAGTAGTGGCTTTCCTCCATCTCCCTGGCCGACATCACCTCAGTGTCGAGAACAAAGCGCGGTTGTGAAAACCGACGCAGGCGCTCGGCGCTTTGGACGTACGGGTTCTTGGCGAGCCAGTTGTCCCGCAGATAGACTACCAGTTTTGGGAAAGCGTTCTCGTTGGCAGTCCATCCTGCGAGAGTGTGATCGCGAACTGACATGATTGCGCCGTCGGTGCAGTCGCACAGGTGGGCCAAGGTCTCCAGAACGCCCCTGCCGCCCCATTTTTCGGGAATCGTGGCGGCTTCGTACAGGCGGTCGATGATGGCCTCGTTTTGCTCATCATGCAGCATCTCGCGCTCCCGTATCGTACCCCGTTTGGGGAATGCAAAGTCTTCCTAGCGCATCCATGCTGACCTCACCACACAAACATTAGCGCTGCGCGATATTGAGAACAGCCTTGATGAACGGGACAATGGCAACTTAAGTCCGTAGTCGGAGAGGATAAAATGGACTATATTATCGGTTTCATCATTGCCGCAGCGATCGGCGCCTGGGTGTCCAGCGATGCCAATAGTCGCGGAATGAACGGAAGGTTTTGGGGGATTTCCACCATTCTGGTGATGATCGTCGCCCTTCCAATCTATCTGATTGTTCGAAAGCCGCGGCCCAAGGCGAACTCTCACTGATGGCTGAGCCATATGTCGATACGGTAACGGTCCGGCTGATCCCGCGCCTTGCCTTCCGCGCGCGTTCCGATTCCCAACGGCCGAAGGATCGGACCCATTTCCTGTAGCGCGGCTCCAATTCTCCACTCCTGCGCATTCGCCGACGAATAGCCAATAGCCTTGGGCACGCTCGCGCATTGCGGCGTCGTGCTCCTGTCAAACTGCTCGATCCTTCCAGGGATGAGCCGCAATGACTCGAAAACGAAATCGTTGACCGAGGCGCGCAAGGAAGTCGCGTCCACAGGCGCTCCGGTGCAGACATTGATGTAGACCCATCCGATCGGGCGCGGATCTCCCGGAATGGTCCGATATTGAACCTTGCGGCCGCTGACATCCGGTGGCTCCGGCAAGGCTGGTTCGGTTCGAGGAAGCACGGCCGAAGGTTGTGCGGGCGGATTTGAAGGCGGGCGATAGGCAGGAAGCAGGCTTCGCGTTCCCGCCATGAACGTCGGGCTGTCGTAGGCGGAGTCCACACTGGCGAAGAGCCTGCAAACGCCAGTGTCAGACCGACGGTCAAAGCCGACGCACCCCGAACGCGAAGTACAGATTGAACGGCATTCTTGCAATGGAACGACTATCTGCGCGGAGGCCGTCCCCTTCAAAGCGGTCCCAGGATAATCGAAAAGTTCGGCAGTCGCCTGCCCGTTTGTCCGTTGAATTCCCAACGCCAGCAATGCACTCAAGGCCCCGATTACGAACCCGGCGGTTCTGGCGCGAACAGGATAGCCAAACATGTGTCCCCCCGGCATATGTGCCTGTCGTCGGATCGGCGCTGGTGGGTTCCGACCCAATTCGCCAAAGATGAGCAGGCCAGAAGCCTTATGGCAAGGCCGCCAAAAGATATGGTCGGCTTGAACGCACCATCCAGTCGTCTCGGCAATTTGTTCACGCGGGGCAACACGATGCAGGCAATCATATTTCTGCAGCGCATGCCGCTTGATCCCCCAAATGGGGTATGTGGCAAAGTAAAATTCATACGAACCTGGGCTAGACTGACGAACGCAAGCAAATGTGACGCCCCACCCCATCAGGTTAAGCATGGCGGATAAATCCACTAAGCGCGCTTGTTGACTCAAAGATTGTTTCGGTCGATGGATGCCTCCGGGGATGCCGCGCATCGTTAAAAGGCAACACGCGGTGGGGGAAGACCTGATGGCTGGACGGGGCAACGTCCACTTCATTCGCACCACGCAGGCACGTGCCGTTGACGTATTGGCCGTTGCCGGGAGGTCGCTGTGGCATGACTGTCAAACGACATTCGGCCGCATAGACGAACTGTGCGGGGACGGCGCCTCGCGGCTATTCGCCGAGCCGAACGTCAAGGAACAGGACGGTGGCCGCCTGGTCGTTGCGTGGTTCGGCGCATTCGACGACGATGCGAAGCAGTTAGAAGCGTTAGACCGTGGGACGCGGGCGCGGGCCGTGTCGAGTTTGACGGCACGGATTGAGGCCCTTCGTCCGGCGCTGGCGGACCGAGAAATCGGCGAGACCGTCGCCGCGATGCTCAATGTCGCCGACGAAAGCTCGATCGTGGCCGTCGGCGAAAATGCTGTCCTCACGAACTGGGGAATGCTGCCTGAAGAGGTCCGCTCCTCCCCCGCCGCTTTCGTCCGGCACGGCGAGAGAACGATTGGCTCCTACCTTCCACCCGGAATATCGCCCCGAGTGCCTGGCCAGGCGTGGACGATTGGCGGCGGCGCTCTCGGGACGGCAAGGGTGGTGTCTGCACCGGAGCGTGCCGAGCCCTCCAAGCCCGTAAGCTCCTGCCCGGTGTCTCAACCGATGACTTCGGCAAAAACCAGACGGATTTCGCTTTGGCCTGTCCTGTCGATATCGCTCGTATTCGCGGCTTGCCTGATCTACGCGTCATGGTCGGGCAACCTGCTTTATCCGGAGGCGCGTCAACCGCCGCGGCCGCCTTCTTTGGTCGACAACGCGGAGGTCAACCGAAGCCTCGAGGCGCGGATCGGCAAAATCAAAGCGGAGCTCGCAAAGGCCGCGTGCAATGCGGACGCATCAGTGCTTGGCCCCCAGATTCTAGACCCCCAAAAGCCCGGCGTCGCCATCGGGCCGCCTCCCCCGCCTGGTTCACCACAAGCCCTTCTAGCCTCCCTTGACTCGGCCACGGTCCTGGTGCTTGCGCCTCTCACCGGGAACTCGCTCAGTACCGGAAGCGGATTCTTCGTCGGCCCACGAGACATCCTCACCAACAACCATGTCGTCGAGGGCGCTGGCGACACGGTGTTCGTCGCGAGCAAGGCGCTTGGGCGCGCGGTTCCCGCGCATGTCGTCGCGAAAGCCGCCGCAAGCGCGACCGGAGACCCGGACTTCGCGCTCCTGCGCGTGGACGACGCGCCCAGCGGCGTGACGGCCCTACAACTTTCGACCGGAATCGGAAGGCTGGACAGCGTCATTGCGGGTGGATTTCCGGGCTTCGTGATGTCCATGGACAAAACCTACCGGGACATCATCAACGGCGACACCAGCGGCATAGGCAATCTCGAGATGGTGGTCACGCAAGGCAACGTGATGGCCATGCCCCAGGACGGTGCGACGAAGGTCATCACCCATTCCGCGAACATTTCGCGCGGCAACAGCGGAGGCCCGCTTTCGGACGCTTGCGGCCGGGCGGTCGGGGTGAACACCTTCATAATCCTCGACGGAGAGAACGCACAGAAGCTGAACTTCTCCCTCAGCGCTCGCGACGCAATCCGCTTCCTGTCGTCAAACGGCGTGACGGTAACCACGGCTGACAAGCCGTGCGTCCCGACAGCAGGCGTAACCCCAGCGCAGCCGGGGCCTGCCCAATGAGCCAGTTCGTTGCCACCACCACGCTCAGCCTCATGCGTTCCCTCGGGTCCACCGCAGAGCGTTCGGTGCATAGGATGCAGGCGCTCCTCAGCCGGGAATTCCCCAACGGGATCGGGCTGGAACTGGCAGAGCCAGTGCCTCGCAAGGACGGAACGGGGATCGACTGGTATACGGAGCGCGAAGATTCGCTTGTCCGATTGACAGACCTCCCCCCCGAAACGGCAGCGGTCTACAAGTCGCGTCTCTACCAGTCCGTTCAGGCAGTCCGTCACGCAGCCGCAGCACACGATAGCCGCGGCGACCCCACCGCAAGGTCCACAGCCACGGCGCTCCGCAACGCGGTAACGTTCCCAGGAGACGAGAACGTTTGGATCTCGGGAGGCTCAGGCAGGGGCGACGGAATGCTCGTCCTGACGGCATGGGGGTACGAAAGGCACGACGCAGAGACGAGCGGCGGAGGAGAGATATCCGGGAAAACCGATAGAATACCGATAGCCGACAACATCAAGCCGCCTCCGGCCCCGCCAGCTGACCGCTCCTGGAGGTGGCTCGCCGCCAGCCTTCTGTGGCTCATCCCCATAGCGCTCGCCGGAGCCATCGCCTGGCTGCTGTTGCCAGCATGCGGCGTGGCCCTCCCATTTGGCCTCACGGCTTTTGGAAAAGGAGGAGGCGCTTACTGCGCCCTTGTGGCGCCGCCGCCGACGGTTGACCAGGAAAGCCTGCACACACAGGAGCTGATGGCTGAAGCCGCAGTACTCGAAGAGCAGCTCCGGCGGCACCTGAACTCGTGCGTACGGACACCGCCTCAGTCGGACGTGTCGAAAGACATGGATAAGAAGCTGGACGACAGAAAAGGGCAAACCGGGAAGCTGCAAGTGACATTGACGTGGCACACGCGTGACGACCTTGATCTGATCGCTGAATGCCCTGGCGGAACTCTTGGCTGGAACGACAAGGGCCCCGGGATTTGCGGTGACGGCATAAAAGACGTCGATTCAAACAGGTTTCGCAGAGAGAACGTAAGTTCTGAGCCAGTCGAGAACATATTTTGGCAGAAGGACATTCCGGCCGGGTCTTATGTATTTGAAGTGAATCCTACAAGCATCGATCTGGAAGGAAACCCGACTAAAGAGATCCCGTTTGAGATACGTTTTAGGTACCAGGATAAAGAAAAAGTCTGTCTTGGCAGCGCTTCGTCTGCCACAGGCGGGGACGGGAAGCAGAAATCAATAAAGTGGAATCTAGGGGACCCTCTGCCGGAGTGCAATTTTATGACCGCAGACGTTCACGCATGCAAGAAGAAATCAGAATGCAAGCAGTAGTTGGTATCGATATGTTTGACATTCCACTTCGACATAAGACTTGGGACGTAACTCGCCGAACAGAGGGGGTGGCTGCGTGCTGACCAACCTCGCCGATTTCAGCGACGGCTTCACGCTGGTGCCTGACAGCGGCATCCAGTTCGTCGAGTTCGGATTCGACCTCGACGCGTCCCCCCGCCTCTCCCGGTCTTTCGTCGAACGGACGTCGCCAGCCGAAACAGGTTCGGACGGAAAGGCCGTCATCCGCCTTCTGCCCAACTGGAGCGATGACGATCCGGATTCCGACCAGCCGCCCTATCCTGCGAAAGGCAACGACGAGGCGTACGACATCAACAAGTCTGTGGCGCTCAATACCTTTCTCGACCGCTGGGTCCCAATGCCTTTCTTCAAGATCGAGCCCGGCAAGGACGACCTGGGCAACGAAATATACGCGCAGGGACCTACCGACTGGGTCCGGGTAAGGGTGACGGAGACCAGGAACGCCCACGGCGACCGGAAAGGAACGCATCGGGCGATTTTTGCCTTCGACAGCTCGCTTGCGCCCCGGAAGCCCAACCGTCCCTACCTCGCGCCCTGTCCGGAAGACGCGATGCGGACGGAATCATTCCGGTTCGTCAGCCGGCTCCCCGACGTCATCTCGTTCCTGTCCCACAAGATCGAGGTTCAAGGGCAAGGCCCGGTTGACGCGCAGAAGTGGCTGGACGAATGGCTGAAGGACATTCTCCATTCTTTCAAGAAGCAACAGAGGAAGGGCAAGGAGCTTCGCCCGGAAGATTTTCCCTACCAGTTCGAGCATCTCGCCCGGTACATCACCTTCGTCCAGTTCCTCGCCAGCGTGATCAGCCCGGTTCGTGTCACGCTTGTCGACACCATCAGCGACAACAGGAACGTCCAGCCCGTCGACGTGGATCTCGTGCTTGACCTGGGAAACTCGCGGTCGTGCGGGTTGCTGATCCAGTCGTTCCCTGACGACGTGAACGTCGACCTCAACAACTCCGTCGTCCTGGAACTGCGGGATCTCTCGAAGCCCGAGCTTGTCTACCGCGATCCGTTCGAAAGCCAGTGCGAGCTGGTGGCCGCGGAATTCGGAGCGGAAGACATCGCCAGGCGGTCTGGCCGTCCCCGGGCGTTCTTCTGGCCAAGCCTGCTCCGCATCGGCCCGGAGGCATCGCGCCTGCGCGGTGAATCGGAAGGCACCGAGGCGGCGACCGGGCTTTCCTCGCCGAAACGGTATCTCTGGAGTTCCGATCCTGTCCTGCAAGAGTGGCGGTTCCGCTCGGCATCGCATAGCGATTCGGGAACGGAACCGCTTATTGAGCGCTCCATGTACCGTTTCGTGAACAACCGTGGCGACGTTCTACAGCAGATCGAGGAGGACAGGCGCAAGTTCAAAGTGAAGGTCAAGGAGGGCGATTTGGAGACGGCGAGCCGCTTCTGCTTCTCAAGGTCGTCCTTCTTCACGTTCATGCTCGTGGAGATCATCGCGCAGGCGATGTCCATGATGAACAATCCCGGCACCCGCCGCGAACGAAGGCTCAAGGACGCTCCGCGCCGGCTTCGCAAGATCATCTTGACGATTCCCACCGCCATCCCGATCCAGGAACAGCGCATCCTGAAGTCACGGGCGGAAGCCGCCGTCAAGCTCCTCTGGTCCCTGTCCGGGTGGGGCGACAGCAGCACGGGGATCAACAGCCAGCGGCCGGAAATCCAGTGCGAGTGGGACGAGGCAAGCTCGGTCCATCTCGTCTACCTCTACGGTGAGGCCGTGCACAAGCTGGGCGGATCGATCAGGACGCTGTTCGACGTGCTCGGCAAGGACAGGGAGCGCCCGTCGTCGCTGCCGGCGTCCAAGTCCAAGCAGAAGACCGAGCGGTCCCTGCGCATCGCCAGCGTCGACGTGGGCGGCGGCACCACCGACCTCATGGTGACGACCTACTACCAGACGGACAACGTGGCGCTGTATCCCGACCAGAACTTCAGGGAGGGATTCCGCATCGCCGGCGACGACCTGCTGAAGACGGTGATCGAAAGGCTCGTTATCCCGAGGCTCGAGGAAGGGCTCGCCCAGGCGGGACTGCCGAACGCGCGGAACTACCTCAAGGACCGCTTTGCCGGGGACAACCCGAACATGTCCGAGCAGGAAAAGCACCTGCGCCGCCAGTTCGTGCTTCAGGTCCTGCAGCCGATCGCCATCGGCGTCCTGTCCGAGTGCGAGACCCTGCCGCCGACAAGCCACAAGACGGAAATCCGGAAGGCAGGCAGCTTCTTCGAGGCGGCCGGCAGGGCAGGTCCCGACGGCGAAATCCCGGTCGATGCCCGCATACTCGGGTATCTCAAGGAAAACATGGGAGGGCTCGAAGCAGGGCAGTTCAGCATCGCCGACTGCGACATCGCGATCGATCCCCAAGCTGTGGAGGAGTGCGTCCTGTCGATATTCGACGGCGTGTTCGACAACCTCGCCGAGGCGATCAACCACCTGGACGCCGACGTGGTGCTCCTGACCGGGCGGCCGATGCGCCTACCGCCCATGATAAACCTCTTCATGAACAAAATGTCGGTGCGCCCGGACTGCGTCATCCCGATCAAGGACTATCGCGTCGGCACCTGGTATCCCTTCCGGGGCGTGAGCAACACGCATATTGACGACCCGAAGACAACGGCGGTCGTCGGCGCGATGCTGTGCGCGCTGTCCGAGGCGCAGATCACCAACTTCACTCTCTATTCCAAATATCTTCGGATGAAATCGACGGCCCGGTACATCGGGCGGCTCCAGGGCAACGCGACGCTTCCTGACGAAACTCTGCTTTTCTCAGACATCGATCTTGATAAAGCAGAGGCGTCGGCCGAGGCGGAGTTCGACTATCACAGCCCGGTCCGCATCGGCTTCAGGCAACTGCCGCTCGAACGATGGGTGGCCACTCCGCTCTACAAGCTAACGGCGGCCGCCTCGCGCTCGACGCGAAGCATGCGCAAGCCAGTGCGCGTGACCATCGCCCGAAACGTCCAGGTTCCCGACGAGGACGATCCGAGCGAAGTCGAGCTTCTGTCGAGCGAGGCGACCCGTGAGGAATTCGTGATCGAGGACGCGGAAGACGCCGACGGCGCTCCGGTGAAACGCATGATGGAACTGAAGCTGGACACGCTCGCGGTCGAGACGGGCGACGGTTACTGGCTCGACACCGGCATAATCTCCATCCAGTGAAATGGCGGCTGAACAATGCGTGAAGAGTTGAAAAGAAGCTGCGGCACCGCCCTGAAATCGGCGCAGGATGGCCTTGCCTGGATCGGGACCGCCGCCAACGCCGAGCGGGTCGGCGACACGCGCGCCAGCGCCGAACAGCATCTCAGGAAGTCGGTCGTCGCGGCCCGCAAGGCGATGGAAGCGATCGACCGCCCGATGTGCGTCGGCATATTCGGCCCCAGCCAGGCTGGCAAGTCGTATCTGGTGTCGGTTCTTGCCCGCCATGGGAGCGCACCCTTGATGGCGCGCTTCGGCGATCTCGGCAGGGAGGTCGACTTCATACGCGAGATCAATCCAGGCGGCGAACGCGAGTCGACAGGCCTGGTGACCCGCTTCTCTGTCAACGAGGAGCCCAGCCCCGCGGGCGCTCCGGTCGTCCTGCGCCTGCTTAGCGAAACCGACATCGCGAAGATTCTGGGCAACAGCTTCTTCCTGGACGGGGACGCGAAGAAACGCGCGCCGCTCGCGCCCGAGACCGTGGTGTCCGCCCTCGAGGCGGCGCGGAGGCGCGTGTCGTCGCAGGTTGCTACCGGCGGACTCGTCGAGGAGGACATCTGGGACATCCAGGAATATTTCGAGAAGCAGTTCGCCGGACTGCCGAACATCGAAACGCTCGGCGCCTATTGGGAGGAGGCAGCGATCCTCGCGCCGCGGCTATCGATTGCGGACCGCGCGGAACTCTTCTCCGTGCTCTGGGGCGGCTTTGGGAAATTCACCGATGTCTACCTTGAACTCGCGCAGGCGCTGGAGAAGCTCGGATTCGCCAAGGACGCCTACTGCTCCATCGAAGCGCTTGTTCCCCGGGACCGGAGCATCATCGACGTCGAGACTTTGCTCGGTCTTGGCAAACCCGGCCAGGAGGAGCTGCTGATACGGCCAATGAAGGGTCCGGCCGTGTCGCTCCCGCGGCCCGTCATCACGGCCTTGGCCGCCGAACTCCGCATCGCCATCTCGCAGCGGCCGTGGCCGTTCTTCGACCACACGGACCTGCTCGACTTCCCCGGTGCGCGCAGCCGCCAGAGGGTGGACCTGCAGGCCTATTTCGACGACAACCCCCAGGCGCTGAAGGACCTCTTCGTCAGGGGCAAGGTTGCCTACCTGTTCGACCGCTACGTCGCCGAGCAGGAACTCTCGAGCATGCTCCTTTGCATCAAGCCTTCGAACCAGGACGTCGCGACGCTTCCCGACATGATCGACGACTGGATCAGGGCGTCACATGGCGAGACCCCGGCCGACAGGGCGCGCGTCGAGACCGCGCTTTTCCTGGTGCTGACGATGTTCGACATGCACTTCAGCGAAAAGGCGGGCGAGGAGGGGCAGAGCCTTTCGGACCGTTTCAGCGCGCGAATGGGTTCCTCACTGACGCGGTATTTCGGGAAGGCCCACAAGTGGCCGTTCGAATGGACGCCGGGCAAGCCGTTCAACAACACCTACTGGCTGCGCAATCCCAACTTCAAGGCCGAGTTCCTGATTAGGTACCGCGGCGGCGAAGAAGTTGAGATTCTGCCCGACAAGGTCAAGAAGGTCGCCGCCATTCGCAAGGCATATCTCCAGGTCAGCGAGATCCAGCAGCATTTCCGCGATCCGGCGAAGGCGTTCGACGAAGCCCTCAGGCTGAACGACGGCGGCGTCAGTTACCTGGCGGAAAACCTCGCGGCGATCTGCCGTCCCGAGATCAAGTATGGACAGATACAGGGCCGCCTCGGGAACATCGCCCACGAGATACGCCGCGTGCTCGCTCCCTATTTCGTCGAGAGCGACATCAACAAGCGTATCGCCGAGCGTCGGGAGGTATCGGACCAAATTCTTGCGTGCCTCACCGAGACATGGGAGCGGGAGCAGTTCGGCGTGGCCATGAAGATGCTCCAGATTTCTCAGAACGGGATTTCCGAGCATCTCCACATCGAGTACGGCAACCGCATCAAGCGCCAGAACGCTCCCGAGGAGACCTCGGATGGTCGAGCCGATACCGTCGTGAAGAAGCGCGTCGCTCCGCCTCCGCGGCCCGGCGCCCCTCCCCTGCCGGGGAACAAGAAGAAGACAGTCGCCGCCACGGCGCCTTCCGGGCCGTCGGTTTCGCAAAAGGCGCTCCCCCGCGAGGCCTACCTCGCCCACTCGGCGATGCGCCACTGGCTGGACGGGCTTCTGGCGCTATCAAGGAATGACGGCGCACTCCAGGCCATTGGCTTTACCCACAAACTGGCAGGCGAGCTGATCGCCGAGCTTGCCGCGGCGGCCCGGCGCACCGGGGTCGAGGAGCAGATTGCCGACGATCTCGCCAAGCTCTCTGGAAGTTCGGTCGAGAGGTCTGACATCCTGCTCGAGAGGGCAGGTTTCCTCGCGACCAGCCGCATCAACCGTTTTGTCAGCACGCTTGGCTTCGATGGAGTGCCGGAAGAGAAGCGGCCGATGGCCCCGGACGGCACGGAGGACGGCGAGATCAGGGTATTCGCCCGCCGGCCGAACGTCACCAACTGCGACGAACTTGCCAAGGAACGGCGGAATTTCTCCTACCTGGCGCTCTCAGAGTGGATGTACGCCTTCAACCAGCTCGTTACCGACAATGTCCTCTCGGGCGAAGGCATAACGGTAAACGTCGATGAGAACGAGCGACTGAGGGCAATCCTGGAGGCTCTCAATTCGGCGCCGCCGTCAGTCGAACCTGCAAGGACGGTTCGATGATGCAGGTTCCGTTGAAAATAGCGGAGGATGAGTCGCGCCTGTTCGGGCACGCCCTGATCGTGTTTCCACAAGAATTGGGCAGTTCCCGGCTGCTGCGGCTGTCGATCACGCGCAAGTCGGGAGACACACCGTATTTGGGCGATGGCGGGTGGCAGGCGCGGCCGGCTACCGTGGCGGCGGAGGTCGTGAACCGGACCACCGGATCGACGACGATGGTCGTAGGGCCTGAAGTCTGCGACCGAATCCCGGTCGATCTCCAGGTGAAGATCGAAGTCGATGGCCTGAACGTCTGGGGCAATGCGTTCTGGCCTCCGGTCACGCCACAACCTGGCGGATGGTCACAAGAGCTGACCGCTCCTCCCGTGGCCCTCCCTCCTCTGCCTGAACGTTTCATCGATCGGGTTCCGGTTCCGGACCCACCATTGCCACCGCCGCCGATAGCCCCTGTTGCGCAACCTATCGCGAAGCCAAAGAGCGGGTGGCGGTACCTGTATTTTGTTATTCCTCTAGCCCTTCTTCTGGCTGCAGCAGGAACCTACGGCGGCTACAGACTGGGCTGGCTGGATCCCTGGATAAATCCGCCTGAGCCCTTGGCCGCGCGTTTCGAAAGGCTGAAGCGCACGGATAAGGATGGCCACGAACTCTTCGCCTTGAGCGGCGACGCATACCGCCAGGGAAACGGAGGCATCGGCTTGCAGTCGATCAACCTTGCGATGGAACGGGGCAACCAGGACGCCAAGCTCCAGATCGCGCGCTGGTACGACCCGATCTCCTTCGATCCGGCCAAAGCGGATCGGCCTGACGCGAACAAGGCTGCCCGATACTATTTCGAGTTGGTAATAGAGGGCAAAGCGGAAGCCAAGGATTTGCTCCGTTCACTTTGTGCCAAAAACGCAAGCTCCCCTCAGGATCCTACGTTCAACGGGTTCCTGACGAACACCTATTGCGAGGGGACCTTGGAATGACAACCAGGAACGGCATGGCTCGGCAACTCGCCGCTTGCGAAGCCATCGGAGGACAGAGGCAAATGCGGAAGAACGGTTTGTGGCTTGCCGTCGGGGCCGTAGCGGCGTTGGCGTTCCTGGGCGCATCCGGGCAATTAGCTGCCCAAAGCGCAACGGAGGACGAGCTCTTCATTTATCCGGACACGCTCCTACTCGGGATTGCGAGCGCAGAGTTTCCCAAGCCGCTCGAAGAATGCCGAAAGCTGTGCGTGGGGCGTTCGGGTTGCATGGGCGTCGACATTTCCCCGAAGAACGAATGCCACATGTACGCCAGCATAACCGGGGGGCGGCAGGATACGGGGTCAACAGCCCAGACGCGCAGCCTGATCCCGAACTACCGCGAGCCACTCAACCCGCCACTCGCAGCCAGGCTAGAGAAACTCAAGCCGACAGACTCGGACGGCCACGAACTCTTCGCCCTGAGCAAAGAGGCCTTCGATCGCCACAACCGCGACGTCGGCATGCAGGCGATCAACCTCGCCATGCAGAGAGGCAACCAGGACGCCAAGCTCGAAATCGCACGCTGGTACGACCCGCGAACGTTCGCGCAGGACCGCGTGGACGCCGCCGACGCCAACAAAGCTGGCAGGTCCTATTTCGAGCTCGCTCTGGAAGGCAATTCGGAAGCGAGCAAGCTGCTCACCTCACTTTGCCAGGATGTCGGCGACAGCAATTCGAGCCATGCCGCGGCCTACCAAAGCTTCCTTCGGACTACCTACTGCGAGGGGTCGATCAACCCCTGACCCAGTGCCTGCGCATTGGTGATGAATTTGGGCAATCGGGGAAATTGAGGGGATGCAGCTAAGTAGTCGGGGCCGCGCGCGCATGGCGGGAATCGCTGTCGCGCTGCTATTCCTTACACTTGCAGGTTCTGGGATTGCACCAAAGGTGTCGGCTGAAGGCCAGCCGGATTTTTGGGACTATCCTGGGACAGCGCTAGAGGGAGGCACCAGCGCGGAGTTCGAACGGCCTTTGGACGACTGCCGGAGACTTTGCCGGGAACGTTCGGGTTGCGCGGGCTTCGACCATTCGTCAGTCACCAATATCTGCCGCCTATTCACCGGTATCGGCTCGGCTCAGCCCAACACGCTCTCTACCGCAGGCACCCGGAACCGGATTCCGGGCTACAGCGATCCGCGCAACGCCGAGTCCTGGTATTACGCGGCCTACAGCGGCGTCGACCTTTTTGGAGGCGACCTCGTCCCGAAAGGCATGCCCGCGCCCAATGCGGAAAACTGCCGGGCGACATGCGACAGCCAGAACTCGTGCCGGGCCTTCACCTATAACCTCGAGGCCAACCGCTGCTTCCTGAAATCGGGTTTCGATTTCGTGCAAACCTACGCGCTGGGGTGGTCCGGCCTCTACTTCAAGGCTGGCCCCGCGGCCCCTCCCCCAAACCTGACCGTAGGATGGGAACTCTTCACGACGAGCGCGTTCATCGGAGACAGCGCGGAGACATACGCGGCCTCGTATGAAGAATGCATGCAGCAATGCAGCTCGAACGGCCAGTGCGGCGGCTTCACATGGGCCAACGCGCGGCCGAACCGATGCTACCTGGTCTACAGCTCGAACCTCTATCCGGTGCGCAGAAAAGGCATGACCTCGGCGCGGAAAAATAGCCGGACGGTCCAGCCTGACTTCGTTCGCCCCGTCAGCCCAAGGAATTGAATATGTCGCGGTGGATCGCAACCTTCATAGCTGCCGCATGCACACTCCTTGGCATTTCCGCACCTCTGCGAGCTGACCCGGCGCCGGAAGCCCACCTGCGGACGGCCAACCTGCACCGCGCCGTCGAAGATGGCAGACTGCGCCAAATGATCGGACAGATGGTGCTGGTCGGCTTCGTCGGCGACAGTCCCGACGACGACGGATACAAGCGGGTCGTCAAACAGGCAGAGGCAGGTGAAATAACTGGCGTCATCTATCTGGGACGCAACATTTCGAGCCTTGAGGCCGTTCGGCAACTGAACAAGGGTTTGCAGCAATACGCCACGGCCCCCCTGCTTGTCGCCATCGATCAGGAGGGGGGCCGCATCCAGAGGCTTACCGGCGAGGTCGGGTTCAGGGAGGTGCCAAGCGAGGCGACCGTGGCAAAGACCATGAGTCCCGACGAGGCCAGCGTGGTTTACCAGGACCTCGCTTCAGATCTCTCAAGCCTGGGATTCAACCTCAATCTGGCCCCGGTCGTCGACCTCAACGTCAACCCGGCGAATCCCATCATCGGCAAGCTTGGCAGGAGCTTTTCCGCCGATCCGCAGAAAGTTGAAGCGTACGCCAGGGCTTTTATCGAAGCGCATCGCGCGAAGGGAGTGCTAACGGCCCTGAAACACTTTCCTGGACACGGCTCCAGCACCAAGGACAGCCACAAGGGAATTGCCGACGTCACCAAGACATGGAGCGACAAGGAGCTTCTGCCTTATAAGGGCCTGATCGCGTCGGGGGACGTCGACATGGTCATGGCCGCGCACGTGATAAACGCGAAGCTGGCCTTCTCCCCCGATATCCCCGCCTCGCTGTCCCGCGCGACGCTGACCACGCTTCTACGCGACAACCTGCACTTCAAGGGCGTGGTCATCAGCGACGACATGCAGATGCAGGCCATCACCGACAACGTCAGTTTCGAGGACTCTGTGCTCCGGGCGGTCATGGCCGGCAACGACATCCTGATTTTCGCCAACGACAAACATCCTGATCCTGCGATCCCGGAAAAGGTCGCCGCGATCCTTTCCGAGGAAGCGCAGCGGAATCCCGAAATGCTCGATCGCATCAAGACATCCTATGAGAACGTGATGCGCATGAAAAGGAAGCTGGGATCGGCCGTTTCCCAGGAGACGACCGTGGTGAGGGAGCGATAGCGACCAGGCATGCGAAGCATGTTGGCGTTTGCCATCACGCGCACGACCGCAAGACTTCTCTTTGCGGTGGCAGTCGCCGCCGTCCTGACTACTGGAGCCGGGCTTGCGGACGCACAGGCCGACAGCGGGTTCTTCGACTATCCGCAGACCACGCTCGATGGAGAGATCAGCGCGAACATGGCCGTCCCCCCGGAGCGCTGCAAGGAAATCTGCTCCGAGCGTTCGGGCTGCCTGGGATTCGATTACTCGCACGAGGCGAGCATCTGTAGGCTATTCAAGACCATCGCCAGGGCGACGGCGAACCCCTCGCGCTCGGCCGGGACCCGAAGTGTTGTCCCGGGCTACCGTGCGCCGTCCAACCCGCCCTCGAACGACGCGGCGGCCGCGCTGCTCGGCCGCTCTTGGCAATGCACGCCCGCGCGCGAGACCTCCAACAAACTGCATCTATCGTGGAGCGTGTTTTTTGACCGAGGCTGGCGAAAGACCGACAGCGAAGCCGCTTTCGTCGACAGACGGACCCAGACTGTCCGAAACACCGATGCTAACCTCGTCACGACGCTTTCGCTGGAGGCAACGTTCCAGGTGGATTGGTCTAGGCTCGGGACGGTCGAGATCGACCGAAACGTGGTCACCCTTCAATGCGTCAACGATGACAGCTGCATCCGGTCGCTTGTATCGACCAGCCTGTCGAGCGACTGTCGCGGCTTTTGCGGCGGGCAACCCTGGACCACCGAAGCCAGCATGAGCCACCAGACGCTTCGGTTCTGCGACGCTGAAGCGGCATTGAACGCAACGGTCGCGCTACGCCAGCTCAATCCCAGAGTGACGGTCTCCACGGCTCAACCCCAGGAACGCCGTGATCCACCCCTGGTGTGCTGGATCACGGATCCGACTGGCACCCCGCTCAACGTCAGGAACAGGCCCTTTGGAGATCTGACCGGAGAGGTCCTCCAGAATTCCCGGTCCATCAAGGTGACCCAGTTCTCCTGGGATTCGAGAGGGCATCCATGGGCAGCCGTTCCGGGAGGCTGGTCGAGTGCGAAGTACATGACGTGCCAAGCGCCCGACCCCTACGAATGAAGTCTTTGGAAGGGGGCAGCCCATGAAATGGAAATCATCCGAAACCCTTGTCGGCCTTCTCGTCTTGACGGTGGCCCTGTTCCCGCTTTCGCACCGCGTTCCGGCCTTTCCGCGATTGTTTGCAAGCCTCGTGCTGCTCATAGGGGGGCATAACCTCGTTGGCTGGGTGCAAGGTCATATGGAGAATGCAAGTTTCGCACACTGGTGGGCTGCAATCAGCCTATTCCTGATCGCGATCTATTTGGGGATGCGAGCTCGTGACGTTGCCACCAATGATGAAAGTTCCCCGTTTCTGATGATGCGACTGGCCGCCCGATGGAGATGGAAAGCCCTGTTCTGCGTAGGGCTCACCCTTCTACTTGTGGTCCTCCTGGCAACTCGGCGATAAAGGCAACTTGAATGCGGCTGACCAAGAACCGACAAGCCAGGCTTCTTTTCGGCGTCGCCTTTGCCGCCGCTGCTCTTTGGCCTGGAATCCAGACAGCGGGCGCGCAGTCGACCGACGTCTTCTTCGACTATCCGCAGACCATGCTGAACGGACCCGTCAGCGCGACGGTCACCATCCCAGTCCTCGAGTCCTGCAGGAGGCTCTGCTCTACGCGTTCTGGATGCATCGGCTTTGACTATTCGTCGCCTGGGGGCCTCTGCAGGCTCTTCTCGGCCGTCGTCGGCGCGGGAGACAGCCAAGATCACACGGCGGGCGCCCGCAACCTGATCCCAGGCTACCGTCCACCGACCAACCCGCCTGCGCCGCCCGCACCCGAGGTGGTCGCCGTTCAACCGCCCCCAGTCAGTTTCTCGCGTTTCCTCAACAGGGACCTCACCGGCGGTTCGATCGCCTCCATGGCGGCACAGGACGCCGATCAGTGCGAAGCGATTTGTCGAACTACGGGACCCTCCTGCCGGGCCTACACTTACGACGCCTGGAACAGGAAGTGCTTCCTGAAGGGCGAGACTGGCCAGCTCCTGATGAACGCCCGCGCCACCAGCGGGGTCCTTTCAGACGTTGGCCCACCGAGTTCGTCGGGCGCACCCGTGCACATGGAATACTTCAATAACAAGGCCTTTTCCGGTAACGGCTTCCGCGTCCTGACGTCACCGAACCGGGACGCTTGCGCAAACGAATGCTGGAACGTCGAGCAGTGCGTGGCGTTCGGATTTACCGTTTCGCAAAGGCGTTGCGTCCTCTTCGAGCAGCCGGGCGAATATTTTAGCAGCCGGGGCACCGACAGCGGCGCCAAACGCCAGAACTGAGTTATTCCATAAGGATAGGCTAGAACTCCGTGAAACAGCTTCCGGTCTGGTTGCAGCCGGCTTGAGTCACCCCCTGGACGGTCTGGTAACAGCTGCAGTTGCACAGATTGAGGATCGGATACCCTCGCGGACAGCACCATACCTGGCCCGACTGCGCACAGGATGAAAAGCCGCAGTTCATTTTGCCGGGACATTCGCCCATGGCTGCTGCCAGTCCCGGAAGGGCTGTAGCGAGCGCCGCCCCCGCCACGGTTTTCAGGAAAACGCCTATTATGGCCCGGCGACTGAATGTTGTCGGCTTGTCCAAACCGTCTGCATCCTGGCGCGGACTGCGGGCGTAAGTCGCCGCCCGCAGTCCGAAGACGACGATGTGAATGATCCACAGAGCCGTCGCCGCGCTCGCGAGGCTGACGACCGCCAGCGTAAGCTCTGGAAACGATCGCTCAAACCCTGCGGTGATTACTATGGCGCCAGACACCAATGCCATGGCTGCGACGAATGATTGGCGCATGCACTTTTGGCATTGACCTATCCGATAAAGAAACCCCAAAGGCGGAGCGAGACTGACAGATTGCGGTTTCATGGTGCTTCCTTCTTGTTGCGCCTTTACGCGCTCGTCATAGGCCGAGCGCACAGTCTAATTGGATGCGTCGCACGGGCGCGCAAACTATATTAGCGAAGTCGAAGATGCGCATATCCCAAATAGGGGATGTCCCTCGTCCTGAGGTTCTTTCGGCATTAGGCAGCGGAGCCAGCAGGTCTTACGAGGTGTGCTGACCTATCTCGAACCAAGCCGGATAAGGCAGCTGTTCCTCTGCCTGTGGCGCGCGGTGAGCCTCAGCTCCGCGACGGTGCTGGCCGACAGCGCCACTGTTCTGCCCGGCCGCATTTCAGCTCCTTAATATCTCACGCCGTCGGTCGGTCTGCGAATTATCGTTCCCGTCAGCACAGCGACAAGAAATGCCTTGCGCGTGGCCATGGTACGACTTCTTGAGGGATGCCCAATCCAGACAAATGGCCGCCTGATCATAACCAATTTCGCACATGAGGCCGGCGTAAGCAGGGCGACCGCCAACCGTGCGCCCGAAATCCTGACCGGCCATCGGGAGGCGATCGCTGCCGAGAGAGCGAGAGGGCGGGCGTTGGAGGGCGAGCCTGAAGGGCCTGGAGAGGAGCGGAAATTTGCCCGCGCTCTCCTCGAATTCGTGGCTCCGGCGGCGTCCTGCGCCGCCGCCTTCGTCCTCGCAATTGCAGCCTCCCCTGTGCCGCTGCCTGTTTGAAAGGGTCTGAGATCATGAAAACCAAAATTTGGATTGTATCAACTTGCACACCTGAGAGGGGCGAAGGCCCTTGTCTTCCTGAGGCGTTTGGCACGGAAGAAGCTGCCGATGCACGCCTGGAAGAGGCAATGCGTGATGAATGGCAGATCGCCGGCATCTTTGATGAAGAAGGTGATGGCGAATTGCCCTACCCAGGCGACTGGCGCGAGGCCCAGAGGAGACTGAATTCGTTCCATGAAGATGGATCATGGGGAACCTGGCAAATAACGGCGCATTTGGTCGAGATCGGAGACCCGGTACCAGACCACGCCAGCGACACCGTTGACGCTCTCGTCCAGGCGGAAAGCTTCATTCGCGGATTCGAAGACGACGAGTTACAGGAAGGCATAGCCGACATCCTCACAGGCCTTCGGGCGGCAATTCCGCGTGAGCAGGCGCGGCCCGACATGCTGGCGGCGCTTCATGCCGTCATGCGGTGCGCCAAAGGCGAATTGGAGCGTCCTGTCACGCAACGCGCGCCGTGGGGCGAAGCGCAGAGGCTGGTCGAGGCCGCCATTGCCAAAACGGAGGGCGTTGCTGTTCCCGTTCCTGATCTATTGGCCGTGCTGAAGCTCGCCGTGACCGACTGGCCCCAGTTCGACGCAGCGCCGGCACTGATGCAGCGCGGATGCCAGCCAGACGACGAAACGGAGGTCAACGGCGGCGATTTGGTCGAATGGTTTGGCAATTGGCGGCGTGCTTTCGTCCTGCCGGCGATAGCCAGGGCGGAGGGGTCGCTATGAACACCTCTCGACCTTGCTTTCTGTCACATGCGCAAGAGCGCGAATTCGAGACGTTGGTGCGCTACGCAAAAGGCTGCATTGATGGTTGCGGTGAGGAACACGCGCGCGGCGCCATTGAAGCACTCGTACCGCTTTCCCATGACGTGGACGCCATCCTTCGTTGCGCCAAGGCGGAGGGCCGCACCAATGGTTAAGAAGCGATTGTTTGGCTCGGCACCCGTGCAACCTGTCGCCGGTCATAAGTGTCTAGGGGCAAGACTGTGCATAGAAGTCTATTGCGAGTGCGGGTGGATTTCGTGCCCGCACTCCGGAGATCGCGCTCGAGGTGCGGCCTATTCGGAATGGCGAGATCACGTCCGGAGCAATCACGCGAGAGCGGAGGGCCGCACCAATGGTTAAGAAGCGATTGTTTGGCTCGGCACCCGTGCAACCTGTCGCCGGTCATAAGTGTCTAGGGGCAAGACTGTGCATAGAAGTCTATTGCGAGTGCGGGTGGATTTCGTGCCCGCACTCCGGAGATCGCGCTCGAGGTGCGGCCTATTCGGAATGGCGAGATCACGTCCGGAGCAATCACGCGAGAGCGGAGGGCCGCTCCGATGGCTAAGCTCAATTTCCACATGGGCGTTACCCTGCGCTGCTACGGCAACGTTGAGGTCGAAGCCGACAGCATTGAAGCGGCGTTTCCGATGCTCACGGCCGATTTCGTCGGCGAGCATATCGACATCACCCAGACCACGACCGATAGCGGGCAAGACCTGGCTATTATCGACGTTTCCGACGCGGATACGGGCGAAGAGCTTGCGGACTACGGCGGCCACTCCCTGCCGAGTCCGTACGATCCGCAGCCCGACGCCAAACTGCTGGCGACACTGAAAGGTCTGGAAACTTCGATGGCTGCGATTTTGGCGTCCGACGACCGAAGGGGCGGCCCCGCCGCGTTAGTCCCCGAGTGGCTCAACGATATCCGCGCCGCCATCGCCAAAGCGGAGGAGGGCAAGGCCAATGGCTGACACTTCCGAACGCCTTTTCAATTGCTGCACCAACTACGCCGCGCCGGATTGGAAGCAATTCGAGCGGCTGGAATTGGCCGGATGCGTCGACGATCCGGACGAGCCAGGCCACACACTCGGCAACCAGCCGGCCAAGGCTGCCGAATTCTTCACGGTCTACGGGCGGTTTCCAGAGCCCGACGGCACGTGCGAGGCGATCACCGACATTGAAGACCCGCGTGACGCGCTGGCGGTTGCTGGTGAACTGGCGCTGATTTCAGGCCTTCGCGTCATTGTATGCGCCCCGCTGGGGGATCGCTGATCATGGCCCATCTCATGACCAAGGAACGCGCTTAGTCGGCATAGTCGCCATTCTGGTCTTTGCCCGTGGCCGCCACGCTGATCTTCGCTTGGCTTCCAGGTGCATCCTGATCGCCCGTTTTTCCCAGGATTTAACCGCCCCAATCATGGGGCATGATGAAAGGAACCTGAGAATGCTTGTGAAACTTTTTGCCTTCGTCGGCAGCAATGACGACAGCCATTTCCTCAACCTCTTCGGCAATGAAGCCGCGATGGCCGAGCACATGCACCATTGCGCCGGCGAGGCATGGGAGGGCGAGGACGGCGATTATCCCGACGATGCCGATGCCGCATGGGACATCATAGCCCGGCGACGGGGCGAAACATACGACTCCGACGCTCACCTTGTCGATGTCGCGTTGGCGGTGCCGGCTGATGGCGTGGCCGCCGCCCGCGCCGCAGTCGAGGCGATTCGCTTCGCTCGGGATTGCCTGAAGGTCGCCGGCGCCCCACGCGCAGCCAAAAAGGCACGCCTGGCTCTGTCATCGGCCGAGGGTGCTGTGCGCCACGCCGAGAACAAGGCGTTGTGGTCATGACCGACAATTGTAAGCGCAAGAGAGTTCTCCTGCTCCACTTCGGCCACAGCGCGATCAAGGGCATGACCCATGAGGTTCGAGAGGACGGGCTTATCGGGTTCGCGTTATTCCTTGGCCCCAGGAAGGAGTGCCTTCAATGGATAGCCGACCACCATGCTGAGTGCGTGAACCTGCACCTATGGGGCGATCAGTTGCCCGCACCGCAACGGCTCCCGGTAGGGGGAAGCTGACCATGGCCCATTTTCTCAACCACTACCGCTAAGAATGCGACGTTTCATGGTCCGACGAATGGACTGCCAGTGTGATGACGAATGCCCGAATTTCAGGATCGATTACACGTGATTGAATGGTGATGGTGCTTGGATTGACACTCGCCGGATCGGGTTAAGGCCCCTATATCTGGGCTTTCCCCCGAATGGAGGTGACCTTTGGCAAACGCAACTGGCATTATTTACGACCCGCCTCGGGCTGGTTTCCCCTACCTCGCGGCAGCCTTTATGGACGGCAAACTCTTGCACTGCGAACCGGTCGCCTCGGTTGCCGAAGGTGAGGCGATGCTTGCCGAGGTCATGAGAGAGATGCCGGAGATGGTTAAGAAGGCGCAGCAGGGCGAGGACTGACGCTCACCTCCGAGCTTTTTTCTCGCAACTATCGTTGAGGTCGCTTGCCAGATCTTGGCCATCCTCGAATATCGCCGAGCAGCCTCTGAACCTCGGCCGTTGTCATCCCGACTTTGGCCCAATTACTGGAGTTTGCCCATTTCTCAAATGAGACTGGTCGATGCGTTTTGCCGTTATAGGCTTGCATTGACACCGGCTGGCCTGGACCCGGATCGCTTTCATCCTTGAAAAATTCATCGAAGAGATAGTCTGGACACTCGACACCACTGTTGATGCCGATGCGCACTTGGTCGAGCTTGCCGGCACGCATTCGCTCGAAGATACGTCGCACATATTCTTCCGAGTCGACAAGCCCGGGCAGCACCGTTGCCAATGTGCTGTCTCGTGGCAGAGTTTCGGCGGTCATTTTGCCCTTATCGTGTCAGGCATCGACAAGGCGGCGCAGCCTCATACAACGACGCTTTGATCTAGCATCTCCATATCTGCGATCGCTAGACGTTAGCAGCCCTTGTAACCGGGGAATATCCGGGCGCCGTCGCCTCGGCTGTCGGCAACGTAAACTTTATGAAAGGGCTGGGCACCTCTGCGTCGCCACGCCGGAACACCGTATTTCCGAAGGTGGTGTTCCTGGCCTCGGCTCAGAGAGTCACAAAGGCTACCTCAAGAGGAGTGCGGTCCGTCGCTTCTTGAAGTCCACTCGCGCGCGACCTTGTTGGGCTTACCGGGGTGAAAAGTCCTTCTGCGTCGCCAAGTTCGGGTTCCCAGCGTAGGGCATTCCCCCCGCCGCCTCATCGGTAGCGCGTGCAGTCGGATCCTAACCCAAATGGGTAATGCGGCATTTGGATCCGACAGGCAAGCTCGTCCCCTACGCGAGAAGAGGCAGCAACACGGGAGGTGCCAATGCGAGGGATGCTTATCACCACACTCAGTCTGAGCCTGTTCTATTTCAGCCCAGTCGCTCCAAGCCGGGCCGATACATTCGGGACACTCGCTTACAACACATGCACGAGAGATGCCCGCTTCATGGCCAGCTATAGGCGGATGCCGCCAGGCAAGGCCATGGTGGTAGGATTCACGTCGACCCCCAATGGTGGCTGGCGTGCCGAGTGCTATTCGCAAGGTAACGTGAGATCCGGGCAGGCGGCGCTCAACGTCGCTTACCAGGTCTGCAACAGGAACCGATGGGCAAACTGCTGGTCTGTCTTCGTCGGTAACAAGTTTACAAGTTCAGGTCGGAACATGCACCGTCTCGCAGTCGCAGTCGCCGACGCGGCCGCCCCAAGGCCATCCCAGCGTCTAAATTGGACCAATGGGGACCAACAAGTTGTCGAAGGCGTGATCGGCATCCTCGGCGCCGTCGTCGGCAGTGGTGCGCTAAATAGAGGCGGAGGCGGCGGCAATCGTTCATACAGCCCTCCACCGAGCAACGGTGGAGGCGGCAGCAGCGACGATTGCGATTGGTCGACCGGGGCGTGCTCCGCCAAGTGATAGCCATGGCCCCCTTTCCTAGGTACTCGTCGGCTGCCTGGCTGTCTACCGCCGGATAGGCGCAACGGCTTCCAGGTCTTTCGCTGACGGTGCAAGAGGTATTGAAACGCGGCACAGCGGTCATGTGTTCTGTAGGCGATGATCCTGATGGACGCCGGTAGCGAAAAGCAATGACGAATGAGTGGGTAGTTTCTGCACTGATGTAGTTCAAGAACGTAACTGTCGTAACGGCACTCGACTATCGCACGCGTATGCTTTTTGAAGTTTGAGGCCTTCCTCAACCCGCCTCGCAGATCAGCGCCCAGGGCAACCTTCAGGCTGACATGTTGCCCCATGCAACTATCCCATCGGCTGGGCGGAAAGCCGATGCGGATCCAGAAACCCTTCTAGCCTTCCTTGCCTTGACACCGATGTAGGCGAGGCAGCTGCTTCATTGCAGCAACGGCTACCCGCGTTCCCGGACTTCGGAATGGCTAAGCGACGGATAGACTGCACGCGGTTCGCTGAGCCGTGACCCGAGAACTTGGGGATAATCTGCCCGCTGGTCAGCTCCATTCCTTGGTGCCTCTGCGGTCGGCCGGCTCTCCTGTTGGCAACAGCGTTCATGCCATTCGCCGGCGCCACGACGGTTGATGTTCCGCTCGACATCGAACAGGCGCGTCGACGCGTCAAAATAATTTCCCATTGGCATGATCTCTCAGCCCACGGCCGCCACGGTTCAGTCGGGATTACATGCGAGACACCGCTTGCCAATATTCGGATAGCAAGGGTTCGCAGAAAATGAGTGGGGTGGCTGGATCAAATGAAGATTTGGCTGCACCAACGACATTTGCGCCGCTCATGCAGCCGACCTTTCGTTCGATCTGGCTCGCCACGCAGGTTTCCAGTCTCGGCTGGCTGATGCAGACTGTTGCCGTCAGCTGGCTGATGGCGACGATCTCAACGTCCGATCTGATGGTGGCGCTGGTGCAGGCTTCATCGAACCTGCCCGCATTCATCTTATCTGTCTTCGCCGGGGTGCTCGCCGACAATTTCAGCCGTCGCAGGGTCATGTTCGCCGGCCGCTGCCTTATGGTGATCGCCTCTGCAATGCTGACCGCGTCTGTGGCGCTGGGCTTTGTCAGTCCGTGGATGATCCTCGGCTTCAGCTTCTTGATCGCATCTGGCGGCGCCCTCAACGATCCGGCCTGGCAGGCCTCGGTTGGCGATATGGTGGAACGACGCGATGTTCCGGCTGCCGTCACTTTGCTTTCCGTCGGCTTCAACACTGTCCGTACCGTGGGTCCGGCGCTCGGCGGCATCGTGGTTGCCTCGTTCGGGCTTCTGACCGCTTTTGCCGTGACCACCCTCACCTATCTGGTCCCATTGGCGACCATATGGCGCTGCAAGTGGAAGGTGCGCTCCTCGCCTCTGCCGCGTGAGTCGATGCGGACGGCGATCTATGATGGGCTGCGCTTCACGGCGATGTCGTCGGAAATCAAGGCTGCGATCGCACGCGGAACCCTCTTTGGCCTGGCGAGCATCGCCATTCTCGCGCTGCTGCCGCTGGTTGTCCGCGATCAGCTGGGGGGCGGACCCCTGGCCTATGGCACGCTCATGGCCGGCTTCGGGACCGGCGCCGTCTTCGCCGGCCTCTCCAACAGCACATTCAGGCGGAGCTTATCGCAGGAACGGTTGATGAGGCTCGCTTGCGTCGCCTGTGCGGCATGCTCCCTCTCCCTGGCACTGACCTCGTCCATCGTAGTGGCGGCAATTGCGCTCGCCTTGGGCGGCGCGGGCTGGGTCACCGCCTGGTCCGGCGTTGGCGTGAGTGTGCAGCTGGCCAGCCCGCGCTGGGTCGTAGGACGCACAATCTCGATCTACTATGCCTTGATCGACGGCGGCATCGCGGCCGGCAGTTGGGTGTGGGGCACGGTGTCCCAGAACTATTCCCTGACCTGGGCTCTGGAGGGCTCCGCCGGAGCCCTGCTGCTCGTCGCCGCCGCCGGGGTCCTGTTCCCACTTCGCGAGCGCCGCGAGTCCGAGCCCGATCCTTTGGAGGCATTCGACGCCCCGGCTGTTGCCCTCAATCTGAAGCCGAGAAGCGGCCCGATCGTGGTCAAAGTCGAATATCTGATAGCCGAGAAAAATCTCGAAGCCTTCCTCGACCTCATGCGGCAGCGGCGTCATGTCCACAGCCGCGTCGGTGCTCGGAATTGGACGCTCCAGCGCAACCTTCAGAAGCCCATGCAATGGACAGAGACATTCCGGACGCCGACCTGGACGGACTACCTTCGGTTAAACCATCGTCTCACGGAAGTAGACAAGGAACTGGACGGGCGTGTCTTCCAGCTACACGCGGGAGAGGAAGCCCCTCAAATGACGATTTCGATTGAGCGGCCGACAAGCTCGGCCCGCAAACCAGAGCTTCACCTTCCTCGGCATTGAAGTCATTGTTCGCACTCGCGACCTGTTGCGGGCGGCGCCATGAGCCCGGCCGCTCCGGGAATGGATGCTCGTCCAGGACACGACAGAAATCCGAACCTGCCGTCGTGCTTTCGCTGAGGCGAATTCGCGCAGCACCGGGCGCAGCATGTGGGCGCAAATTGTTGTCAGCTTCATAAATCCGTTGCGACGATTTCGTACATCAAGGAGGCAGCTTTGTTTTTGCCTCTCCTCTGCAAAAGGATCAAAAAATGTCCAAGCTCCCCGGCAAGACCGAAACGATCGACAACGCCGACTCCCCTACCTTCGAGCCGTCCAAGGCTGCCGAGCAAGTTCACGCAGTCGCTGAGCTGGGCATTGAACGGTCGAAGGAAGCATTTTCCAAATTGAGTTCGAACGCCGAAACGGCTCAAACGGCTTTCGAGTCGACTTTGGAAACGGCCAAGACCACCGGCAACGATGTGGCCCTGAAGATGATTGCCGCTCTGCGAGCCAATGCCGAAGCCGGCTTCGCGCACTTCGAAGCACTTGTTGCCGTGAAGTCGCCATCCGAGTTCTTCGAACTGCAGGCCGCCTTCCTGCACAAGCACATCGAACAGTCCGCCGAACAGGCCAAGGCCCTCCAGGCATTGATGATGAGAGCTGCCGAAGACGTGTCCAGGCCGATCAAGGATGGCTTTGAGAAGGCTTTGAAGGACCTCAAGGTCGCCGCCTGAGTGCTTCAGCAATCGGGACGTTCCTACCTCGTCGACGAACCCACGAGAGGCAAGCCGGCACCTCGTGCTGGTCCTCTCCATTTTGTCGGATGGGCATCGTCCTCACGGTTTTCAGGCTTGAAGCGGCCTTGGCCTCCCGCTCTCATACCGCCCTAAGCAGCTGGACCAGGGTTTTTCGGCACGATTTTGCGAACGGCCCGCCGTCTTCCACGCGTCCCGCCGTCAGACTGCTCGTCGGTAAGTCCACAGCTGTGCGGGCGGAATGTTGCGGACGACGAAATCATAGTGAGACACGACATAGCGGTCGGGCATTTTGATCACCGGCGACAAAGGTCCGTAGGTGATCTGAATGACAGGCCTCCCGCGAGGAATGCGGGCGAGCAAATCCTCGAGCAGGGCAACACGCTGTCCCATCGGAAAGCTCAGCAACGGCACCGCGCTTATGACACAGTCGAACTGTTCTCCGCTCCGCTCAGCAAGCACTTCTTCCAGGGCGAACGCATCGCCCAACCGAAAATCGACGCCCGGATAGGCTCGCGTCAGGCGCTGATAGAAATCCTCGGAATATTCGACCGAAACCAGCTGATGCGGCTTGATGCCTCTTTCCAGGATTGCCTTGGTGATGACGCCAGTTCCAGCGCCCAGCTCAATAACTGGCAATCCGGAGGCCGGATTGATGACGCTTGCCATACGACGCGCGGCATGAACGGAGGTTGGCATGAGCGCGCCCACTCGCTTCCTGTCCTTCTGCCACCCCTTGAAGAATTGCACTTCTTCTTCGAACTTCCTTCCCAGGCGCTCCTTCAATCGAAAGACCATATCCACTCCCTGCTACGGCTATTTGTCTGGGTCATTTTGACGACGCACGTTTGCCCAAGCCTTGCCGCCGTTCAATCATGCGGCATTGGCTGCCGTGAGCACCTGGCCTTTGCGCCGCCCGGGCAGGACTCCGACGTTGTCGATAAGCCGCGTTCCGCCGAGCCAGGCGGCGACGATCAGGCGGGCCGGTCGGTCCGCGGCGGATAGTGGCGACAAGTCATGGTCTGCTCGTAGCTCGAGACACTCGACTTCGTCGTAACCGGCAGCCAGGATCGCCTGCCTGGCCTCGGCGAGCAGTTCGGCTGGCAATCCCGCCGACAATCGCTCGGCCGAAGCCGAGAGGACTTCGGCGAGCCTTGGCGCTGCCAAGCGCTGTGGGGCCGAGAGCCTGACATTGCGCGACGACATCGCCAGGCCGTCGGCTTCACGCACCGTTGGACAGGCTACAATCTCGATCGGAATGTCGAGATCGCGCACGAGCCGGCGAACGACGTGCAGTTGCTGGAAATCCTTCTCGCCGAAGAAGGCGAGATCGGCGCGCGTCTGGAGAAAGAGCTTGGCGACGACGGTTGCCACGCCGTCAAAATGGCCGGGACGGAATGCGCCGCACAGGCCCTCGCTCACCCCACCCACCGAGATCGTGGTGGCGAAATCTTCCGGATACATGTCCGCTGCATTTGGCGCGTAGAGCAGATGAGCGCCGAGCGGCGCGAGCCTGGCGGCATCGTCATGCTCTGTGCGCGGGTAGGCCGCAAGGTCGGTCGCGCTGTTGAACTGTTTCGGGTTGACGAACAGCGTCACGATGACCCGGTCGGCCTTGGCGAGTGCGGCGCGCACCAAGCTCAGATGGCCTTCATGCAAGGCGCCCATGGTCGGCACGACAGCGACCTTGAGGCCATTCTGACGCCATGCCGCGACAGCCATGCGCAACTCGGCGACGGTTCGTGCGATCGGAACGCTCATGCCGTTTCTCCACCATTGACCGTCCTTGGCGCATCGCCGAAGACATGCTCATCCGCTGGGAAGCGGCGGTCGCACACGTCCTGCGCATAAGTCGCGATCGCCGCATCGGCGATCTCACCGAGTTCGGCATAGCGCTTGACGAATCTGGGCCGGAAGTCGGCGAAGATGCCCAACATGTCGTCGACGACGAGGATCTGCCCGTCACAGGCCGCCGAGGCGCCGATCCCGATGGTCGGGATCGCTATCTCTGCCGTGATCCGGCGGGCGAGTGCCTCGGGGACCTTCTCCAGCACCGCCGCGAATGCCCCCGCTTCGCTCACGGCGAGCGCGTCGGCCCCGACGCGCTCGCCGTCCTCGCCCCTGCCCTGGACGCGGTAGCCGCCGAAGCTATTGACTGCCTGCGGCGTCAAGCCGACATGGCCCATGACCGGCACGCCGCGTGCAGCCAGGAAGCGGATCGTCTCGGTCATAGCCTCGCCACCTTCGAGCTTGACCGCCGCGCACCCGGTTTGCGCCATGACACGAGCGGCATTGCGGAAGGCCTGCTCGGGACTTTCCTCGTAGGAGCCGAACGGCATGTCGACGACCATCAGCGCCTGCTCCAGGCCGCGTCGCACCGCCTGACCATGCATGATCATCATCTCAAGCGTCACGCCAAGCGTCGACGGCAAGCCGTGGAGCACCATGCCGACGCTGTCGCCAACGAGAACAATGTCACAATGCCGATCAACGAGCTTTGCGATCGGCGTGGTATAGGCCGTCAGGCAGACGAGCGGCGTTCCACCCTTCCGGGAACGGATATCCGGCGGTGTGATCGCCCTGGTGTTAGCAACCGCACTCAACGAGGTTCCTTCCCCAACGTTACCAACCATGGGGGCTGCGTTTGGCACATTTTTGTGCAGGTGCGAAGAGCTAAAATCGCCTTCGGTCGTGGTGTTGACGAGCCGACAATATCGTGGAAAACCAATTAAATCGGTTTAGCTGCTTTGGGGCAGTGTTGTGCGAACCAGCTCAGGGATCATGCGTCACCAGGCGGCGAAGGGAACCAGGACAGGCAGGGCTGGAGGCAAAGCGAACGACGCCGTCAAAGCGGACCTGATCGCCGTCGTGGTCGCCGTGAACAACGGCGACCCCTGCGTTCTCACCATCCCGCAGGCAAACGCGCTGCCGTCTGGTCCGTTCGAACTCGCTCACCGTTCGCTGCAGGCGGGCCTCAGGGGATGGGTGGAACAACAGACCGGCCAGCCGCTCGGCTATATCGAACAACTCTACACTTTCGCCGATCGCGACCGGATCGGCGCCGAGGAGCGCGTGATCTCAATCAGCTATCTCGCGCTTACGCAGACCGAAGATGCGAGCGCCTCAGCCAGGCGCTCCTGGGCCAGCTGGTACGACTATTTTCCATGGGAGGATCACCGCTCCGGCACGCTGGCGGTGGTGCTGGAAGCTCTGCGGCCGCGCTTGAGGGAATGGGCCGATGGCGCTGACGACGCCGCCATCCGGCTCGATCGCTGGCGGCGTGCGGCCGTCGCCTTCGGCTTTGATGACCGATCATGGAACGAAGAGTTCGTTCTGCAGCGCTATGAGCTTCTCTACGAGGCAGTGCTGGTGGAGGAAGCGATGCGAGCCGGGCTTTCAGCCTCGCCCACCTTGGTGCCGGGCAAATCCATGATCGCCGATCATCGTCGCATCCTGGCAACCGCTCTGGCGCGGCTGCGCTCCAAGATCAAATACCGACCGGTCGTGTTCGAACTGATGCCGCCGCTCTTTACACTTCTGCAGCTGCAGCGAACCGTGGAAGCGCTTTCCGGCAGGCTCATCAACAAGCCAAACTTCCGCCGGCTCGTTGAACAGCAGGAGCTGGTTGAAAAGACCGGGGGCACGACCGCCGAAACCCGCGGCCGGCCGGCGCAGCTCTACCGCTTTCGCCACGACATTCTCGACGAGAGGCCGGTGGCTGGGACAAAATTGCCGCTGACGCGGGGTTGACATCTCTTATAGTCACAAAGATTATAAAGCCATTATAATCGTATAGACTATAATTGGAGGCTCGATGAGCACCATCCAGCCTTCGGCCGCTTTCCTGTATGACCGCGTCCGGCGCGTGATCCCGCCGATCGAATGGCCAGCCTTCGCCTGCGACATCGATGCCATCCTTGATCTGAAGCGGCAGCGCAACGCCGTCATCCTGGCGCACAACTACCAGACACCGGAGATTTTTCACTGCGTCGCCGATATCGTCGGCGACAGCCTGGCGCTGGCCCGCAAGGCGATGTCGACCGAAGCCGATGTCATTGTGCTCGCCGGCGTCCACTTCATGGCCGAGACGGCAAAGCTGCTCAATCCACAAAAGACGGTGCTCATTCCCGATCTGCGCGCAGGCTGTTCGCTGGCTGACTCGATTACCGCTCAGGACATTCGCCTGCTGCGGCAACGCTATCCCGGCGTACCTGTCGTGACCTACGTCAATACATCGGCCGAGGTCAAAGCTGAATCCGATATCTGCTGTACCTCCGGCAATGCCAAGGCTGTCGTGGAATCGCTTGGTGTTCCCAGGGTGATCATGCTGCCGGATGAGTATCTGGCCCAAAACATCGCCGCTCAGACCGACGTTGAGATCATCGCCTGGAAAGGGCATTGCGAGGTGCATGAGCGCTTTACGCCGGCCGACATCCGCCAGCTGCGCGAGGACCATCCCGGTGTGATCGTGCTTGCCCATCCCGAATGTCCGCCGGAAGTGGTCGCGGAAGCCGACTTCTCAGGCTCGACCGCGGCGATGTCCGACTATGTCGCGCGGCAAAAACCGCCTCGCGTCGTGCTGCTGACGGAATGCTCGATGAGCGACAATGTCGCGCTCCAGCATCCGGAGCTCGAATTCATCCGGCCGTGCAATCTCTGCCCGCACATGAAGCGCATCACGCTCGCCAACATCCGCGCCGCACTCGAAGAGAACCGCCACATCGTGACCATCGAGCCGGAGATCGCCGGGCGCGCGCGGCTGGCCGTCGAACGGATGCTCGCCGTATGAGTGCGGATGTCCGCAGCTTCTTTGGCCGACCCATCATCATTGGCGGCGGCATTGCCGGATTATTGACCGCGCTTCATCTGGCGCCAGAACCCGTGCTTGTTTTGTCCAGGACGCCACTCGGATCTGAAGCATCGAGCGCGTGGGCACAGGGCGGTCTGGCCGCGAGCGTGGGTCATGACGATAATCCGGCGCTGCACCTCGCCGACACGATTGCCGCCGGCGATGGCCTGTGCGACGCAGACATCGCCAGCCGTATCCTCCATGCGGCCCCTAACGCGATTGAAGCCCTGGCAAACCTTGGGGTCTGCTTCGATCGGACGCCAGAAGGGGCGCTGCGCCTTGGCTTGGAGGCCGCGCATGGCCGCCGGCGCATCGTTCATGCCGGCGGCGACGGCAGCGGACTGGAAATCATGCGCGCACTGGTCGAAGCCGTACGAAATGCTCCGTCGATTGTGGTCGTCGAGGGTGTCGAGGCGCGGCGGCTGGCGGTGGAGGACAATACGGTCCGCGGCGTCTGGGCAAGCTGTTCGATGAGCCCCGTGTTCCTGGGTACGGGACGGGTGGTCCTTGCCACCGGCGGCATTGGCGGACTGTTCTTCGACAGCACCAACCCTTCAGGGAGTTGCGGACAGGGCCTGGGGCTTGCGGCCCGTGCCGGTGCTGTCCTTGCTGATCTCGAATTTATCCAGTTCCACCCGACCGCGCTTGACGGGCCGGCTCGCCCGATGCCGCTGATCAGCGAAGCGGTCCGCGGCGAAGGTGCTGTGATCGTCGACGAGACAGGCCGCCGTTTTCTCGAAGACCTGGATGGGGCGGAACTCGCGCCGCGCGACGTGGTGGCGCGCGCCATCTGGACCCATCTTGCGAACGGCCATCTCGTCTTTCTCGATGGACGACAAAAGCCCGGTCCGACATTCGCGCGGCAGTTTCCAACGATTGCATCAGCCTGCAGGCGCGCAGGTGTCGACCCCGCGCGCGATCCCATCCCCGTCCGGCCGGCCCAGCACTATCACATGGGCGGCGTCGCGGTGGACCAGGATGGACGGACCTCCGTTGCCGGACTGTGGGCTTGCGGCGAAGTCGCCTCGACCGGACTGCACGGCGCCAACAGGCTTGCCAGCAACTCGCTGACCGAGGCTGTGGTGTGCGCGCGCTGGGTCGCCGAAAGCGTGGCGGGATCTGCGATCGGCGTCAGGACACGATCGACGGCACGCGACATACCGGCGCCCGATCCAGTTTCCTTGCGCCCTCTCCTCTCACGCACCCTTGGCGTGAGCCGTGATGGCGAGATGTTGCGCGAGGCCATTCGGACATTGCTTCCGCTGGCCAGACGCCCCGATGCCACGGCCGATCCCGCCGCGGTGGGACTGATGATCGCGGTTGCCGCCTTGCAGCGCCAGGAAAGCCGCGGCGCTCACTACCGCACGGACTTTCCTGATCGTGCGGTCGTCGCCCACCGCTCCAGGCTCAGGCTTGATGAAGCCTTAGCGACAGCCGAAGAACTCGCATGTTCGCCAACGCTTGAAGAGGTCGAGCCATGAACCTCGCGCCCCTGCCCGCAATCATGCTCGAGCCCCTGGTCCGGGCAGCCCTTCTGGAAGATCTCGGCCGGGCGGGCGATCTGACCACCGACGCCATCGTGCCGAAGGACCTTCGGGCAACGACCGTCCTTTCGGCGCGGCAGACTGGGGTTGTCGCGGGGCTCGATCTGGCGATTCTCGCTTTCAGGCTGATCGATGAGAGGATCGAGAGCACGCCGGTGTGCCCGGACGGCAGCGAGGTGGCGCAAGGACAGACCATAGCGTTGGTAAGCGGGCCAGCCCGGGCCATTCTCACCGCCGAACGCACCGCGCTTAATTTTCTCAGCCATCTGAGCGGCATCGCCACGGCGACGGCGTCGATCGTCAATGCGATCCGCGACCACAAGGCGAAGATCGTCTGCACGCGCAAGACGACGCCCGGCTTGCGGGCCGTCGAAAAATACGCTGTGCGCGCCGGTGGCGGCGGCAATCACCGTTTCGGCCTCGACGATGCCATCCTGATCAAGGACAACCATATCGCCATGGCCGGCGGAATCCGCCCGGCCATCGAGCGAACGCGTGCAAGTGTCGGCCATCTCATCAAGATCGAGGTCGAGGTCGATACGCTAGCCCAGCTGGAAGAGGCCCTGGCGCTCGCCCCGGACGCCGTGCTGCTCGACAACATGTCGCTCGACGAATTGCGCCATGCGGTATCGTTGGTCGCCGGTCGATGCATCACCGAAGCATCGGGCAGGATCACCGCCGCAACGGCGCCGGCCATCGCCGCGACCGGCGTCGATCTGATCTCCATCGGCTGGCTGACCCACAGCGCGCCGATCCTGGATATCGGCCTTGATTATCGGGACACATGATCGCCTGACGAACGCACGGCAGCGCGTCGACACCTTTCCAGTCGCCGTGAACCCGCCAGAAAAGAAGCCGTAACGCCGGAACCCCAGGGAACAGGACAGGGATGCACGTATCGAATTCGACGAAGACAATGCCACAGGCGCAATGCGACGATGGTGTGATGTGGACCCTGGAGAAGGCTCAGGCGCTTCACGACGCTCCCTTCAACAATCTGCTGTTCCTGGCGCACACCGTGCACCGCCAGAATTTCGATCCCAACAAGGTCCAGCTCAGCCGGCTCTTGAGCATCAAGACAGGCGGATGTCCGGAGGATTGCGGCTATTGCAGCCAGTCGGCGCATCACGAAACCGGCCTGAAGGCGTCGAAGCTGATGGAGGTCAGGCGCGTCATCGCCGAGGCAACCAAGGCGCGCGATGCCGGCGCCACCCGCTATTGCATGGGTGCTGCCTGGCGAAATCCCAAGCCGCGCGACATGGATGCGGTCGTGGCGATGGTCGAAGGCGTCAAGGCGCTGGGCATGGAAACCTGCATGACACTCGGCATGCTCGATCTCGGCCAGGCGCAGCAACTGAAACAGGCTGGTCTCGATTATTACAACCACAACATCGATACGTCGGAACGCTACTATAGCGAGATCATCAGCACGCGCAGCTTTGCCGACCGGCTCGATACGCTCGAACAGGTTCGCCAATCCGGCATCAAGGTCTGTTGCGGCGGCATTGTCGGCATGGGCGAAGAGCCGGTGGACCGGATCGACATGCTGGTGACACTGGCCAATCTGCCGGAGCATCCGCAAAGCGTTCCGATCAACATGCTGATCCCGATCGAAGGCACCCCGCTTGCCGAAACCAGGCCGATCGAGCCGATCGAATTCGTGCGCGTGATCGCGCTGGCACGCATCATGATGCCGAAATCGCATGTGCGCCTTTCGGCCGGCCGCACCGCCATGACCGACGAGATGCAGGCGCTGTGCTTCTTTGCCGGCGCCAACTCGATCTTCGTCGGCGACACGCTGCTGACGGCGGACAATCCCGGCGAGGACGAAGATACCGCGCTGTTCCGGCGTCTCGGCATCCAGCGCATGGAACGTGAAACATAATGAGCGCAAGGCCCCTCGCCCGCTATGACGCGACCTTGCGCGGACTGGCGCGCAACGACCGGCTGCGGACGCTGTCGCCGCGCGCCGGCCTCGACTTCTCGTCGAACGACTATCTCGGGCTTGCCAGATCACAGAGGCTAGCCAATGCCATCAGCGCAGCGCTTGCTCGTGGCACGCCAGTCGGAGCAAGCGGTTCGCGACTGCTCCGAGGCAATGCGCCCGAACATGAGGCGCTTGAGGCAAACGCAGCGGCGTTCTTCCGTGCCGAGCGCGCCCTGTTTTTCGGCGGCGGTTATATCGCCAATTTCGCTCTTCTCACAACACTGCCGCAGAAAGGCGATCTTCTCGTCCTCGACGAACTTGTGCATGCCAGCGCCCATGAAGGCGCCCGTGCTGGCCGGGCGCAAATTGCCGTCGCGGCTCACAATGATGCGGACGCTTTTGCAAGCGTCATCGAGGAGTGGCGCCAATCCGGCGGTGTTGGGCACGTGTGGATCGGTGTCGAAAGCCTGTACAGTATGGATGGCGACCGCGCACCGCTCAAAGACCTCATGGTGCTGGCCGATCGCCATGACGGGTTCTTGCTCATCGATGAAGCGCATGCCACCGGCGTCTACGGGCCGAATGGGCGCGGCCTTGCCGCCGCGTTCGAGGGACGCGAGAATGTGGTGACGCTGCATACATGCGGCAAGGCTCTTGGAGCGTCCGGCGCGCTCGTAACCGGACCGCGAACGCTGTGCGACTATCTTGTCAACCGATGCCGGCCATTTATCTATGCAACGGCGCCATCGCCGTTAATGGCCGTCGCGGCCCAGGAAGCGCTCGCTGTCCTGCAGGAGGAGCCTGATCGCCGCGACCGTCTGGCCGACCTGGTGAGCTTTGCCGCCCAGGAACTGATGAAACGCTGCGGCGTTGCGGCCAGCGGTTCGCAGATTCTCCCGGTCATCGTTGGCGACAACAGGCGCACCATGGCGCTGGCGGCCGCACTGCAGGCGCGCGGCTTCGACATACGCGGCATTCGTCCGCCGACCGTGCCGGAAGGCTCCTCGCGCCTGCGCATCTCGCTGACGCTCAACGTCGACGAAGCCGCCATATCGGCCATGATCGAGGCGCTCGTCGAAGTGTTGGCCCAAACATGACCGGAGGCGACATGACCAAGCGCGTTGTCGTCGCCGGAACCGATACCGGCATCGGCAAAACGGTGTTTTCGGCGGGATTGGCCGGCCTGCTCGACGGCTTCTACTGGAAGCCGGTGCAATCGGGCCTCGACGAGGAAACCGACAGCGAGGTCGTTGCCCGGCTTTCCGGCTTGCCCGCCGGGCGCGTGCTGCCGGAAGCCTACCGCTTGCAGAGCCCGCTTTCGCCGCATCGTTCGGCCGAGATCGACGGTGTTGCGATCAAAGCTGCCGATCTTTCTTTTCCCCTCCTGCCAACACCACTCGTCATCGAAGGCGCGGGCGGCCTGATGGTGCCGCTCAATCGAAAGACAAGGTTCATCGACATCTTCGCTGAGTGGCAGCTGCCGGTCATTCTGTGCGCCCGCACCACCCTCGGCACAATCAACCACACCCTGCTGTCGATCGAGGCCCTGCGCGCTCGCTCCATCCCCCTGGCAGGAATCGCTTTCATCGGTGATGAGATGGTCGATACGCAACGGACAATCGTGGAAATGGGTGGGGTACCGCAGCTTGGCAGGTTGCCCTATCTCGATCCGCTGACGGACAAAACGTTAAGAGCGGCAATGATTGCCGGATTTGCCTTCGCCTCGTGTCCGGGAGATCACTGATGTCCCCCGTCTGGCATCCCTTCACCCAGCACGCGCTCGAGCTCGCCATCCCTGAAATCGCCCGGACGGAAGGCGCCTACCTCCACAAGGCCGACGGCACGCGCATCCTGGATGCCATCTCCTCCTGGTGGGTCGTTACCCACTGCCACCGCCATCCCCGCATCATCAAGGCCATCGAGACGACCGCGGCGAGCCTCGACCAGATCATCTTCGCCGGCTTCACGCACGAGCCGGCGGAACGTCTGGCCAGGGCACTTGTCGGCCTCGCTCCCGCCGGCCTTGACTGGGTGTTCTATTCAGACAGCGGCTCGACCTCCGTCGAGGTCGCGCTGAAGATGGCGCTCGGCTATTTCCGCAACATCGGCGCGCCGCGCTCGCGCATCGTCGTCATGGAGCACAGCTATCATGGCGACACCATCGGCACGATGAGCGTCGGCGCCCGCGGTGTGTTCAACGCCGCCTACGAACCCTTGCTGTTCGAGGTCGACACCATCCCCTTCCCTGCCGCCGGGCAAGAGCAGGAGACGCTGGATCGGTTCGAGGCAGTCTCCCGCGACCGGCGTGCCGCCGCGCTGATCGTCGAGCCGCTCGTGCTTGGCGCCGGAGGCATGCAGATGTATCCGGCCTGGGTTCTGGCCGAATTGAAGAAAATCACTGAGGCCTCTGGCACGTTGCTGATCACCGACGAGGTGATGACCGGCTGGGGGCGCACCGGAACCATGTTCGCCTGCGAGCAGGCATCGATTTCTCCAGATATCCTGTGCACCTCGAAAGGCTTGACCGGCGGCACCATCCCGCTGGCCGCAACGCTTGCCACCGATGCGATCTTCCAGGCTCATTATTCCGAGGACCGGAAGAAGACATTTTTCCACTCGAGTTCCTACACCGCCAATCCGATTGCCTGCGGGGCAGCACTTGCCAATGTCGAGATCTGGCGGGACGAGCCGGTGGCCGAGCGGATCGCGGCGTTGAGTGCGATGCAGGCCGCCGGGCTTCGGCGCTTTGGCGACAACCCTCGCTTCACCGACAGCCGGGTTACCGGCACGATCGCAGCCCTCGATCTGCGCACGAGCTCCGCCGGCTATCTGGCCGACATCGGGCCGAAGCTGCGCGCTTTTTTCCTTGAGCGCGGACTGCTCGTGCGTCCGCTCGGCAACGTGCTCGATCTCATGCCGCCCTATTGCATCACCGGCGACGAACTCGACGGACTCTATGACGCCATCGAGGAGGCCGCCGAACGCTTCGGGTCTAGGCCATGAGCAAGTCGTCGCGCATTCTCGGGTTCGGCCATCATGCGCCCGGGCGCAAAGTGGAGAATGCCGAGATCGAGAACAATCTCGGCCTCGAGCCGGGCTGGATCGAGCGGCGTACCGGAATTCGTTCGCGCTTCTGGGCAACGGACGAAGACACGCTGTCGGGCCTTGCCGCGCAAGCCGGCGACATGGCGCTGGCGAACGCCGGTATTGACCAAAGCGACATCGGTCTGCTGTTGCTTGCCACCTCGACACCCGACCACCTTCTGCCGCCCAGTGCACCCCTGGTCGCGCACAATCTCGGCGTTGGTCGCGCAGGGGCGGTCGATCTGACCGCCGCCTGCGCTGGCTTCATCTATGCGCTGATGTTTGCCGACGGGTTCACCCGCCTGCACGGCAAACCAGCGTTGGTCATTGCCGCCAACATCCTCAGCCGCCGCATCAACCCGGCCGAGCGAGCCAGCGCGGTTCTGTTTGCCGACGCTGCCGGCGCCCTGGTGATTGGTCCTTGCGAGGATCCCGAGCGGGGCATCCTCGGCGCATCGGTGGATTCCGACGGCTCGCGCTACGGGCTTATCCAGATACCCGCTGGAGGAAGCAACACGCCGTTTCATAGCGACCTCGACCTCGCGCAGACCAGGATGACGATCACTGACGGCCGCGAAGTGTTCAGCAAGGCTGTTGAGATGATGACCGCCTGCTCGCAGGACGCGCTCGCCGCAGCGCGAATGCGGCCGCAAGACATCGATCGGTTCGTGCCGCATCAGGCGAATAGCCGCATTTTCGATGCGGTCGGCAGGAGCCTGGGCATAGCGGATCAGGCAATCGTCAAGACGATCGCCAACTATGGCAACTCTTCCGCCGCGACGATCCCGCTGTCGCTCTCGCTGGCCAACCAGACGGAACCGTTCCGGTCTGGCGAGAAGATTCTTCTGGCAGCCGCGGGTGCCGGTCTCAGCGGCGGCGCTCTCGTCGTCGGAATCTAGCGGGGGCGACCCGCTGCCAAGATTAACCTTGCATGATGAATAGGGACAACAAAACCAATGCGCAAAATAGTCGCCGGCAAGCTGCACGGCATCCACGTCACCGAAGCAAACCTCGATTACCATGGTTCGATAACGCTCGACCCAGACCACTGCGAAGAAGCAGGGATCCTGCCCATGGAATTCGTGGAGATTTGGAACAAGAATTCCGGTGCGCGGATTTCGACCTATGTCATCCTCGGCGAGCGCGGCTCACGATGCTGTATTCTAAACGGAGCAGCTGCCCGCACCTGCCAGCCCGGCGACCAGATCATTGTCTGCAACTCCATCTATCTGGACGAAGCGCACATTACCTCGCTGAAGCCGCGGATCGTCACGTTCGACCAGGATAACAACATACTCGACCGCCTGAGCTACTCGGTCGATCTCGACCCAGATGGCCGATACTGTTTCTCCATCCTTGATGAGGCGGATGAGGCTTTGGCCATTCCCGCCCTGGTCTCTGGCGCGTGACTTGCGCTCCGCATATGTGTGACGGCCTCTCCCCCGTTGCAACTTGTTCGGCGCTGAAGAGGGGATCTAAAACCTGCCGTAGCCGCTGACACTCCGGCTTCGAAAGGAGTCCGGTAGCCTTTCGGCACGGCGGGCTTTCATGAGATGGCGCAATGTCTCGCATCTCCATGATGCTCGAACAGCGACGCGACTCAATGTATTTTGCGTGTTCGACCCCTGTTTCAGGTTACCTGCGGTGGCGGCTTGCAAATTCTTGCTGCTTTTTCCAGCGCTGCGGCCGGGTCCTTGACGACCTGGCTCTTCATGATTTTTGCCGCCGGGTCGATCAAGCAGGCCACATAGTCGTCTTCCGCGTCGGCAGCGGTGCCAACCATCATCGCAAATATGGCCGGCCAAACGGCCGCAAGCAGCATTGAAATGGCCCTTCGGCGATGTGTTTCTCCCGCCGGCGCCAAAGGCTCACTAGCCATCCGACGTCTCCCTAAATCCGATGAAGATATCAGCGTTCGTCAATCGGTGGCCTGCTAGCGAGGCCGAGCCTGGCTCGTTGCTCATCGGCGAAATTCTCGGCGGGAGGCTGTGTCTTGAACCGAAGAACTGTCAGTTTGCCGTCCTCAACAATATGGACGGCCCATCCCCCACCGCAACACTTGACGCGCACGTCGTTTGGTTCGCCAGCCACCATTGCTGCCCCTCATTTTCGTCGCCCGGACCGAGACTGGAAGTCGTTCCCCGCACAGCGAAAAACACGACAGCTTACGTAACGTCAAGCGCGGATTTTCTGTTAGTTGACGCTTTATGGATTGGACGGGAACAGCGATTTCGGCTCGGAACCTCCGAGCCCGCAGCAACTTGGCATTCGGATCGATTTAGATGCCCGAATTTTGCATGTTAATGCGGCCTTAATTATCCGCAGCTAATGTGAATGGGAACGCGTATTCAGTTCGAGTAGCTCTGCAAAAAGCCCGCCGCTCTTGCCCTCAGGAGCGGCGGGTTTTTCGTCTGTGAAACGCTGGCGCAGAGGGGCTGCAGATGGATGCGGCCGGACGACAGTGGCGGTCCTTCAGTCAATCTAATCGCGGCGGCGCAAACAGATCGCGACCAGTGGGCAACAAGACATCGTCGGCAACCCGCGTTTTTTCAGCAGCGCGTCACGATCGCCCCGCTCGTCTTGTCAAGCCGTCATGCAGAGCAATGGTTCAAGCCGGACTGGATCCGGCGAGCATCGTTTCGATATCCTGCCATCCTTCTGCAAAGTCTCAAGAATGGCGATATCAATCGTGTCGAGCGGCAGTTTTCGTGAATCCTGCGAATTGCTTACTCGTTCGCGCAACGATTATCGAAACAAGCCTGTTCGCGCAAGCGCATTCGCAAACACCTTCGCCGCGATTCATGGTTCACTCCAGCAATACAAGGAGCGAGCCAAAAAGGGCCGGATCAGGAGAAGACAATGCGCGTCGGCTGCCCCAAGGAAATCAAGAACCACGAATATCGCGTCGGCCTCACGCCAGGCGCGGTCCGCGAATATGTGGCGCACGGCCACGAAGTGCTGGTCGAGGCCGGCGCCGGCGCCGGCATCGGCGCCGATGACAACGCCTATCGCGCCGCCGGCGCCACCATCGCCAAGACGGCCGCCGACGTGTTCGCCAAGTCGGACATGATCGTCAAGGTCAAGGAGCCGCAGCCCAATGAGTGGGTTCAACTGCGCGACGGCCAGATCCTGTACACCTACCTTCATCTGGCTCCGGATCCGGAACAGACCAAGGGCCTGCTCGCTTCGGGCGTCACGGCGATCGCCTACGAAACCGTCACCGACGATCGCGGCGGCCTGCCGCTGCTCGCACCGATGTCGGAAGTCGCCGGCCGGCTGTCGATCCAGGCCGGCGCCACGGCGCTGCAGAAGGCCAATGGCGGCCGCGGCGTGCTGCTCGGCGGCGTGCCCGGCGTGCTGCCCGGCAAGGTCACCGTGCTCGGCGGCGGCGTCGTCGGCCTGCACGCGGCCCGCATGGCCGCCGGCCTTGGTGCCGACGTCACCATCATCGACCGCTCCATTCCCCGCCTGCGCCAGCTCGACGACCTTTTCGCCGGTCGCGTCCACACCCGCTACTCGACCGTCGAGGCGCTCGAGGAAGAGTGCTTTTCGGCCGACATCGTCGTCGGCGCGGTGCTGATCCCCGGCGCCGCGGCGCCGAAGCTCGTCACGCGCGAAATGCTGTCCGGCATGAAGAAGGGTTCCGTGCTGGTCGATGTCGCCATCGACCAGGGCGGCTGCTTCGAGACCTCGCATGCCACCACCCACGCCGAGCCGACCTATGAAGTTGACGGTGTCATCCACTACTGTGTCGCCAACATGCCCGGCGCGGTGCCGGTCACGTCGGCCCACGCGCTCAACAACGCGACGCTGCACTACGGCCTGCAGCTTGCCGACAAGGGCCTGAAGGCGCTGGTCGACGACCACCACCTGCGCAACGGTCTCAACGTCCACAGGGGCAAGATCACCAATCGCGCTGTCGCCGAAGCGCTCGGCTACGAGTTGGTCGAACCCAAGGCGGTTCTGGCCGCCTGATTTCAACAAAAAGAGTTTCCTCCCGTCGCCCGCCGGTTCATTCCGGCGGGCTTTTTTTGGCGACGATTGGCCAGAGGCGTCTTCCCCCTCCCCTTTCCGTCAATGTCGCGGTGCAGGTCGTCGGGGCGAAGCCTGGTCGAGGATGAAGCTGAACGCGCCAGCCGCCGGCTCTTCCAGATGCTGGGCACCGGGCCTCTCCCCGTGAGCACGCGCCTTGGCGCCCGACATGCTTGTTCAATCGTCTCGACCAGATCCCAGATCATTGTGAGTTCGATCCTGCTGCTTTACAGGCGGCCAGCTCTGCTCTCGGGGCAGCCATTGTCGAGCGCGCCGGACATGAATTCTCCCGAATGAACTATTCCGATCTTCAGCATAGAAGAGATCCTAGAACGGGCTTGGCAGCGTTTCAGGATCGCCTCCTCATCACATCGAGCATGGATGCTCCAACCGCGGTCGGATCAGCACGAGCAAGACGACGGGATGCGTCGCTATTGACCACGGTGCAGGACGAGCATGGCAAACGTCTTGCCGGGGCTTTATTGCTTTCAACAGCAACCGCCACTATGTAGCGACACTTCGCCAGCTGTCTTTCAAGCCACCCGGAGAGTTCCATGACAGAAGAAGCCGACAACAACATCGACGTTCTCATCGAGCTCACCGCCGATGTCGTCTCAGCCTATGTCTCCAACAATCCGGTCCCGGTAGGTGAACTCCCTGCCCTGATCGGCCAAGTGCACACAGCACTGAAAGGCACGGCCGGCAGCGTCTCCGCAAAAGAGCCGGTGGTCCTTAACCCTGCAGTCCCGATCAAGAAGTCGGTGACCCCGGACTACATCATCTGCCTTGAGGACGGAAAGAAATTCAAATCGCTAAAGCGCCATCTGTCGACCGATTTTGGGCTGACGCCGGACGAATATCGCGCCAAATGGGGTCTATCGGGAGATTATCCGATGGTCGCGCCGAATTACGCCGCAGAGCGCTCGGCGTTGGCCAAGACGATGGGGCTCGGCCGCAAACCGAAAGAGCCGGAAACGGAGCTGGCCAAGCGGACCCGCAAGAAAGCCGCAGCCTGACTTTATCTCTCGAGGTTCGTTGTGGCGCGCGCAACAGACAAAGTCTGCGCGGAATATGAAAAGGCGGGGAACCAACCCCGCCTTCCCTTTCAAACAGCTTGGTTTCCCCCAGGGTTCGCGCCGGCTTGCAGCAATCTGCTTACTCCAGCGTTCCGGTTGAGCCTTGTTCTCGCCCGCTCCTATCGAGCGGCCATCAGTCAGTCCTTCCTCGAGTGACCGTAAACCTTTGCAATTAGGACGCGCCAGGGTCTCAGGTCACGGCAGGTTTCTTACCTCCTTCGCAATCTGCATGGGCGCCAAGCTCGGCTTCCGGATCGACCGAGTCGGCGATCGGTTGCCGGGCCGCAACCCATCCGTGACTTCCGGCCGCCCGACAGTTGATCAATATGATCGAGCGGCAGCTCGAAGGGTGGCCGATCGGCCGCTGTGGCCGCCATGCTGACGCTCTAGTCCATCAGCAGCATGAATCGGTCGCCCGTCACCGATTCCAAAAATGTGTTGGACGCATCTGACATACTCGGGAACATGGGAGTATGGACCAGGGTGGTGACCATCTTCATTGTATTCTGCATATTTTGCGACTTCGCGATGGGCCCAATAAAGGCGGCTGCGTGGGCGATATGATCGTCATGGCGGTCATGCTGACAGCAGGACAAGAGATCGGGAGCTTGGGCCCAGGCGCCGGCGGTGAGCCACTTCAGTCGTGGCTTGGACGACAGCAACGTCTTCGAAAACCGTTGGAGAACGCGCTGGGGCGGGTGGGCGAAGGCCTGCGTCCAGCCTAGACGACGTTCGCAACTTCCCTGAAACCCGCCGAGAACACTATGAGGCAGCAGCGGCCCTTTGTCGTCGAGATCAAACAGAAGCGTGGGCTCGTGAAGCGGCCACAGTCGATCTGGGGCGGCATCGACCTGGTCGCCATCACGAGCGATATTGCGAAAGCGAAGGCGGACGGTGTGATCTCTGAGGCGACGCGCCGGCCGATTTTCCTTGAAGATGTTCGTTCTCCGCCTGTGCTCATCACCGGTGACGCTGGTTCCGACCCCGAGTATATGAACATGTTGGACGCGTCGCTTCCGCAGCCGCCGACGGCTGAGGAAGAGCCGGTGCCGGATGGATCGAAGGCACCGTCTTGAAGCCCGACTACTCACGCACCGAAGACCGATGCTGCTCTGCGAGCAGCAAGCCCGGGTCGCGGGGGCCGAAGGTGATGCCAGGGTGGTTCGGATCGATCCCGCCGGAGCCAGTCGCGCCCGCGTTCACCGTGAGCAGTTTGAGGACGGCGACGAAGCCGGGTCTCACTGCCGAGAGGCTGCTGCTGGCGGCCGTTCGCGCGCCTGCTGCCTCATCGCCGCCGCGCCATCTGCTTAGAGTGTTTTCGATAGCCGGTGAAATTGACGAGTTGGACGCCAGGCACACTTGCACCCGGACATTGTCTCGCCGCTGCTTTGCCCGCAAGGTAGGAAGCGGCGCTTAGCCGGTTAGAGAACGGCGAAGTGACCTGAGCTTCGAAGCTTCGCTAGCAGGATGATGGCCGTTCCGCAGGGGTCAATCTTCGCTCGCTCACGCAGCGGAGACGCATCCCAGGCAGCCAACTCTGCCACCAAAAGAGCGGTGTCGCCGTTTACCGATGCGCATCTAAGTTGTCCATTCTTCTCCATTACGATTATTGCCGTGCCGGTGACGCCATATCCAATCGCAGCCATGCGCTGAACGCAGATATCGCCGTCGACACGGACATCGAAAAGAACCGAGCCGGCGGTTTTCTCGGCAGCGTCAGCCACACGATCACAGAACGGTCGATGCAGGCCTTCGATATTGCCGAGTGACTGCTCAAACAGCGCCAATTCAACATGCTCCGCCACCATGGCTGCGAAAATGCGCGCCGGTTGGCTCAATGGACAATAGGCCAGGGCTGACTATCCACACACCAACCCCGCTCCCGATGCCTACATCGCAACTGCGCTTGATCGGCGCTACTTCGCTTGTCCGCGGGATGCCCAAAGCCGTTGCATCGCTCCTCAAACAGATTGCGCGGACATCAGAGCCGAAGATGGCAGATAGGACGGACGTCCTTCTGATATCACTTCGTTCGTCGTCCCAAGCGCCGCCGCCCTTTTCCCAAGAACCTCTTTGTCTTCGCTAAAATAGCCAAAGTTAAATTACGAGCGTTTCGGCTTGCCGGAAATTAGGGTCTCGATGGATAAACCCGCATGGCTTTTTTGGGTGGGTGCTGGCAGGAAGATTGATGCGCGGGCGGGATTGGATCAAGGCGTTGCGTCAGGACGACGCTCGGCAGGTGCGTGCGCGCATTGCGGAACTGGAGCGCGACCTCATGGCGACCACACCACAAGGGCGCCATCGACGTTTCGAAGCCGGACATGAACTCCGCAATGCGAAGTTCCGCCTCGAATGCCTGGAGGAATGCATCGCCAGAATATCGGAGAAAGGCGCGCGTTAGCGGAAGCTTCGCCGCTCTCAATCTGCCCTGGTGCGACTGGGTCGGAGGGGAAGCCAAATGCAGCCTGCAACCATATTCTGTCTGCTCGTCATCGGCACTCTGGCCTATGTCGTCTACCGCTGTACCAAGAAGTTGGTCGAGGACGTGCCCGGATACTATCGACCCGCAGCTGCCCGTCTCGGGCCGCTCAGCAGAGCGCCGGTTGCACCGCGGCCTCACTCGCTCCCTCTGTAATCGCATAGCGCGGACCTCCAGAGAAGATAGGGTTCCACCTGCCAGCCGCGATCAGAGAACCCAATCTCCCCCTTACGCCCCAAACAGCCGCCGGTCCCAGTAGACGGGCTGGTGCAGACTTGTCTGGATCCTTGAAAACTCCGGATGCGCTGGATTGATCAGCACATTGCAATCGAGACGCGCCACGACACTCGGCACCAGCAGGATGACGCTGCGCCGTTCTGAACACCAAGCCTCGCCAAATCCCTTGCTCACCGTCGGCGGCATCGTGTCCCAGCCGGGCAGTGACGGCTGGGAAAAGACCTCGTAGCTCAGTCCGCGCGGGATTGAGATTTCGATGTAGTGCTGGTTGGGCGGCAGTCGGCCGCTGCCATGCGCCAGCTTTTCCAACAGGGCCGTCGAATAGTGCTCGCTGGTGTAGATGACAGGACTTCCAGGCGTATTCCATCGCCCTGGCGCAATTGTCGAGCCGGTCGCATCGAAGATCGGGTAGGTGCCGGCCGGATCGCCGATGCGAAAGGACGATAGCGTGCGATCAAGAGTCTGCGCCGTCACGCAGCACTGCCATACTTCAGACTTCCGAGGATATCGACCGCTATTTCGGCGCCGAACTCGCTCAGGATAACGACGTCGATCGGTCGCTTGTCCTCAATCATCGGGTGCGGCCGAAACAAGAAATCGCGTGCTTCCTCTTCGTTCTGCCAGACATCGACAGCAAGCCCCCAGACGCGCGCCACGCGGGCCAATCGTGTGCCTTCGTCCGAGGAGAGGCGATGTGCCATCTTGCGCCGCTCATAGGTCGCCTTAGGGATCAGCCGGTACTTGAACTGGGCATCGCCAGGCGCCAGAAGATGCGCAACGCGCTCTAGCGCCCCAATGGGAAGTCCATCCTCGATCCGCGAGATCAGCCCGAAAGGCGACCGCGCCGCCACCTCTTTAACGGGCAACCCCAACACGTCTGCGACATTGCCGAACGCTAGCATATCACTCTCCATCCCATGTGAGGCACGATATAGCCTCACATGGTGCGCCGTGCAAGCCCTGCTCCGACGCGAACCGATCGCCAACGGCTACCCTGTCATTTTTGCTGTCACGCCGTGCGCTCAGTCGCCATCAGCAATCGGCCAAGCCGAAAACACGACAATGACAATCATGTCGAAATTGCCGCTGACGAGTGCAGTGTCCTGGCCAGCGCAGCACCTACAAGCCCACTCCTGTCGGCGAGCTTCGGCGTTGACGGCGGCACATGCGACTTAAGCAACCCTTGCTTATTGTCTGGAGGGAGCCTGACGCCGGTATCAATGCAAGAGTTCAAGCCCCGGTTTTCGATTGGATACACTCGAAATGGGGCATGTCGGCGTTCGCTGTCGCGGCGAAGACCGCGAGATGTTCAAAGCGATCATGAAACGCATCATCCGCGAATGGCGGTAAGGGCGTGAGCGCTGACGCTGGTGCCACTGATCCATCAAGATGATGAATCCGTGGCGACGGACCGATTCATGAAAGTCGTTGGACGCCGCTTCCGAAGGAAGCGAGAATCCGGCCATGGAGAAAGAGGAGACAGGCTCGGTTCATCTTCGCCGCATCGATCCGGCGCAGAACATGCGTCGCTTCTATACGCTCGCGATCCAGCCTACCCTGTTTGGCGGTGCCTCCATGATCCGCAACTGGGGCCGGATCGGCAAGAATGGCCAATCGATGATGGAGACATTCGACAGCCGCGACGACGCCGATTCCGCGTCGAAGCGACTTGAACGCTCGAAGCGCCGACGTGGATATCGCGATAACGGCGCCGCCTGAGGGCGCATCTTGCTCGCGCATGAACTTTGCGGGGGCGCCGTTATCGGTCCCTCTCCGACGAGACGACGAGATCATGTCGGAAGAACGCGATTACAACCGACACGCAGCAAGCTCCGCCACTATGCGGATCCGAAGTTCAGGGCGTTCGATGCGGTTTGAGCGGGGTTTTGACCATGGCTGCCAACCAGATCCTGCGAATCCGCTCGAAGGGGGAAACACCGGCTGCTCGCCTCAAGCAAGTCGACCTCATGGCCGGGATCCGGCAACCTGCATAGCGATAATCTGCCAATCATCTTTGATCCATCTAACCGAAATCAGCTGCCTTGCCAGGAGCGGCGTTCTTCAGGTAATCGGCCCACTTGTAGAACGAGGAGCTTTTGATCGAGACATGGGAAAGAACGCGATGGGGCGCGGCATGGCCCGGCAGTTCGAGCTCGCCCCCTGCCCTCCTCCACATTTTGGGACTTTTCATTGGAATCCGATCCGAAATGAGGGATGAATCCGAGGAAATATCGAACACCCTCGCGTGGACTTGCCGCATGATCCTGGAAAGCGGTCCCGAGGATCGGCAGCGTATCGCGCTCGCCTATCAAGAAGCGCAAACCCTGGTTGCCAGCATCCCGAAGGATAGTGGCGATGCCCGCCCGCGCATCGCGGCCTGCATCAAGCGGTCTGATACCTATATGGCGGTGGACGATATTGCCTGCGTCGGTTGGACGCTGACGGCCATTGAGGAGCGGGTGGACGAACGAAACCTCTCCACTTGGCGGCAGCTCCGCAAGATCATCAACAAGATCCTCAGGGAGCTGCCCTTGTCCAAGCCGGCAGTGCATTGATGGGCAACACGATCCCCTCATCTGCCCGATCGGAGTCGCCCTACGTTCAAGTGATCTTGGCTTCGTCGCTGCGACCGATGTCGGTCGCTAGCGCTGCCTCCACCTCGGCGCTGACGACCGCAAGCGCTCCCCTCACCTCGAGATCGTCGAGAGGCGTGTCGAGGCGGGGAGACGGCTCCAAGCGGCGTCACGGTCATGCGGAGCTCGATCTCGTTATCCGCGCCGGTCCGCATCCGGATAGTGCTGTAGCGATACCCAAGCGATGACCGAAATATTCGAGATCGAAAAAGCCGATCGAGCGATGATGGTTCACCCTGTTGTTAGAGCTGGACGAGCGCCTATGTAGACAAATCTTGCGAGCGGCACGAGGCAAAGCCTCCCTGCCGGGATCACGCTTTTCAGGTAACCTCCGCATTGCACCGGGCACGCACACAGGGGACCAGCACGAACATTCCAGGCGAAAATTTGGGGGAAGGAGGGAGCCTCTCCGTTCTTGCATAGCTGCACTGCACAAAATGTGTTTGCGCATTGCGCAACTTTTAGCCATTAAGCCTGCAGCTGATGCACGCGATGGTTTCCTCCCATTCCATCGTATCAGCTGTTCCCCTCCGAAGGTTTTGACCTTCACACCTAAAGGGCCTCGGTTTTCCGATGGCCCTGTTTTTTGGCGGTACCATTACCTTCGTCACTGTGCGCAACGCCGGGCGACCGCCGCTTCAGCCATCAGGCTTTTGGGGTCATTTCGCCCTGGCTGAGTCGACCCCTCCCGACAGAAGCCTGACCTTTGCCAGTCTTCTACGGGCAAGCGTTCGCGCCAAAAGTTCAAAGCCGCGTCCGTAACATTCACCAATGAACGCCAGCGTCATCAGATCGAGCAGAAAGTCGTCGATCGCATGTGTGAGCGCATCAGACCTTTGTTCGAATTGAAGCAGCAGGACGCGCGTCTCTTCGATCGCGGCCCCGAAATCTTCTGCGTCAATCAGCGAGTCAATCCTGTCGAAGATCTGCAAGCGTCGTCACTCTCCCCAAGACATCCTCAGCGCATCCAACGCCGCTGGTGAGTGAGTTTCCAACGAAAGAACATGGCCGCGTCTCGCGAAAGGCATCGCTCAGCAAAGTGCCCTTTGATGAAGCATAATGAGTGAAACGACAAGCGAGAATCCGGGCTCCCAAAACTATGCACCTCGGATGATGTGGTTGAAGCAAGATGAACCGGCCCGGTCTGTTTAAGGCGGCTCTCGGCCGCTAAACTCTGGTTAGAGTCCATCTTGCTTCTTTGGCGGATCCTAATGCTTCCCGCCGGCTGGCGAGATGGGTTCCGTTGCAAACTTTTCGCTTACGGCCGGCGTGTCATAGGTGACCGGCATTTTGCCGGAGAGTTGTTCATGTTCAAGGGCCGCCATTTCGACCAGTCCGTAATCCTGCTGTGCGTGCGCTGGTATCTGGCCTATGGCCTGAGCCTGCGCGACCTGAAGGAAATGATGGCGGAGCGTGGCATCGGCGTCGACCATTCGACGATCCACCGCTGGGTCGTTCACTTCTCGCCTCGGCTGCTGGAGCGTTTCAATCGACGCAAGCGCGCGGTGACCAGAAAATGGCATGTCGAGGAGACCTATATCAAGGTTCGCGGAAAGTGGATGTATCTCTATCGCGCGATCGACAGCGCCGGCGACACCGTCGAGTTCTGGTTCAGCGAACACCGGGACCTGCTGGCGGCCAAACGGTTTTTCCGAAAAGCGCTTGAACGCCATGGGCGGCCCGCGCGTGTGGTCATCGACGGCAGCCAGACCAACCGCGAGGCGCTCGTCTCGTGCGATGCCGAAAACCGACTGCGCCGTCCCTCCCGGCGCGCTCCCAAACGGATTGGCATCCGCCAGAGCCGATATCTCAACAACCGCATCGAGCAGGACCATCGGCGTATCAAGCGCCGGGTGCGGCCGATGCTCGGTTTCAAGTCATTCGCAAGCGCGACTGCAACACTGGCTGGAGTCGAGATGATCCACATGATGCGCAAACGGCAGGCGAGGTACGCCTACAATCCAAATCCGTCGATTGCTGAACAGTTTGAAATCATCGCCGCAGCGTGAAGCTCTTGCCGCCCCCTCAGTTTCTGTGCCGGTATGAAAATTTGCAACGGAACCTCTATACGGCCTTGTTTGCCGGCAACAGATACGTCGCCAGAAATGGCCCCTTGTTTGCGATTGGATCCGCGGGAACCGCACAGTTGCTGAGGCGAATTCTGGGAGGTGATTTTGTGGCTCTGAACGCCTCCCAGAAATTCAGCTGCTCGATCGAACTGTTCGTCTACCTGATCGAAACGGGTGCCAGTGCCCTCTAAAGGCTGGCCTCCCCGCGTCCATAAGTCGCCGGATCATAGTTGACGAGCGTGTCGGTCCTGGCTGTATCCAGCAGCTGATTGGTGATCTGTGTCGGAGTTGCGGACGTGAACTTGCTGCCAAGGATGGCGGCATAACCTGCAACTACAGGCGCCGCAAAAGACGTGCCGGTTAGCCCAGTCTTGTCACTCTCGACCCCCACCGTGAGGAACTGGTTCCGCACTTCGGGATTTGAGCCGGGATAATTGGAGTATCGGGCCAGCCGTGTCTTGTTCCCGGGAGTGCCATTATGGTCGAGCGCACCCACAAAGATTGCCGATGGCGCCCCGATCAGCCCGAGGGTTAGCTCATCGAAATCCCCTTCGTGCGGCCTACCTACCTCGTTGCTGCGGTTGTCGGCACTCTTTGTGACGATGGCAGTGCCCGCCCAGGCGGCATCGACGATCGCCTGCTCGCGCGGATGCTGGCTCAGTGGCTCTATAATGCGGTAGCTCGCATTGATGATATTGAGGCCGTCCTGCAGCCCGATCGAAGACCCCTCGAGATAGTCATACTTGAATATGTTTGCGCCAGGGGCGACCATGCCGGCAATTTCAGCGACCCAATCTCCATGTCGCTGCGTCTGCCTACCGCGACCGAGGTCTGCATCAAATGGCTGTTCCTTGAAGTCATCTATGACATTTATCGATACGCCGGAACCGATAAAGCCTGATGTCCATGCTTCACCAATATCCGGGCTCATCCAGCAGAATGTGCCGTCGGCATTTTGTGGACAGCCCGAGCTACTGCTTTCCGCGGCTGGAGTAACGGTCGTTCCTTTGCCGCTGACGCCGGCATCGAGATCATCCGCGAAACCGGGGGCCGCCAACAGGCACGCTACAAGACCGGCAACGAAACCGGTCGGGAACAATTGTGTTTTGTGCATAATAAACTTCCCTATCTGATTGTTCTTCATCAACGAAATCTACGGCCTTCCTTGCACCATCGCTAGAATTCACCCCTGAACCGAAGGTCGAATTTCCATCGGCTTGGCTCGAGGTTTGTCAGATATTTCAAACTGTCCGAGGGCCGCAGTTGCGACGCGGCCAGCCGGCAATTCACCATCTGCACACCGCCGATGGCGCCATAGTCAGCTGTGCAAGGTCGTTCCGTCAGGTTCCCGCCCAAAATTGAACTGATGGTGAGAGAAAGCGTCGTGGATGCTGTCGGTCGCTTTTGCAAAATAAAGCCGACTTTCACACCCGGCTCGATTCGGACCTTTTCGGCACGCTGACCGGTGCTCGCGCCCCACAGGATACCGAAATCGTCCGATAGCTGAGTCAACATTTCAAATCGCATATCGACCCAGCTGCTATGGTACCACTTGTCGAAAGACACTTGGGTTCCATCCGACAGCTCGTATCCGCCTCGTCCCAGATGGTTGGCGGCGGCGGTTAGCTCCGAACCCTGGTAAATGCCGACAAGGCTGGTCTCCTGTCCGTTCGCAGTCATCGCGCTGACGAAGAATGCCATCACGAACAGGACGAAACCCGCCGTCGTGCCAATGCGCATCTGCAACGTCCATTCTTTGACCCGCCAGCAAATCATTTGCGGTCGAATTGAGTACTGCAGTCCCTCGCCGCATCTTCAAATCCTCTGGGGGCCCTCGCCGCAGACGCATGGCACCCGACGGGCAACGTGTTCATTCGCAACAAATCAGTGATCCTCAATTTTGCCGAGCCAGCTTCGCTATTCCCTGGCGAGCAGCTCCGGCTCTCTCAACGGAACAAAACAAAATTCATGCCAATCTAGATACGGCGCCGGGGAAAGCCATTGTATGTTTGCTTTCAGCGGCTTAGAAAAAAACGTTCAAGACACCGGCCAACCAAGCCGTGTCGTAAAGCCGACAAAGTCGACACAATTGTCGGATGTCGTCGAGCAAGCTGAGCGTGAAACCATTTGCGCACAGGAACGCTCCCAGCGCGCTCCCGCCAGGTGCCATCGGAGAGCTCTCGAAACGGGCTTCATATTCCATTCGCAATCCTCTGCAGCCGGACATTACGGCGCCTAATTTGAAGTTCCGGCCGCGAGTATGTCTGAAAGGCATGCCCGGCAGGGAGACTGAGCTCGCTGCCGGGCCGGGGTACGCCTTGGGAGGTGGCGTATGTCAGCGACTTTCGTGGCCGTGGGACCACTCAGTCCGTGCGTTTTGCGCAATAGCTTGCATGTCCCGTGCCAAGCCAAAAACAACCGAGGGTCGCCTTGCTCTACGTCGCGTACTTGACATTGTCGGCCATAGGACAATGCCGACCGTGCCTCCCGGCATCGAGCGCAAACTGGTGGTGACCGGATTTGGCTCCGGACCGTTCGCCGGCTGACGTGCAGAGCGGCCTGTCACTAAAGAAGGAAATCTTTGTAGCCTCCATTCATGAGGGCGCGGCCACGAGAGACGGCGCGGCGAATGCGGTCGCGCAGATGATCGCGAGGATCCCCCCAGTCGGCATTGACGCGCCGTTGACCAACCAGAGCATCGGCGAGCTCGCGATGTGACGCCCCAGCAAGTGCGCCGTCGAGCGCACGAAGAACGAAGGTTAGACGGGGACCGCGTTTTTCCGGCGGAAACAAGCGGGCGGGCAGATGTTGACCCAGACTTAGAGCATTAGGGCACTCGAGCGCCCTCAGGCGGTGCTTGGAAAGCGTGGCGGGCCAGATCGCCTCGGTACGGAGGTAAACAGGGTGCAAGATATCGGCGCCAGAGACGGCGAGCTGGAGAGTATGCTCCGCATTGTGAAGAAGAACATGTCGGGCGCCGACAGGACCGTCGCACGACATGGCAATCCCGAGAGTTCGAACGGCAATGTCCCCCATGATGCAGACAGTTGTTCTGCAATGATTGGCAACACATGGGCGCACCAGCGCGGAGACCAGAATACGACCGAATTTCGCCCATGGGACTCCGCGAAACAGGACACCCCAGCGTGACAGGTCATCGGCCGGCGCGACCACGTCAAGAAAAGGTTGGTGAGAAGGAGTGTAAGCCTGCTGGGGAGCATGAGGAACTGTGGGGCGGTTATGCGGCGAGAGCTGTTTCGTCTGGTTCGTGATTGTCGTTCGCCATTCCGGGATACCATTGCTGGAAGGTCGAGCGCAGGGAGCCGTCGAGGGTCTGCGTCCGGGTTTGCAGCAGAAGATGCGCACCGATCCTGCTCCACTGCATCTGCTGCTTTTTCGCGAACCGCTTGCTGATGACGGCATTGACGGTTGCCTCGACGAAGGCCGAGGATACGCCACACCATCGGGCTCACGTCGTGCAGCCAGATGCGGAATTGCAGGATGAAAATCTCATCCTCCGAGGCTGCCGCCTCTCCGGCAGTTTTCGTCGCTGCCCGTTTTGCCCTTTTCAAATCCGCCGGTCCCGTCGAAATTCAATGGTGACGACATACGTCGTTCCAGCCCGCCCCACAAATCCTCATGCTCCCCTCCAAGCGGCGTCACGGTCACCCGAGATGATATCTGCGCCGACCGTCTCGGGCATATTGCCGAGATCCACTGATACAGGAAGTTGGTGCCACGAGTGCTCATGACGCCATAAGATGCTGACAGACTTTAGGTTCCGTTGAGAGCTCACGACTAGTCGTCCAGCAGCCCATGCAGCGTAGCGTGGCGCAGCTTGTTCTCGCCACGCAGATAGCGCACCCGCGCTTTGATAGCAGGCTTGAGCTATTCCACCTCTGGCCCCGTGATCGCCTCCGGAAGACCCTCTGGTGGTCTACCCTTGCGAACGCGCTCCATCAGCCGTTCACGCATCTGTTTGGTCAGCGCAATGGTAGCGGGACCGGCATATTTGCCCTCCCGTGGCATGAGCCCAACGGTCTGCTGCCCGGTCTCCCGTTTCAGACCAACTAATTCGAAATCGCTGATCTCCCAGCATTTGGTCTTGACCCAGATGTCGGACGGCCGCTGCGATAGGGACTGTTCCGACGCTTCGAGACCAAGCCCTCTAGGCCCAACTTCTCGACGCCAGTGTAGAAGTCGACGCCGCCACACTCAACGTGCTCACTGTATTGGATGATGCCCTTGGCCGGCTTGACCAGGAGCAGCGGCCGACACACCGATACCGGACGCGGGTCGGTTTTCAATCGAAACTCGGCAGCGGACCGGGCTTCCACTCTGTTGATCGAAGGTGTTGCGGAACCTCAACGGAACGCCCATCGATCACCATCGCCGTGATGCCAAGCTCCCGATCAAACCCACAGGCAGCTATCGATCTGACGGTTGCTCCGTAAGGGTTCTGGGCGTCGAATTCGACTAGGGCCTTCTGGGTGTTCCAATCTTCCTCGGCTTCGAGTTGCATATATGAGGATGGGGCAGCTATGACTTCCCGGATCGCGTTCTCGCAGAATATCACCATTGGCTGCACCGGCTTGCTTTCCGAGCAGGCCGACAAGAGCACGAGGCCGATCGCAGCGCGCGCGAGCTTCACACCTTCACTAGCTCAGCGCGTACGAAATGCCAGGAAGCTGTGTTAAGGATCATGTCGGGGTTGTATGGGTTGGTGAGTTTCACCAGCGTCGCGTCAACTGCCGCCACGGTCCAAGTGCTGGTTTCATCGCTCCAGGCGCCCGGAACCGCGACGATCATGGTGATCCGGTAGTCTCTTCCGACTTCGAACATTCTCCCCTCCTATTGATAGGCGCCACCGCAAGGCGGCCAGTTCGGCCATCCTAGGCCGACCAACCTGGCCATGTGCTGTCGATCAGGGGCTCGCCGTTGCAGTAGTAGTCGTCGACGAACCGCCCTGTGGCCTTGTCGCGGCACCGCCATATTAGAGCATAGTTCTGTCCGTAGAACTCGTCCCACGCGACACCGTACGCTGGAGGAGGACGGTAATATCCACCACCACCATTGTTGGCGGCAACCGCGACCGCTGCGCCACCTACCGCCGCTACAGCAATTCCAGTCGCTACGGCGTTGTCGGTTTGTATGAGCCTAGTGCACTTCTCCGCCGTTGCACGGCGGCGTACCAGGAGGGCCGCCACTCGGCTTCGATATTGTTCGTCAGTGCTGCTCGCGAGGGCGTGGCAGAGATTTATGGTGTTCATGGCGGTCAGGTCGCTGTCTGAGACACTGGCACTCGTGCTGCAGCCGCTGACGAAGATTGCTCCGCTCGCAAGAAACGCTATCATTTTCATTGATTTCCCCCCGGAAAAATACTTGCGCAAATTCTGTACGGAAGTCCAGAGGCTTGTTGAGTCCGCGTATCGATGAGCCGTGCACGCATTGCGGCGGGAGCGGCCGACCAGGGCGGCAGGTGGCCCGGGCAATGGTTAACCGCTTATCAGCGAAGTTCCTGCAAAGTATCATTCGCAGCAGTGGGGCCCGAGATGAAAAATCAGCTTTGGTTCGGAGATAATTTGACGATTCTCCGGGAAGAAATTGCAGACGAAAGCGTGGATCTCGTCTATCTCGATCCGCCGTTTAACAGCCAAGTCAACTACAACGTCCTCTTTCGAACTCCCGATGAAGATGCCGCCAGCGCTCAAGTAGAGGCATTCCGAGATACGTGGACTTGGGGGCCAGAGGCCAAGTGGGCTTTCGATGAGATTATGCATACTGGCGGTGGTGTCACGCCGATTGTGCATGCTCTGCATGCAGCGCTCGGTGACAGCGATATGATGGCCTATTTGGTCATGATGGCGCAACGGTTGCACGAGTTACGACGCGTTCTAAGGCCAACAGGAAGCCTTTATTTGCATTGCGATCCAACGGCGAGCCATTACCTCAAGATCATTCTCGACGCGATTTTCGGCCCGACGAATTTTCTGAACGAGGTAATCTGGAAAAGAACTAGCGCACATAGTAGCGCACGACGTTACGGGCCAATCCATGACGTTTTGCTGTTCTATTCGCGTGGTGAACGGCATTGCTGGAATGCTCAGTATCAGCCTTACGACGCAGAATATTTGGACACTTTTTTTGATCAGGAGGACGCTGACGGCCGGCGTTGGAAGCGCACTGATCTTACCGGTGCGGGAAAGAGGAATGGCGAAACTGGTAAACCTTGGCGCGGCATCGACATTACGGCCAAGGGAAGGCATTGGTCGACGTCGCCTGACCAACTTGACGCCCTTGATCTTGCTGGGAAGGTTCATTGGCCGAAGAAGGCGGGGGGTATGCCGCGACTCCGGCAGTATCCCGAGGATCTGCCTGGTGTCGCGCTTCAGGACATTTGGACGGACATCAAACCGCTGCATAATCGAGCGGCGGAACGATTGCACTACCCCACTCAGAAACCTGTGTCGCTGTTAGATAGAATACTCCGGTCTTCCGCCAATGTGGGCGAGGTGGTGCTGGATCCATTCTGCGGCTGCGGAACGACCATTGCTGCTGCCCAGTTGGCCGGTCGTCAATGGATCGGTATTGATGTGGCGTATCATGCCATCCGTGTGATCGAAGACCGCTTGGCCGATATGCCTGGTAAGATTGACTATGATCTTGGCGGCATCCCCCGCGACTTCGCCAGTGCTGCCCGTCTCGCCGAGCGGGACAAATACCAATTTCAATGGTGGGCCAACTACCTGGTTGGCGTCCAAGCGCTAAAGGAAATTCGAAAAGGCCCGGACCGTGGTATCGACGGTCAAATGTATTTCATGAACGGGCCGCGCGGCTGGGGGCGTGTGCTGACATCCGTTAAAGGCGGTCAGCATATCGGCACCAAAGATGTGCGTGAGTTCAAAGCTGTGATCGATCGTGAACGCGCGGAAATGGGCTTATTCATCTGCCTCCGAGAACCCACGCGCGACATGCGTTCGGAAGCCGCGTCCTTCGGCTTTGTCGATACTGCCCACGGTCACCTGCCCAGATTGCAGATCGTTTCAATCGAGCGCTGGTTCAATGGGGAGCGCCCAACTATCCCTTCGCTTGGGCATCTCTCACGGGAATTTTTCCGCCAATCTTCCAAACCTGAAAAGAGCAAGAAACCGAGGCGTCCGGACCCAACCGCACCTGAGTTCCCATTCAGCTTTATCGGCGACGGAAAGGACGCGGTTGTGCATTTCAACCCGACCGCAGTCCCCAAGGAACATGGGCTTTCTGAAGGGTTGCTGTAGACAGTCGAGATCAAAATGGGTTTGGCCGGTCCTCGAGGTTTCAGCACGAACTTTCACACGGTCTTCCGTCCTTGTCGCGGTTGAGCTTGCCGCCCCAGGGGTCACTGAGACCGGCACCGTTCGTAGTTGGCAGGGCTTTGTCACGGTAACTTCTTGTGAGGAGGCGCTGGGGTAGACGCCGGCTCATGAACGACGCGCTCATCAGCTACAAACGCCACCGCTTTCTTGCCGAGATGATCGCCCATGCGGTGTGGCTATATTACCGGTTCCCTTGAGCCTGCGCCTGGTCGAGGAAATGCTGCTGGAGCGCGGCATCGTCGTCTCCTACGAAACGATCCGGCGTTGGGGGAAGAAGTTCGGCCCGGAGTATGTTCGCCGACTGCGCAGGAAGCGGCCCAGCCCCAATGATGTTTGGCACCTGGACGAAGTCCTCATCACCATCGCCGGCAAGAAACATTGGTTGTGGCGGGCTGTCGTCCAGAATGGATATGTTCTCGATGAGATCGTCCAGAACCGCCGCAATAATAAGGCCGCCAAGCGCCTGCTCACCAGGCTGCTGACGAAACAGGGCCTCGCACCAAAGCGCATGATCACGGACAAGCTGCGTTCCTATGGAGCGGCGAAACGGCAGGTCATGCCGGATGTCGAGCACCGCGCGCACAAGGGCCTCAACAACAGGACCGAGAATTCCCACGTGCCGCTGCGAAAGCGGGAGCGGACGATGCAGGGCTTCCGTTCGCCAGGAAGCCTGCAGCGCTTCGTCTCGATCTTCTCAGCCTTCCGCAATCTCTTCGTCCCAGCCCGCTAAAAACGCTCCGCATTTCAGCTCCATCTCCATCGCCTCAACGCTATGGCGGAATGGAAAGCCGTGACCCGAGCCCGCGCCTGATATCCCTGTCAGCGGTCCCTTCACGTCCAACCTTAGATAACGTGACAGCGCCGCCTGCAAACCCCCACCGCCCGGTAATCTGCCCCGGTTACTGGCACCTTTGCCCAACCCGAGAAGCCGTAGCGACTACGGCCGAGGGAGCTCGCTCACTAAAGCCCGGGCTCGTCACTCAGGCCGAGCAAGATGCCTCGCGGTGTGCGATCGGCGAGCGCCCTGCGATCCAGAATGATGAAACATCCCCAATGCGGAGGCAATGGCGGCGAGCGATGGAAGGACCGGTCTCTCCATGAAGCAGTGAGCGGTAAACAATCCAGTTGACCCGAGTTCGCCCCTGGGAGTGCCAGGCCGGCGCCGCGGACATGGCTTGCCGAGCGGGACTGAAGCCGGTGGTCGTGGTCAGCTCATCACAGCCAGCTGGCGCTCGCCATCTGCGGCCAGACGCTGGACGACTGGCTCGAGGTCTTCGATCGCGATGCGCGTAAGGAGTTCGATCTGGGGTTCCATGAAAAAGTGACCGCCGGCGCAAAAATGCGCCTTGAACTGCTTCGTGGTATGCTCTTTCCAGCCGATAATGTGGTCGCCCGTAACATAGGGGTCGATGCGGCCTCCTATCGCTGTGATTGGGGCGTCGAGCGGAGGATGGAAACCGTAGCGATAGGCGTTGTTTATCTCGTAGTCCGCTCGGATAATCGGAAGCATCATCGCGCGCAATTCGGGATCTTCGAACAGCGCCTTGTTGTTGGCGAAATTTACCTCCTTCAGCATCTCGACGAACGCGCTCTCGTCGAGTTCGTGTTCGGATTTGCCGGTCTCGTGATTGAACTGCTGGACGTCGATGGCGAACTGGTCGTTATTGTAAATCTGTGGCGAGCGACCACCGGCCACGAAGAAGTGTTCCGGCTCCAGCCCGTGATCGCGGCGCACCCGCTGGGCAATCTCGAAGGCCTGGACGCCGCCATAGCAAAACCCGAGGAAGGCGAAGGGTTTTTCCTTAAGGAAGGGCAGCATCTCCGGCACGATGCCGTCGACCATGTCCTCCATCCGCATCCAGAAGCCCTCTTCCAGGCGCGCGCTGCGGCCTGGCATCTGCAGGATGCCGAACTCTATGTGATCCGGCATCCTGTCGATCCAGCGCTGGAATACGAGCGGGCCGCCGCCGGCATAGGGAAAGCCGATCAGGCGGATCGGCGCGTCGGGCTTCGGACGCGGAATGATCACCGCGCTCTTGTCGTAGCCCTGGGCACTGTCGGCCAAGAACGGCGCGGTTGGTACCGCCTCGCCATCCGCATCGCCCCCGACAGCGGCGGTCACCTGCGTCTCAGTATCGGCCGCGATCTCCGCGATTGAGGCACCCATCACGAGCTTCTGGAGCGAGACCTTGATGCCGGTCTTGGCAAGTTCGTTGCGGAACTCAATTGTAGCCAAGGAGTCGAATCCCATCTGGTTGAGCGCTTCGTCCATCGGCAGGCAGTCCGGATCGGCGATGCCGAGCACACGGGCGACCTCTCCGCGTAGGAAGCTTTCGATCGCCTGACTGCGATCGCTCGGTGCGACCGGGCCGAAGAGCCGCGCAAGTGGATCTGTCGCCTCGTCGTCATTGGCCGCCTGGGGATTCTTCTGCACATTCGACAGAGGCGTGAGCCAAGCCGGCGTCTGCCCGTACTGCTTCTTGCAGAAACGTCGCCACAGGATCGGCGCTGCGGTGAGCGTCCCAGTTGAGGCGCACAGGCTCTCCAGCCGCTCGAGCGCCTCCCGGTTGCGGATCGCGAGCAGGCCGAAATCGGTTAGGCGCTTGCGCAGACGCTCGTCGAGTCCGGATGCCATACCGGTTTCCGCCCACGGGCCCCATTCGATGCTGACACCTGGCAGCCCCTCGGCGTTGCGGCCCTCGACGATGCGGTTCATGGCGGCATTGGCCGCCACGTAAGCCGCCTGGCCCTTCATACCGAGAAGCGCGCTAACCGAGGAGAAGCAGACGAAGAAGTCGGGTGAGAAGCGACGGCTCGCATTGTCGAGAATGAGTGTACCCTGGAGCTTAGCCCGGAGTGCATGTTCGAGTTCGCTCGCCTCCTTGATCGATCCGAGCGTGGCGTCCTGAACGACGCCGGCGGTGTGGATGATCCCGCCGAGTTGATGGCCCGCCTCCGAGAGATCGCCCAGGATTCGCTCGACTCCGACTTGGTCGGCGATGTCAACCGCATGCGCCGCGATCTCAGCGCCTAAACGGCGCAGGGCTTCAAGCCGTTCCTGTTTGGCCCCGTCCGCGACGTCCCTGTTGAGAAGCACGAGGCGGCGCGCACCGCGATTGATCAGCCATTCGACCATTAGCGATCCGAGAGCGCCAAGCCCGCCGGTGACGAGATAGATCTTCTGCGGATCGACCGGGCAATCCGTACCGACATCGCCGCTTTCGCTGAGGCGCAGGACGTAGCGTTCCTCGCCGCGCACGGCGTAGGCGGTCTCCGACCCAGAGCCACCGACGAGAATGCCGATCGCGACCGCGATTTCTGCGTCGCTCGGCTCCGCGCCGAGATCGATGTCGCCCCCCCACAGATCGGGATGTTCGCTCGCGAGCACCATCGCCATGCCATGCAGTGAGGCGCTGACCAGTGAGGCTGGACGAGCGGCGTACGGAATTGGTGTGTCTGTTTGCGGCACGGCACGGCCGGACTGGCCGACGACCCAAATCTTCGCCTTCGCCAGATTGCCATTCTTAGTGGCTGCCTGAACCGTCTGGACGAACTGCATGAGGGTGGCGGCGTGGCTGTGCGCCGCCTCGCCGATCTGTCCACTTGACGCGCCTTCCGCGCTCTCAGGGGTGACGATGATCCCCGCGACATGCGCGTCGAGCACACCGCCTGTGAGACCTGTGTCGACATTCGAAAGAACGACCGCTGTCTGTTCCGGCCCTTCCCGCTTCTCGATCGCCTGAGCTAAGCGTCCGGCGAGACCAAGGGCATTGCCCAGGATAATCCAGAGGGCCTTGTCTTTCGGCGGTTGCGGCGCTGACTGCTTTTCCGCGTGCCATTCGCGGCGGCAGTGCCATGCCAGCCGGTCGCTCGCTCTCGTTTCGATCCAGTGATGCTGACGTTCGAAGGGATAGAGCGGAAGATCGACGAGCCGGCGTTCATTATCCGGCAGATCGATGAGCGTATTGATCGTAAGGCCGGCGAGGAAAAGGCGGCCCGCCGTCTCGGCGAGAACCTCTTCGTCGTTGCGGGTGCGATTGAGGCTCGAGACGAATTGCGACTGCGAGGCAATGCCATCTAGGGCCGCCTGCGCCATCGGCGTGAGGACCGGGTGCGGTCCGATTTCGAGGAAGAGATTCGCCCCAATTTCCTGCGCAGTCATCATGCCCTGATGGAACAGGACGGGCTGGCGAACGTGGTCGGTCCAATAGCGCGCATCGGCGACTTCCTCGCCGGCGACCTTGCCAGTCTTCGCGCTTATCAGTCGGCCGTCGGGCTTGGAAAAATCGAGGGTGCTCGCGAACGCCTCAAACTGTTCGAGGATTGGATCCATGAGATGCGAATGAAAGGCGTGCGAGACCTTCAACTGCGCCGTGCGGACGCCTTTTTCCTTGGCGACCTTGATCAGCGTTTCAAGTGCGTCAGTCTCGCCCGCGACCACCGTACTGGTTGGTCCGTTCTCGGCCGCGATGGCGAGCTCGACTTCGCTGTCCCGGATCATCTGAGTGGCTGTGTCCGGATCAGCCGTCAGGACGACCATGCCGCCATTGCGAGGAAGCCGACCCATCAGTTCGCCGCGCTTGGTGATCAGCTTTAGCCCGTCCTCGAGTGAGAACACGCCGGCAAGATGGGCCGCCACGTATTCTCCAATGCTGTGTCCCATGACGATCTCTGGGACGAAGCCCCTAGCCTCGAGAACTCGGGCGAGTGCGAGTTCGATCGCGAACAGGGCGGGCTGGGTATATTCGGTGTCGTGAACGAAATGGGCGAGCGTCCCGTCGCCGTAAAGGATGTCGCCCAATCCGTGTTTGCGAAGCGGTGCGACCACCGCGTCACAGGCGTCGAAGACTTTGCGGAAGATCGGATCGCTCTCGTAGAGCCCGCGCCCCATAGCTTCGCCCTGGCCGCCCTGTCCGGTGAACAGGGCGGCGGGAACCACGTGTTTGGAGACATCGACGCGGGCATGATCGCTTGCGCGAAGACTCTCGGCCAACTCCCTAGTTGTCCGACCGGTCGCGAAACGCCGATACTCAAAAGCGCGGCGGGCGGTGTTCGCGGTGAAGCAGATGGTGTCGCGCTCGTCGGGCTGTGCCATATCGAGTCGCAAGGCAAAACTCTTGGCCACGGTGGCCAGGGCCTGTGGCGTGCGTGCCGAAATGTTCAGCGTACGAGGTACGTCGGGGGGGTGCGGCGTATCGTCCGGCTGAGATGAACCGTTCGTCTGGCCCGGTGCTTCCTCCAAAATGACATGGGCATTCGTTCCGCCCACGCCGAACGAACTGATGCCCGCGCGTCGCGGACCCTCGGACTTCCAGGGCACAGCGCTCGCCGGCACGGCGAAGGGAAGGCGATCGAAGTCGATTTCCGGATTGGGCGTCTTGAAATTGACCGCTGGCGGCAAGGTTCGCGACTTCAGTGCCATGACGGTCTTGATAACACCCGCGACGCCGGAAGCGGCGATCGTATGGCCGATATTGGCCTTCACCGAACCAAGGGTGATCGGTGCGACGTCCGCCGGAAAGCCGGCGAAGACTTCGCGGAGGGCTTCGATCTCGATCGGATCACCCAGTTTCGTGCCCGTTCCGTGAGTCTCCATGTAGGAAATCGTTTCCGGCGCGATTGAACTGTTCATCAGTGCTCTTGCGACGACGCTCGATTGGCCCTCGATGCTCGGCGCCGAGAAGCTGATCTTGTCGTTTCCATCATTGTTGATCGCCGAACCGCGAATAACAGCGTGAATGGTATCACCATCGGCAAGCGCGTCATCGAGTCTTCGAAGCGCAAGCACACCGACGCCACTCGAAAACACCGTGCCGCTGGCATCGGCATCGAACGGACGGCAGTGCCCGTCGCGGGACAAGATCATGCCCTCTTGATAGCGATAGCCAGCACCGTCGGGAACGATTGCCGTGACACCGCCCGCCAGCGCCAGGTCGCATTCGCCGTTCTGAAGACCGCTGCAGGCTAGATGGAGACTTACGAGTGAGGTTGAACAAGCTGTTTGGACGTTGATGGCGGGACCGATGAGGTTGAGGCGATGGGCCGCCCGAGTCGCCAGGTAATCCTTGTCGTTTCCCAGCATGGCCTGGAAGCCGGACATGGAGTCGAGCATGCCTTCCTTGCGGAAATCATGCAAGCCGGCTACGCATCTGGCGAAATAGCTGCTCGGGCCGGAGCCAGCATAGATGCCCGTCGTCATCTCGGTCGAACGGACGGCGTAGCCAGCATCTTCGATGGCGTGCCAAATGTTTTCCAGGAATAGTCGGTGCTGCGGATCGAGGAGAGCCGCCTCACGAGGCGTGATGCTGAAGAAGTCAGCGTCGAAGTAGCCGAGGCCCGTAAGAGGGGCGCCGCGGCGGATATAATCGTCCGCTTCCCACTCCTCGGGCTCGACGCCCGCGCCGGCGAGTTCAACATCCGACAACTCACGAACGCTCTCGCGCCCGGCAACAATGTTTTCCCAGAATGCCTTGGGCGTATCAGCATTGGGGAACCGGCAGGCCATTCCAATAATCGCGATGGGGGTAGCTCTGTGAATGGGGCCGTTCATTTTTGCCTCGTCGCTGGTCCGTTTATCTGCTTTTTGGCTTCCGGAGCGCGCTAATCTGATCTGCTGGAGGGGTCATCGCTGCCCAGGATCAGCGCGGAGAAGCGCGTCTTTTGGTCGACACACGCCGGTTTGCGAGACCAGCCAACGTAGTGTTCAATGCATCGCCCTTCACCGATCTTCGCGATAAAAAGTCTGCAAGCTCCCTCGGCGAAGGATGCCGGAAGACCAAGATCGCGGGCATGCTAATCCCGAATTGACGGCGAAGGCGGCGTTGAAGCTCCGGGACCATGATCGAACGCGCGCCAAAATCGAACACATTATCCGAGTCCGAGAGCAAGGGGTGGTCCAGGAGCTCCCGCCAGTAAGAGGTGATCGCGCCGCACAGATCGCTGTTCTTCACCGATCCGCTCGTAGTGGCACAGGCTGGCTTCTCGACAGGCGGTGCCGAGGGGTTGACCTTTTCGGCACACAGCCTTTCCGCGATTGATTTCCGATCGACCTTGCCACTCGCAGTTTTAGGCATCGCGCCGATGATCTGGACACGGTCTGGCGCCATGTAGCCAGGGAGCTTCTCACGGACATGGGCGCGAACTACTGTCTCGAGACAGTCGGTTGGCGCCCCATCTTTGCTCGTCAGGCAGGCGATCAGTCGTCCCGTTCCATTTGCATCACGATCGAAAACCACGGCGACTTCGGCTACGTCTGGGTGATCCGCTATAACGCTCTCAATTTCCCCAAGTTCAACCCTGTAGCCATCGATCTTGATTTGGTGGTCTCGGCGACCACAGAAGAAAAAACAACCACTTTCATCTGATGTCGCAAAGTCGCCGGTCCGATACAATCTCGTTAGCGTGCCGTTAATATCTATAGTCATGAACCGTTCGTCTGTTCGCTCCTTGTCCTGGAAATACCCCTGCGCGAGGCAGACGCCACCAATATACAACTCTCCCACCTCTCCTAACCTCACCGGTCGGCCATCTTCACCTAAAATGAACAGTACGACATTCGGTAGAGGCCGACCGATAGGCGGTAACCTAGGCCATTCCGCTGGATTGCTATCAAGCTCGTGACAGGTGACGACGTGTGTCTCGGAGGGACCATATTGATTGAAGAGCCGACACTGGGGGAGCTTGATGAAAAACTCGCGCAAAGCGGAAGAGACCACGAGTTGTTCGCCGGCGGTGTGGATCTCCCGTAGACTGTCGGGAAACAAATTGCGCTCCACACAATTCGACGCCAATTGTTGGAGAGCGATAAATGGCAGAAACAATCGCTCCACCCGGGCACGCAGTATCTCGTCCGAAAGCAAATCGGGGTCGATCCGCTGTTCATTCGCTAGGAGGACGATACTCCCACCAGAACAGAGCGTGGAGAATATCTCCTGAAACGATACATCGAACGAAATGGGGGCGAACTGAGCCGTTGCCGCATTGTCTGACAGCGTCGAAAGTTCGATCTGCCAGTCCACGAGGTTTTGAAGTGCTGCTCCTCCCATGTTGACTGCCTTCGGCTTGCCAGTCGAACCCGAGGTAAAGATAACGTAGCCACCGGACTTCGGCGGCAGCGCCAAATCTCGGCTCAACGATCCACGATCAGCGGCGCCCACTCCAACTTCCTCGACCATCACTGTCGGGCACGACGAGACCTCCTTGAGGATCGCCGAACAGATGGCCGATGAACTGAGGAGCACGCTCGGATCCGCTTGCGCAAGCATCTCGCGAATGCGACTCGCTGGAAGATTTGGTTCCACAGGAACGTAGGAAACACCTAGGATTTGACAGCAGAGGATCGCCGCGATCCGGTCAATACCGATGGGAAAATAAAGGGCCACGCGGTCCAAACCCGCTTCACGTCCAGTTTTTAGGGCACGAGCTATCTCACAGGCTCGCAGCCACAAATCCATGTAGTTGATCGCCTCTGTTCCGAAAATGACAGCAGGACGACGAGGAAATTCGGATGCATACCAAAGCACGGAAGCTGCAATGGTCCGATCTGACGGACCTGCGGCCCTTGTTAAACTCTGCATCTTTTCACTCAGAATGCGAGGACACTGCCAAACGGCTTTGCTTCGGTGTATGCGTGACAAGTTACACAGTCAATCCTTTCAACAAAACTTCACATTTGTTTAACATCTTGGTCGAGGCGTGCGAGTTTCGCCGGATGCAGTAGTCCTTCCTCGGGGCAGCTCGCTGCCGGTCTCGAAGGCATAAGAAAGACGCATCCGTATTTGTGGCTACGCCACAACCACTCGGTGAAGACTTGTCTATCAGGTGGCCGCCCGTCCCATGGGTATGCAGATGCAGGCTTCAAACGACCGCATTTCCAGAGGGGGTGGTGCGGCGATGACGTTGCGATCAGCCTGACGTGCGGCGGCTGGATTTCGCCGAAATATCGGTTCCCCCATGCCGGCCGCATTCGACAGCCGCAATTGCGTGCATGGCCTTCGACGAGCAAGGGATACTAGCTGTTACCATCCCGAGGCACGCTTCCGCGTTCCTACCTAAGCTAGGCACCGACCCTATTTCCCGCACGATCCTTCAGGTCGGACTTGTCAAGAATCGCAAAAATCTGCTCATGCGCTTCTATGATGTTGCGCTCGAGGGCGTCGGCGGCTGCCAAGCCGTTGCCCTTCTCCAACTGGTCGATGATTTCGCGATGATTATGGTGGCCCGGAGCAAAATTTGGTTCCTTTCGCCTCAGGCTGAGGATCGGGCCCGCATGAAGCCAATGCGTCTCGATCGTGTTCATCAAGACTTTGTTCTGAGAGAGGTTGTAAACGGCAAAATGGAACAGTTGGTTCAGTTTCAGATACTTCTTCACTTCAGCGTTCTTCCCCAGATTGAGTTGATCCATCTTGACATTGATTTCTCTGATATAGTTCAGGCTCTTCCCGGTAGATTTCTTTGCCCCCCAGATGATGGCCTGCCTTTCGTTCAGAAGGCGCACTTCCAGAAGATCGCGTAGGCCTTTAGCAGTGATTATTGGAACGCGCGCGGACTGACGCGGCGCCCGTTCGAGGATGTCGATGCCGCTGAGCCGGTTGAGCGACTCGCGGATCGGCATGTGGCTTGTGCCGAATGCGACAGCCAGTTCTCCGAGACGCATCGGCTGCCCGGGCGAAAATTCCCCGGACATCAAAGCGTTCTTCAGTTCGGCATAGACATGCTCAATCGCCGAACTCGGGGAAGCGTTCAATGGTGGTATCTGGTACTTCAAGGTTTTTGTCGCCATTTGGCATGATCTCCAAATACTGGGGATGACATCAGGAATGGGTGCTTCGAAAGCCTCTGTGAACACGTTTCACGCTGCATCAAAACGGCGGGGCACCAGCCCACCCGAACCCTGGTCCGCTGGTCCACGCACGAAGTGCGGCCGCATCGCAAACGCGTGGCACAGCAGGGCTGGCGGGTGCGAAGCGATCAAGTGGCGTAGCATCCGCCAGCCCGAGCATCTGCAGTGACGGCCAAGCGCGCTTGCCGGTTGACGGCCCGTGTGAGACCGCCGCGCGGCAGGTGCCGGGAGACCGCGAGGGACCACAGGGTGAAGCGCCAGTGCTGGCCAGCAGAGCGCCTGTCAGTGAGCGATCCGTACGATCTCCCAGCTCGGGTGAGTTTTAAGCAATCCGAGAAGGTCATATGCCATTTCACGCAGGTTTGGACTGGGGCGGCGTAAGCCATGCCATGTGCGTTATTGACGGCGTCGACCCGGTCCTCGTGCGTCTCGATGTCCGCCACGATTCGGCTGGGCTGGCTGACATGGTAGGCCGGCCCAAGCGCGTGGCGGCGCCAGCCGAACTGCGTATTGCCATCGAGCGACCCGGTCTGGGCGTCGATACCTTGGTAGAGGCCGGGTATCCCGTGATCCCGGTCCATCCGAACGTCGTCAAGGCCTGCAGGCCGCGGTACCACGCCGCCGGTGGCAAAAGCGATCCGGGCGATGCCTTCATGTTGGCCGACATCTTGCGCACCGACGGACATCGCTTCCGGCCTCTTGTGCCGGTCTCCGATGACTTCCTGGCGTTGCGCGCCCTGGTCCGCGGCCGCGACGACCTGGTGGCCCAGCGTGTCGCATTGGCAAACCAGCTCCGCAATCTGCTCGAAGGCTTCTGGCCAGGGGCAGTCGCCATTTTCGCCGCCATCGACAGCCCGATCGCGCTCGCCTTCGTCGGTCGCTATCCCACTCCCGACAGCGCCAGCCGCCTGGGCGAGAAACGTCTGGCTAGCTTCATGGCGCAACACGCCGACCGTGGGCGCCGTTCGCCGGCCGACCTGCTGGCCCGACTGCGAGCCGCGCCGACAGGGCTGGCCGGTGACGCCGAGGCCGGCGCCAAAGGCGAGCTGGCCGGCGCATTGGTCGCCATTCCCGAACGCCTCGTCTGCGAGATCGCCAAGCTGTCCTCGCACATCGAGCACGCCGTCGCCCAATTGCCCGACGGCAAGATCGTCATGTCGTTCCCGCGCGCAGGCCGCATTTGCGCCGCCCAGATCCTCGCTGAGCTCGGCGACGTGCGCGAGCGCTTCCTGATGCAGGACCAACTTGCCGCCGAGGCCGGCGTCTGTCCCGTGACCCACGCCTCCGGCAAAAGCCGAGGCGTTGTGTTCCGATGGGCCTGCAACAAGAACCTGAGATTGGCGTTCACCTGCTTTGCCGACAACTCCCGTCACGCCTCCGCTTGGGCCGCGGCCGTCTATCGCAAAGCCCGTGACCGTGGCTGCAAGCACCCGCACGCTGTTCGAATTCTCGCCCGAGCATGGCTTCAAGTCCTCTGGAGGGCGTGGCGCAACAAGGCGCTCTACGACCCTCAACAGCGTCGCGCGGCCATCAAAATCACGGCGTGAAAAAAAAAGGCTGGACACAAGGTATCTCATACCACCGCGTGGTATTGCTGGAGACGCGCTATCCTGATCGACGGGCGCGGCGGCGGACGGCAGCCGCCTAGGGCCCTGGTTCCGAAGCTTCTGGAGTCTTAACAATGTATCAGCCGGAGTCCGCTACATTGACACATGCTGGTGTGTTACTGCCAACCAGGTCAACACATGGCCAGCAGCGATGCTAAAACGAATGTCATAGTGCTGACCCTCGATCAATTCGGGACAGATAGTTTGTGTTAGATGCAGTCGGAGTTGCCCGTTTCTGGGCGTCGTTCGTAACTCTGCACAGTCGAATCCGAAAAAGCGCCTTGCCACAGGATAGAGCGCTTTGAAGAGTGTTTCTTTGGCCGAAAAAACCAGGCTCGCCAGCCAGTCTGGAGCGAGGACCACTTGTCTAGCGATCAAGGCACGTTCATCCTCATTGGTGGTCATGTTTAGAATCGCATCCAGAGCATCACCGCTGGCCAGCGCCTCAACGTCGACACCTACCCGCCAATTCCCACCGGCGATGGCGAAACAAGCGCAATGCCCACGCGTATGGGTTATTGAACCAGCGGAAGACGGGGGCCAGAGTGGAGCCCCGCCTGGGCCGATTGGAATCTCAGCAGCGGCTTGACCCAGCGCCCGCAATGCCGCGTATGCCATCGCTCGCCCGGCTAAGAACTCAGCACGGCGCATGGACACCGCTGCAGACAGACTGGCGGGGCAGTGTAACGCTAGCAGGTTAAATAGGTCATCTGTATAGCTTTCGTGATCAAACCTGCCGCGCACCAAGATCGCATCGGAGAACCCGGGAGCAAATAACTCAGCGTGCGTGAAAAATCCACGTGAACGAGCAGAAAGAGTCGCTAGTTCGGGGTCGGAAATAGCAGCCATCCTCTCGCCTCTATTCTATACCTATGGCGCATTTCTATCATGATACTTTTTTAGCAAATATTATAAATTTGTTAATTTATGTTACGGATTTATTACGCTCGACTTTTTACGGTTAGTCCGAAGCAGTGGCTTGTGCCATTGGCCCCGCGCCATGATGTGAGCCTGGTGATGTGTTCCAAGCGCCGGTTCGGCTGGTTAGGGTTTGCGGGGGGCGCGAACAACCGGATGAACTAAGGACGGCTGCTCATCGCCAACAACGTAAGCGCCCATTTCCCCGCACGCTGACACCGCCCTTGTCAACGACGGTCGCTTTCAGACGGACGCGTCCGGCAGATCAGGCTGCAGCGGTTTTGGCGAAGTTGAAGGGCAGCAGATCGTCGATATCAGTATCGAAAGCGCGATGAGGCAGTTCGGTGAGAACGTGGCGCAACCATGCGAGCTGCTCGACGGATGAGGCGCGTCAGGTCAGCACCAAGCTGTAGACGATGGCGCTGGCCCTGACTCTGTCGGCGGTATCGCTGAATTTCCGGCCAGTGGCGAAAATCCTGATGTCGCGCTCCAGGAGGTTGTTGTCGATCAGCATGCTGCCGTCCTCGGTGTAACGCGTCAGATATTCCCATTGGTTCAGGTGTAGGAGACGGCGTTGCCGAGCTTGCTGTCCGGCAAGACACTTGCGACGATGTCGCCGAGCCATACCTTGAGAGCATTGAGGATGGGGACACCATGTTGCTGGCGGAAGCGGCGATGCTGTGATCTCGCGTTTCCCCGTCGGCGGGGATTTCGTTCCGGGCCTGCCTTTCAACCCGGTAGAGCTGTTCGAAGAACCGGAGCGCCTGTCCCGGCCTGCCATCTCGGAATAGCCGTCGCTCATCGCTATGAGCGGTGATCGTCCAGGCAAGTCTGCGGGTGCACCGCAATGCCGAGAAACTTGACCGGCGTCGAAAACGGCGAAATCAATCATCCATGAACGCAACAAGGCACAAGGCACCCGAGAACCGACACCGTAAAACTGTCCGCGATTTTCCTTGTCTCAGTCTGGGGGTGCATATGTGGACGCCTCCTTGGCAAGACGAAAGCGGCACCATTCTCAGATCGGTCGGTTGCAGCCATATGTTCGGCCTTCGATGCGGTATGTTGATCCGCTGGCCCTGATGAATCTCCGCGGATTGGATCCTTAAACACTCCAGCGCGCTCAAAGTCGCTGCACCCCTCGGGCTTTCCAACCCCCGGCCCCTGACCGGTTCTCGTCAAGTGTCTTTCGTCCTCACCAACTCGTTGTCGCGTTCAAGCCCACGCGAATTCAAGCGGGGATGACACGGTAAACCTCTCCTCTCGTCATCAGCGGCCAGGCTATGCGCGCCATCTTGTTGGCAAGCGCAACCGCCACGACTTTCGCAGGCTTTTTCTCCATGAGCTTGCGGATCCACGCCGTCTTGGCGGATCCTTCCTCGCGGGCGAAGCGGATCACCGCCGTCGCTCCGACAACAAGCAATGTTCGAAGATATCCGTCGCCCATCTTGGTGATGCCTCCGAGCCGTTGCTTGCCGCCCGATGAACTCTCTCTTGGCGTCAGGCCGAGCCAGGCGGCGAATTCACGGCCCGATTTGAAGGCTGTCGGGTCTGCCACTGTCGCTGCCATCGCTGTTGATGTCATGACACCAAATCCGGGAATAGTTTCCAATCGACGACTGGTCTCGTTGCCGCGATGTTCGCGCGCAATCTCGATTTCCAGTCCTTTGATGCGCTGACCCAGCTCGATGAGGTTTGCTGCCATGGGAGCGAGTGCAACCCGGACGAGATGGGGAAGGTCGTTTACTTCATCTTTCGGCGCGATTAGGGCCGTCAGCAAAGTACGAATTCCTTGCGGCATGACGATGCCGAATTCTGCCAGGTGCGCGCGAATTGCGTTCGCCAGCATGGTTCGTTGCCGGACCAAAAGAGCTCGACAGCGATGCAGCATCAGAACCGATTGTTGGGCTGCTGTCTTCACGGCAACGAAGCGCATGTTCGGCCTCGTCACCGCTTCGCAGATGGCTTCGGCATCGGCCATATCATTTTTGTTGCGAGGAAGGACATAAGGTCTTACGCTTTCCCGGGAGGCAACAGCAAAACACATATCATGCTTGCTGACGCCGGTGGTGGAGGCGTCCACATCATCACTCCATCGTTGTCCGGCTTGTGCGAAATGCGCACTCCGAGGCTGCCGCGTCTCCGGCAGATTCGTCGCAGCTCGTGCCCTTTTCACATCCGCCCGGCCCCGTCAAAATTCAACGGTGACGACATACTTCGTGCGAGCGCGCCCACAAATCCTCTTGCTGCCCCGAACTTTGCGCGCCGCCAGCCAATGCCATCGCCATAAACGCTGCACCTCAGCATCAATGACCCAATGGCGCCGACTCTCGCGTCGCCATCATCCCGCGTCGCGACGACGGGCGACCGCCCAAGAGCGATCAGCGAGGCCGCTCCGGCGCCTCGGGCATACAGCCGAGCCCAAAACCCCATGGCCCCGCCAGGATTCCGCAGTTCAGTTCAATCAGGCTTCAATGTAGTCGCGACCCGCGCGCGCCCGCGCAATGGCGCCCGCGACTACACGGAGCCCTCCAGTTCACAGGCACGCAACGAAGCTAGCGCGAGAGTCACGTCACGGGCGAGCTCTCCGAGAATCGAGTTTTGTAAAACGATCGGGCTTTTCAACCCGGCCCAGGACGGTCTACGCAAACGATGCAATCGGGCGCGACTGCTAGGATAGGATGGGCGCAAGCAGCTATCGAAGGCTTGCCCTCCAGTTCATCGACTGACTGACGACGGCGGAGCCAGATCTTCGATAGGAGAGAACCTAGAATCTCGATCCAAGAGCTATCTGGATCTGAGTGACCAGCCGCAACGTCAATCCAGGAGAACGCGCCACCCATGACGGCGTGAGGCGCATTCTTCACCCGATTTTCTTCCGTGCCGCTGCTCATAGTCAAATTGTGCCAGCGACGCCGGCCTCCTTGTGGAACTTCAATAACCGGTCACGTATTGGCTGCGGAATTGTGACCGACGATCCGCCTTCCGCCTCGACGAATACCTCGATGGTCTCATAGACAGCGAAAAGTGTTTCACTCTTCTGATCCACCATAGAGAATTGGAGCATGACGCTCTTATTGCCAACCTTTTGAACGCAGCCAACGATTGAGAAGCAGTCGCCCTTTTTCAGCTCGGCTTTGAATTCCGTGGAAGCTCGGAGTGTCACGGAATGAACGCCGAACTCATCGATCATCTTCTGCTGGCTCAGCTGCAACTGATGCCAAAACAAGAAGGAAGCGTCATCGAAGAAGGGCGCATAGCCGCGAACATTCATGTGACCGAACTGGTCCAAATGCCATGGATGCACTACACCGGCGGTCAGGTTGGGTTGCCGAAGCAGATTTGCGTGGTGAGTGTTCAATCGGAACTCCATGCGGTTTTGGACGACCGCCAGCAATGGTGCTAGCCGAGATACGCTGCGATGACTGCCGGATCGTCTCTGACGGTTGCCGCTGGTCCTGAGAGTGCAACCCTGCCCTGCTCGACCACGAACGCGTGTTGCGCGTATTCCAACGCGAGCATCGCGTTCTGCTCCACAATTAAGACGCCGATCCCGTGTTCAAGCGAGTAGTCCCTTATCGCCAAGATGAGCTGCTCTTCGACCATGGGCGCAAGGCCAATCGATGGCTCGTCCAACAGGAGCAACTTCGGTAACGACATCAGCGCCCTGCCAAACGCTAGCATTTGCTGCTCGCCGCCACTCAACTGGCCAGCCTTCTGGTTCTGTCGGTTCGCTAGCACTGGAAATAGTTCGTATATCCGCCCCAGCGTCGTTCGCCTCGTAGCGGGGTCCGGTCGTACTGTCGCTCCAAGCAACAGATTCTCGAGCACCGAAAGACGCGGAAAAAGTTCTCGGCCCTCGGGTACCAAGGAAATGCCGCGGCGCACGATTTCATCCGGAGCAAGACTATCTATCCGCTCCCCATCCAGCCGGATCTCACCTGATACAGGTTTTATCAAGCCGCAGATGGTGTTCATTAGGCTGGTCTTGCCAGCACCATTGCTGCCCACAACAGCGGTGACGTCCCCAATTTGAGCCGAGAAGCTCAGCTCATCCAGCGCGCGCACGCCGCCATACTCGACCACGATATTTTGCGCTTCAAGCATCGCGATCCCTCTTCTGACCCAAGTAGGCCTTGATCACGTCCGGGTGCCTTCCGATTTCGGCCGGTGTACCTTCTGCAATGACTTGGCCGAAGTTCAGCACTGTAATTCGGTCGCACAAACGCATGACGGACCTCATGTCATGCTCGACCAGCAGAATGGAAACATCGTCAGCCCTGAGCTTCTCGATTCTGTTTGCAACTTCCGCTTTTTCCGTCGCGTTCAGCCCAGCCAGCGGCTCGTCCAAAAGCATGATCTTTGGCCTGGCTGCCAACGCTGTCGCGATGCTGAGGATCCGTCGCAGACCGCCAGGAAGATTGCCCGCGAGTTCGTTGGCGCGATGTGCCAACCCCATTCGTTCCAAAGCAACTAACGCGGCTTGATTGACTTCGGCCTGATCGCCCGCTGGGATCCAACGGGCCGGACTCCACGGCGATCCACTGGCGGCACGGACTCCGAGAGCGACCGCGTCTAGGAGAGTACCTGACGTGAATACCCTGGTCAGTTGGAAGGTTCGGATGAGGCCGAGCCGCGCGATTCGGTGCGGCTCCTTGCCTTCGATTCGCTGCCCCTCGAGCTCGATTTTTCCAGCGGAAAGCTTAAGACTGCCGCTGATTAGGTTCATCGTCGTCGACTTGCCCGATCCGTTGGGGCCGATAAGACCGCGGATTTGGTTCTTCGTTACCGAAAGTGTAACCCCATCAACTGCCTTGAGGCGTCCGAAGGCACGGCTGATTTCCCTTACCTCAAGCATTTGTCACCTTACGAAGCCTGAAGCCTCCGCCGGTGCGCTGGCTGAAAATGACGGCGGCGATGACGAGCATGCCCCAGATCATCGGCACGAACTCAGGCACAAACCGGAATATCTCTTCAATCAGGGTTAGAAAGAGCAAACCGAGCAGCGGCCCTGAAAATCGGGTGGTGCCACCAATCACACACGCGGCCACGATCTTGAACATCAACATGGCGTTGATGTCGGAGGGAGACATGATGCCGTTGTAAGACGCAAAAAGCCCACCAGCGATGCCAGCCCCAAACGAGCCGAGAATGAAGGCGAGTGCACGAAGCGCCCAGGCGTCTATACCGAGCGAAGACGACAGGGCCTCGTCCTCGCCGACGGCCTTGATCTTTTTGCCGGTGTCGGACGCGTCCAGAGCTGCGTAGAACAGGCCCAGCAATACGAGGATGACCGCGACAAGGCATAGAAACTGAAACGCTGATGACGGATCAGGAAGGACTCCAGGGCGGGCTATGAAAGCAATTCCCGCCGTACCGCCGGTCACTTCCTTGATTTGGATGTAGCACTGGCGCAGCGCTTCACCCGCAGCGAACGTCGATAAGAAGAAGTAGTACTGGCGGGTGCGAAGAACAGGCCAAGACAATATTGCGGCGAAGAACGCAGCAAACACCCCGCCAAGCGCCACCGCTGCGAGGACTGGAATTTCAAAAGGCGCTTTGGAGAAGATAGCTACTGAGTAGCCCCCTATGCCCATGAGGGCGACGTGGGCGAACGACCAGCCACCCATCGTGGTGATAGTCCGATAGGACAAGACCAGAATTGAGACCATGCCGAAGATGACCAAGACTGCCAGAATGTATGGGGTGCCGACGAGCCCGCCGACGACAAGTGCAAGCCCAACAACGATGATGGTTGCGATGTCCCGATGCAGAGCGCCCATCATTCTTTTTCCCCGAATAGACCGGAGGGTTTTACGCTAAGGACGAACAGCATGATGGCCGCACTCGTCAGAGCAAGAAAGCGCCCGCCGCCGAACTGCGACATAAGTGTATCAAGCACCCCAAAGATTGCCGCCGCCGCCACCGCTCCCCAGACATTGCCGATCCCGCCCACAATTATGATGATGAACGCTTTCCAGAGAGCAGGACCACCCATGTAGGGCGATATCTGGCTTATCGGTCCCATCGCTGCCCCGCAGATGCCTGCGATCCCCGATCCGATAATCAGCGTCAGATTGCCAACATTCCGCGTCTTAATGCCCTGCAGCAATGCGCCTCGAGGATTCTGAGCGACCGCGCGGATGCGACGACCTGATTCAGTTCTCATGAGGTAGATCCATAAACCTATTGAAAGGGCGGCCGCGGCTACAATGACCATTGCCCGCGAGGCTGGGAGGATTGCCCCTCCCACGCTCACGACGCCGCGCAGTGGGGGCGAGATGGAGAGGCCAACCGGACCGAATATCTGGACGACAATCGTCTGCAGAACGTACGAGAGCGCGAGCGTCGCAATGAAAATCGCAAGCGGCTTGTCAGCCAATGGAACGACCACCGTCCTGTAAAGCACGGCACCTAGCAGCCCGGTTATCCCTGCTGCCACGATTGCGCCGACGAGCCAGGCGCTTGGTCCTCCGATTTGGGGTGCAAGCGTGGCGACGCACAAATACGTCGCGTAGGCGCCGATCATGAAGAACTCGCCGTGAGCGAAGTTGATGATCCGCATCACTCCGAACACCAATGCCAGGCCCAGGGCGAAGCAAAGGTAGAACGACGTGAGCGAGAGACAATTCAGGACGATTTGCATGAGCGTCGACCACCTCTGCGGCGTAGAAGTGGTCGCATCAGCGCGACCACTTCGCTTGCTGGGGTTTCTACTTGTTGGCCGGAACCTGACCGCCCTGTGCGAGGACCGGGAGCGCCGCGTCCTTGTTCGCGTTCCACCATTTGGCAACGTCGACGACCGCATCCACTTTCACGCCACCTTTGTCGTCAGTCACGTAGACTGGTAGCGGCGTGAGCAGCCAATTGTTGGCACCATACATTTCTGCACCACCCCAGCGAGACTTGCCGAACAGAGGCTGGTCAACCGTATCGGTCGCGAACAGCGCCTGTCTGACTGCATCTCCAGTGGGAGCAGATGCCTTCTGAATGCCCGCTTCCACCGTAGTCATTGCCGCGTAGGCCACAGAGGCCAGCACTGACCATTCTTTCTGACCGTACCTTTCGACATACGACTTGTAGAAATTCGAGACGCGAGGGCTGAAGCTCGGCTCAGAGGCGTCAACCACGTATGCGCTGAAAACGCGACCCGCGAGCTGGGCGGCAGGAACACGCTCGGTAACCAAGCCCATTGTCCAACCCTCGCTACCATAGAGCCCCTTGTATCCAAGCTGCTCCATCGCTTCGATAAACAGCGCCTGCTGTCCCGGCGTGAACCCGAGTTCGACGATCAGGTCTGGGCTGGACGCAAAAATCGGCGTTGCAAGCCCGAGCATGTCGGATGTCGCTGCTGGATCATATGGCTGGGAGTAGACGATCTCGACGCGCTTCGCGTAGGGAGTGATACCTGCCTTGTAATAGGCTAGCGCAGCCTGGCCGAACGAATGATCCGCCGTCACGATGGCGACTTTCTTGATGTCGGGCCGGGTCTCAAGAAGGTGGCTGACCAACAACATATACGAGGCCGGCGAACCAGTCACCGTCCCGATCAGGAAGGGATACTTGGCATTGAGATAGCCAGCACCGTAACTTGTCGTCAGAACCTTGTTTTCCGTCGCGATCTGCGCAACGGCTTGCCGAGAAGCCGGCGTAAAGGTTTGCAGAATGAAGTTGACCTTATCGTCCAGGATTGCGCGCCGGAAGGCAGTCAGTTCATCGCCGGCCGTGTAGCAGTTATTGTCGTACGCAGTTACCTTGATCTGGTGTTTCTTACCTGTTGAGTCAGCAATGCCGCCATTTGCGTTGAATTCTTCGGCCCAGATCTGCACTCCGCGGGTGATCGGCACGCCCCATTGAGCGCATTCACCGGCCTGAGGCTGGACGACGCCGACATTAATGGTTTCTTGTGCAGTCGCGTATCCCGTGAGCCCGCAAGCGAAAACGCCAGCGACAATTACGTTTGTCATCAAGTTCATTTTATTCTCCCTAGTTTTGGATTCCCCAAGATGAGCTATCTGAGTATTTCGGTGTTGCCGCACACCCCCAGCGATTGCCCGGAGATCGATCGACCGGCATCAGACGAGACGAAGATCGCTAGGTCAGCGATTTCCTCTGGCTCGATCATTCGTCCCAAAGACATCGTTGCCACTTCTTCAGCCTCGATTTCCGCGAGTGGCCGTCCGGTCAACTTGGCTCTGGCCGCCATTACGCGCTCCATCCGTGGCCCGCGGACAGACCCTGGAAGAATGGCGTTGACCCGTATTCCGAACTTGCCGACTTCCATCGCCAGGGATTGCGTCAATCCGATCACGGCCCATTTTGCCGCTGCGTATGGCGTGCGCATCGGCATGCCGAGACGACCAGCTGCCGAAGACATGTTCAGTATGACCCCTGAACGCTGAGCCTTCATCCCAGCCATAACGCCTCGAATGAACAGGTACTGGGCCGTAAGATTTACATCGAGGGTCCTGCCCCATTCTTCTGGAGAGATATCCTCGATAGCAGCCGTCGGTCCCGCGATTCCAGCGTTGTTGAAAAGGATGTCAGTACCCCCGCCGAGGCCTTTCAACATCGTCTCGATTGCTTCTGGAACCTTCGTCGGATCGGCCACATCGCATACAACCGCGGTCGAGTCAGGGTTTTCGGCGGCGAAGGAGTTGACGGCATCTTCGTCGACGTCGCAGACGGCGACCTTGGCGCCGGCTGCAATCATTTTCTTGGTAACTACGCGACCGATTCCACTCGCGCCGGCTGTTATGATCGCGCGCTTGTCTTTAAGGGCAGTCATGCGGCTGCACCTAGGCCGAGGCGATCACGCGTTGCGGATGAGGACATAATCCGCACGCCCATCCGCTCCACGATCTCACGCGCCCGCTTCACCAGCGAAACATTGGTCGCTGGTACGCCGCGGTCGAGCCAGATATTGTCTTCGAGACCAACCCGTACATTACCGCCGAGAAGAACTGCCTGCGCTACCATCGGCATTTGCATCCGACCGACGCCGAACGCCGACCAGACGACGTCCGACCCTCGAACCGCGTCCGCCATCGCTTTCATCGCTGTGGTGGTGGGAGGAGCTCCGTAGTTCACCCCAAGGCAGAACTGAATCATTGCCGGACCGGCAAATGCGCCTTCCCCGATCAGTTTCATCACAAAGTCTAGATGGCCAAGGTCAAAGACCTCAAGTTCAGGCTTCACGCCGAGCCCGCGAATGGTCTGCGCACCTTCGCGGATTTGTTCCGGCGTGGAGATGTAGACGAGGTTTCCCTCGCCTACATTGTAGGAACCGCAATCAAGCGTGCAGATATCTGGCCGCAACGCTTCGACATGAAGGAGGCGCGTCTTCTGGTTGACCAGATCGGTGCCAGGTTGCGGCTGGGTCGGGTCATTGGAGCCGAGGACCAAATCGCCTCCCATACCTGCGGTCATGTTCATGATGATATCGTTGTTTCTGTCGCGAACGCGCTCGAGTACTTCCGCGTACAGCTTCACATCGCGAGATCCCTCGGTCGTTTCCGGATCGCGAACATGGACGTGGGCGATAGCGGCGCCAGCCTCAGCAACGGCAAGCACGTCTTCGGCGATCTGCGCAGGAGTGACCGGAACGTTCGAGTTCTTTCGCGGCCCCGGCCCAGCGCCGGTTACGGCGCAAGTGATAAATATCTCGTTGTTCATGCCAGGTTTCTCAACTTTGAGGTTTGATCGTGAAGGAGTTCGAACGTGTTGGGATCCAGCGCGACCCCATAATCGCGACGGGCAGCTTGGAGCGAGACATAGCCGTCGATCACGTCCTGCCGAACTCTCTCTGGGTCCCGGGATTGAGCCACGCCCCAGCCACCACCTCCGGTCGACAGAAACTCGAAGGCCTCACCGGGTCCAAATTTGTGCGAGGACAGAAGCGGGCTGCGCCACGTTCCGTCGGGACGAGGTCCGCCGATAATCTCCCGGCGACCGTCTTGGTATTCTTGAACGAGAAGCTGGACGGGGCTTATACCGCCGCCGTTGACGCCCGGGCTACCCTCAATGGTACGGGATGTTTCGATCGAGAGTTCGCCACCGTTCAGGAACCGGAACTTGAACCTTGCGCCCAACCCTCCGCGGTTCTCTCCCGGACCGCCAGAATCCTGGCGCAAGTCGAATGCCTCGACTCTCACCGGGTAGAGGAGCTCGGCTGCCTCCGCCGGCATATTTGTGCAGTTGCCCAGAGGATCCAGCGTGACGTTTAGCCCGTCGTTGTATGGCGTGCCGCCCCAGCCGCCGGCAGGGATGTCTGAGAACACATCGATACGGTTTCCTGGGCCACGGACAGCGGCGACGAACCAATTTGCGTCTGCGCAGGTTGGAGCGATCGCCAGACTCGGGATTGCTTTGGCGACAGCTTGCCAGATGGCGCTCTGCACTTTGCCCGATGTGACGGTCGTGCAACCGACTACCGGAGCAGGCCAACGAGCATTCAGCCAACAATCGTCCGGCAGGCTCAACGAAATCGGAGCGAACATCCCAGCATTGGGCGGAGCATCGGGCGCGAGGAAGAACTGTAAAGCGGTGTACACCGCTGCAGTTGTGTTCGCGAATGGTGAGTTGATCGCGCCCGCGACCTGTGGGTCGCTGCCGGCGAAATCGACATGTAGGTTGGACCCTGAAACCGTGAGCTTGACGCGAACCCAAACCTTCTGGTCGGTGATGCCATCGGAATCGGCGTAATCGGCTCCTTCGTACACGCCGTCCGGAATTTTTTCGATCTCCGCCCGGACGATGCGCTCGGTGTAACCGATCATGTCACCCATTCCTTGGATAAGAGTTGCCCGACCGTACTTACGAGCTGTCGCGCGGAGCTCGTCCTCAGCGGCAAGTAGCGCGCCCATGTGAGCCTGAAGGTCGCCTTTGACGTAATGAGGCGTTCGCGTGTTCCGAAGGAGGATTTCGAGCAGATCCTGATCGACTTTGTAGTCGCGATACAATTTCAAAGGAGGCAGTCGAAGACCTTCGCCTGCGACATGCGTACCAAAGCCCTGCCCGCCCGGGCCACCTCCGCCAAGATCCATCCAGTGGCCACGACTTACCGCGAAGCCGATCAGCTCATTTTCGTAGAAGACAGGCATCGTCAGCGTCACGTCGTTGATGTGCGTACCGCCGTCGTACGGGTCGTTGAGGATCACCACGTCCCCAGGACGCAAAGTCTCGATGCCGAACTTCCTGGCCACCGCCTGGACGCTGAAATGCATCGCGGCGAGGTGCACCGGGCAGTTGGCCGTCTGTCCAACCAAGCGCAACGTCGGATCGTAGATAGCGTTGGAGAAGTCCAGGTTCTCAGACAGGATCGGCGAGAAGGAGGACTTTTGGAGGATAACCGTCATCCGGCGGCAGACGTGTTCAAACGTGTTACGCAGAACTTCAAACGTGATAGGATCGATTGGATTAGCCATCATGCCCTCTCCAGAATGCAGTTTCGAGCTGAGTCAAACCGAGCGGCCCAACCCGGAGGAATGACAATGCTGGTATGCGGATCCTCAATGAGAGCGGGACCGCTCACGAACTGAGCACCTGCGACATCATGGACGAGAGCTTCGGTCCAATCGCCAAACCACACCTTGCGACCTTTCTGCTGTAAAGGAGCAAGTTGCGAATTCTGCTCGGATTCCAGGGGGCCGGCGGGCGAAGGCGCTTCGGCAGTTACTGCCAAGGCCACAATCTCTACCGGAAAATCGTCAGATCTCACGCCGAATTCGCGCATGTGCGCTTCGTGAAATGCCGAGGCCAGCTGTTGAACATCGCGATCGTCTATTGCGCCGCGATCTTGAACAACGTCGACCTCGAATGTCTGCCCCGCGTACCGCATCCGCATCACGAAACTGACCCTTAAATCCTCGGCCTTCGCGCCCTGGGCGACCAGCGCATCGACGGCGGCTTCGCCAAGCGACTGCAGTTTCACACCAACCCGATCGAGTTCCTCTGCCGTCAGCGGCGCGTAGTGAAACACCTCTTCGTCGTGTTTGATCGCGAGACGCAGAGCCCCGTATGCGGATGCTACGCCGGAATACCGTGGAACAATGACAGTGGGCGTGCCGAGCGCTTCCGCAACTGCGCAAGCGTGCAAGGGGCCAGCCCCACCAAAGCTGGCAAAGCAATAGTCACGCGGATCGCGACCACGCGACGCCAACACGAGCTTCACGGCCTGCGCCATCGCTTCTGTCGCGATCCGGATCATACCCTCAGCACACTGCTCGATAGTAAGATTGAGCTTGGTTGCGATCGTTTCAATCGCGTCGCGGGCAGCTTGAACGTCCAGCTTGAACTTTCCTGAGAGATCTGGACTGATCCGGCCAAGGACTAGGTTGGCGTCGGTAATCGCAGGTCTCGTACCTCCGCGTCCATAGCAAGCTGGACCTGGCACAGAACCTGCCGACATGGGGCCGACCCTGAGCGAACCGCCACTATCAACCCATCCGACAGAACCGCCACCGGCACCAATCGATCGAATGTCCAGCATTGGAACCGCGACGGGCATATCGAATTCGATCTCGTACTCCCGAGTGATGAGGCCCTGGCCGTCCTCGATGATGGACGCGTCGAAACTGGTTCCGCCCATGTCGGTGTGAATAATGTTCGGGAAACCAGCCGTGCGCGCTATCTCGGTGGCGTACCCGACACCACCAGCAGGACCGGATTCCACAAGCTCCTCAACGCGCAGCCGGGCTTGGTCGACACCCATCATCCCGCCGTTGCTCTTGAGGATCATGAGGTTGCCGGAGAACCCACCCTCAAGTAGGCGAGCCTGTAGCCGCTCGAAGTAATCGGCCATTACTGGTAGAATGGTTGCGCGGATTGAAGCTAGCGTGAAACGCGTGTGCTCCCGGAAGACGGGCTTTACGTCAGCAGAAGTCGTCACACGAATATTCGGGAGCGCCTCCGATAGGATCTTCGCAACCTTCCGCTCATTTGCCGGATTGGCGTACGAATTGATGAGACAGACGGCTACCGAACCAATGCCTGCTTCAGAGATCGAGGCGATGATCGGCTTGAGCTGTGCGGCGTCGATGTCCTCTTCGACCTCGCCCTTTGCATTGGTTCGTTCGGCTATCGCGTATCGATAGCGCCTTCTGATCAGTGGAGCCGGCTTCGTTTGATACGGCCGATAAAGGTGCTCGCGATGCATCCGGCCGATTTCCAGGACGTCCCGGAAACCTTCGGTCGTAATCATCGCGGCATCAGGGAAGCTACGCTCGATAAGTGCGTTTGTTGCAGTCGTGGTTCCGTGAACGAGTAGAGAAATCTCGTTTGGCTTAAGCTCAGCATTGGCGATCGCGTTGAGCACGCCCTTAGACCGCTCTTCGGGCGTTGTCAGAACCTTGCCGGTTCGCTCCTCTCCCGTAAAAGTGTTAACCGCGAACAGATCGGTAAAGGTGCCTCCGACATCAACTCCAACCTTCCACATTGACGTTCCCCTTTGATCGTTGATCAAGGATTTGCCGTCAAAATATGGCGCCTGTCAATCCCAATTTTCGCGATTGTCCGCTAGCGTCAAGAAAACTCTCTTTGATCGTTGATCAAGCAATGCGTTCGCGATATGTGTGACTGGCCTTGTCTTCTCCTGGAGTCACAATGCCTGCCACCACTTTACCATCGCTGAAGCCGCGCCAGACCAATTCGGACCTCGAGCACGTCTACGAGGAGCTGAAGCGGTCGATAATGATGGCGGAGTTTTCACCGGGCCAGAAGCTAAAATTGGAGGAACTTGCGAACGCTTTTGGGACGAGCCACATGCCGGTTCGTGAAGCGCTCAACCGCCTTGTAATGGCACGCGCGCTCGAGTCAGCGCCGCGCCGTTCAATGTTCATCCCGGACGCCAGTGTCGAGCGACTTCGGAACCTTTTGACGTTGCGCACGGATCTTGAGGGCAAGGCCGTTGGGATGACAGTCGCACAGAGACTTCCGAACCTCGCGGACATTTTGGCGCAAATCAACGCCAGAATGGATGTGGAAGCAGCCCGCGGCGCTCTGGGGACAAGGACCTATCTTCAGCTCAATCACCGATTCCATTTTGCCCTTTACGAGCGTTGCGGCAACCCGGAGCTCGTAAACCTCATTGAACTTTTGTGGATGCGCTACGGTCCGCTGCTCAGCCTGCTAAAGACCACACCAATATCTTTCTCAGGGCATCGGCACCATGCTGAGATAATTGATGCGGTTCGGGAGGGTGACAAAGACTCCGCCATCAAGAGCCTGGTCGCGGACTTGGAGGAAGCCGGCAACGCAATCGCCAGTGCGGACGCATTCAGGCCATCCACATAGCGGGTGGCCTACGGCATTTCTACGCCGAATGACGACTGGCATAGTCAGTGTGCCGTCCAGAATTATCTGTTTCTGTCCGGAATTATGCCGGGCTTAGAAGATCGTGTGCGTTATTGGCGCGCTGGTCAAACCGTGTCGAGTCGCGGCGTGGCCGACGTGTCTGATGCCAGGCGGCGTCGCACACTGGTCCCGATTGTCGCTCGATATTGACAGTGAAAGCGCAGAGTTGAACCTTGGTCGATAGGGCTGCTCCGGTTTACCAATCTTGTCGTCTTGGGTTGACCAATCCGTTGTCGACCGTGAGCGGGTTGACCAACAAGGGCGGCTATATTCTACGCAAATCCAATCACTTAAGGTTCTGCCTCACTTTGTGTGGTGGGATTATCCTGTGAGATCAAAACTCATGAAGGATGATCATGCATTCGAAAAAGCACTGGGCTCCGGGCAGCGGCGTGAAGGTCTTGCGCGTTGTGCGAATGGGCAAGGACGGTTGGAAGGTATATGCCTCGATACCGGAAAAAGGGATCTGTCCGGGTTGTGGGATACGATCACGCCGGCGCCACGGTTGGCGCCTTAGACGCCTTCAGGACTACCCGGCGCACGGGGAAACAGTAACCGTCGAACTCCGCATCGGCCGTTGGCGATGCACATTTCAGGACTGTAGCCGCAGCACCTTTTCCGATGAGGTTTCTGTTGCAGCTCCTCATGCCCGTCGGACAGCGCGGACGGCGCAGATTGCCAGCCACTTGGGCCATGCCACTGGAGGAAGGCCTGCCGAGCGTCTGATGCGGCGTCTCGGAATGCCGGTCAGCGACGACACGATTTTGCGCCACCTCAAACACAACGCTGCAGGCGCCGCTCCGCCAGCCAGGATCATTGGACTTGATGATTGGAGCTGGCGGAAGACATGGCGCTACGGCACCATTGTCGTCGATCTCGAGCGACGTTCTGTCGTTGACATCCTGGAAGACCGGAGCGTCGAGAGTGCCGCGCACTGGCTGAGAAGGAACCCTTCCGTCGAGGTGGTAAGCCGCGACCGTTGCGGCCTTTATGCACAGGCGGTTCGGGAAGGGGCTCCGCAGGCAATACAAATCGCTGACCGGTTTCACCTTGTTCAAAATCTTCGTCTGGCGGTCGAAGAGCAGATGAGCCTATCCGGACGATCGACCGGAAGGTCTATTCTGTCCGAGGAAGACAACGTCGATGCCGCGCTCCATCGGCGTCGCGCGCGCCTGGCACACAGGCAATCCCGAGATGAGGTGTTCGCAACGATCCACTCATTGCACAGTGAAGGGCTATCTTATTGCGAGATCGAGCGACGGACCGGCTACAAGCGGCGGACCGTGGCAAAGTGGCTCAAATTCGAGACGCCGCCGGACAGGCGTCGAGCGGCATTGAATCCGAGAGCGCCCTGGTACTTCGAGAAATTCTTGGCCCAGTGCTGGAAAGACGGGAATCGCTGCGGCCGGCATCTGTTTCATGACGTCAAGGAGCGTGGATATACCGGCAGCTTTTCTAACCTGGAGCGCCTACTTGGCCCTGTCGGCCCGAAGCTGCGATTTTGGCCAAGTGAAGAACAAAAAACGAACGTCCCTACCAGCTTCGCCCCTCTCCGCCGATCTCATGGATGTCAGCCTCGATTGAGCAACGGTGGCTCTCGGCGATATTGAACATTTCGGAATAAAGATGCTGGATTTCACTATCGAGATCAGAACCTTCCGGATCGCGGTCGTAGACAACCGTCAGCCTGTAGTCGCAATTGCCGGTTTTCACCATGGCGTATTCGCGCTCCAGCATTTCCTCGATCCGTTCGCGAGCGGGCTTCCTGCCGCGACCGTGTTTGTTGAAGTTCTCGATGATCAGGTGCAAGGAGATACTGGCGGCAGGCGGCTTTTCGGGGAGTGAGGCTGTCCTTTGCGGAACAATGTCGAGGGCCCGGTAAACGGTCATTCTTGAGACCTTCAGATCACGCGCGACGCTGGCCTTGCTGGCGCCGGCGGCAACACGGCGTCGAATCTCGTCATCATCGACGTTTTTCTTTCGGCCTTTGTAGACGCCGTCGGCTCGTGCCGCTGCGATCCCGGCGCGCTGGCGATCCTTGATGAACTTCAGTTCCATGTCGGCGACCATGCCGAGGATGGTGATCACCATCCTTCCCATGCTTCCGGCCGTTGTGACCTCGGGCTCAAGCACCCGCAGCGAGGCTCCTCTTTCTTCGAGTTCATGCACCAGGTTCAGAACATCGCGTGTGGAGCGGCCGAGCCGATCGAGACGCAAGACGACAAGCTCGTCGCCGTCGCGCAAGAACTGCATGATCGTCTCAAGCTCAGTGCGCCCGGTTCGTGATGCGCCCGATCCCGTTTCCGAACGAACGATCTCACAGCCAGCGGCCTTCAACCTGGCGACTTGGATATCGAGATCCTGGTCCGTTGTGCTGACGCGGGCATATCCGACGCGGGTCATACGGGCGAATCCGTCACATTAGGGTGGCTTCTTCCTTGTATCGTCACATTGCTGACGAATCCACCCTTTTGTGACATGCAGCATACGTCACTTTCGATCGTCACGCTGAGGTGCACCCAAATGTGATGGGTGGGATTGCCTCGGTCATGCCGCTAGCCGGCCAAAATCAATCCGACTATTCAGGTCGAGGTCAAATCGACCGTAAGGATTGACGTGACTGTAGATCAGCGGCGTGAGGCCGCGATAATCTTCCGGCGTCATCCGGCCCGCCCATTTCGGCTCCACCAGAACGGTCTGAAGCATACGGGTGTTCACATAGACAAGCGACGCCTGCAGCAAATGCAGCGCGAGGGCGGAGATCTCCTGCTCGTCGAGCCGGTTGGTGGCAATCTCGCCACCCTTGCCGAAGAACACGAAACCGTTGGCACTGTTCCAGTTCTCAACGACATTCAGCCCCTCGTGGATTTCCCGGCGGAACGTCTCCTGCCGAAGATAGCGGCACAGGAATATGGTCTTGACCGCTCGGCCGAGCTCGCTCAGCGCCTTGTAGGTCGGGTGCATTACTTCGGCACGGGCAAAGCGGGGCAGGATCGCCTCCGGGTCCGCCGTTCTCGTCTGCATCGCGGCGGTGTATTTGACCATCTCGTCATACTGCTGCTCGATCTCATCCCAACTGATCGCTCCGGAAAGAATCGGCAGGAGGTTCGGCAATCGCGCACGTATCGTCGCTTCTGGGACCGCCAGCTTCTGGCGGGCAATTGCTTTCAGGCGCGGCGCGAGCTCGAACCCGAGAAGGCGGCAAAACGCGAAGCCGACGGCGCTCTGACCATGGCTGTCGACATACTGGCGCTGGATTTCCATATCGGTACAATGGCGGAGAACGCCTTCGATCATGGAAGCGACTTCCGAAGACGAGCACCGCTTGAGCTGGGAATAGACACAGGTCGCGCGTTTCTCGACGTGCCAGTAGATCATGACGCCGCGCCCACCATAGCGGGCATGCCATTCCGTCATGAGATTGCGGTCCCACGCGCCGAAC